>JANXMC010000433.1 GCA_025354825.1 Myxococcales bacterium
CGAGCAAGAGGCGCGCTTCAGCGCCCGTGAAAAGACCGGCTTCAAGCGGTACAAAATCACGGAGGAGGACTGGCGCAATCGCAAGAAGTGGGACGCCTACCAGCTCGCCGTGAACGACATGGTCGAGCGAACGAGCACGGCGCGATGTCCGTGCTCGTTCGCTCGACCATGTCGTTCACGGCGAGCTGGTAGGCGTCCCACTTCTTGCGATTGCGCCAGTCTTCCTCCGTGATTTTGTACCGCTTGAAGCCGGTCTTTTCACGGGCGCTGAAGCGCGCCTCTTGCTCGTCTTTGCTGATCTGCAGCCAGAGCTTGATGACGATCGTACGGTTCTCGTCGAGCTGCTCCTCGAAGTCGTTGATTTCGCCATAGGCGCGCTGCCAATCGGCCTCGGGGGCAAACCCTTCGACGCGCTCGACGAGGACGCGCCCATACCACGTGCGATCGAAAATCGAGAACTGCCCAAGCCGCGGAACATCGCGCCAAAAACGCCACAAATACGGCTGCGCCCGCTCGTCTTCCGTAGGCGCCGCCACGGGGTGCACCTCGTACCGGCGCGCATCGAGCGCCGCCGTCACGCGCCGAATGTTCCCACCCTTGCCCGCCGCGTCGGAGCCTTCGTAGGCCAGCACCACCGCGTGGTTCTTGAAGCGGTCGTCGCGCGACAACAAATTGAGGTCGCGCTGGCACCGTTCGAGCTTCTTTTCGTACGAGTCCTTATCGATCGATTTGGAAAGATCGAGCTCTCCCAAGATGTCTTTCTTCCCAAACGCCGGCTGCTCTGGCGCCTTCGACGCGCGGTCGGTCTTCTTGGGCGCTTTGGTGCGCTTCTCTTCCACAGGCGCCGTCTCGGCGAGCCGTGCGGTGAGCGCATCGAGAATCGCTTTGCCGACTGTGAGGCTGCGGTACCGCTCGTCCACACCTTCGACGATGCTCCAAGGCGCCGAGCCGGTGCTCGTCTCGCGGAGCACCTTCTCGGCCACCGAACGGAATTCGTCGTACTGCTCGAACCGCTTCCAATCCCGTTTCGTCACCCGGTAGCGGGTGAGGTCGTCGTCCTCAAGATCCGAAAGGCGCTTCTTTTGCGCCTTCTTCGACAGATGAAACCAGAATTTCAGCAGCAGAGCGCCGTCGTCGGTGAGCATCCGCTCGAAGTGCCCAATACGCTCGAGAACGTGATCGAGCTCGCCCTTCTTCATCTGCCCATTCACACGCTCGACGACCGGCGCGCTGTACCAAGATCCAAACAGAATCCCAATTTTCCCCTTGGGAGGGAGCGCCCGCCAAAAGCGCCACATCGGAGGCCGCTCCCGCTCCTCATCCGAAGGCTCGGCAAACGCGTGCGTCACGATATGGCGCGGGTCCATCCACTCGTTGAGAACGTTGACCGTCTCGCCCTTACCGGCACCGTCGACGCCACCAATGAGAATGACCACTGGGAAACGTTTGGCCTCGAGGAGATCGAACTGCGCATTGAGGAGAGCCTCGCGGAGCTTCGGTACTTCGGTATTGAACGTCTCTTTATCGACGCTATGCCCCAACTCGGCCGTCTCGAACATCCCGCCACGATACCCCAACCCCGGGGAGGCCGTCGATCGGGTGAAGTGAGGAGAGGGGAGCCCAGAGAAAGAAAGGTGGGAAGGGGGGAAGGCGAGAGGAAGGGGGAGAGCGGTTTTTGGGCTTTGGGCGCGCAACTCGCCGGCGGGGCTGCCGAATGAGAGGCGATGGTTGAGGCGCCGGAGTATCAGGATCGTTCGGGTGAGATCATTGCGGCTTGCATTGAGGTGCATCGCCAACTTGGCCCGGGACTGCTCGAATCAATTTATGAGCGGTGCCTCGCGCGTGAGCTTGAGCTACGTTGCGTGGAGTTTTCGCGGCAGCAGGCCCTGCCTGTGACGTACAAGGGCGTGAGTGTCGGCTTTGCGTATCGCAGCGACCTCACAGTCGCCAACCAGTTGATCGTGGAGGTCAAATCGGTGGATGCGTTGCTTCCCATCCACGAAGCCCAACTCAAGAGCTACTTACGGCTCGCGGGTCTTCCCAATGGCCTCCTCATCAACTTCAACGTGCTTCGGCTAAAAGAAGGTGTACGCCGCCTCTCAAATCCATCTCTGCGCCCGCTCCCCGATCGCACCATCACTCCCCAGTAAAACCCTGCTCCCAAAATTCTCCCCCTTCCTCTCCCCTTCCCACCTTCCCCCCTTTCTTTCTCTGGGCTCTTCCTCTCATCTCCGCCCACTCCTCCTCCGCTTAGCCGCGAATCCGATACCCATCCCCATCAGCACCGCGGCTGCCCAACCGCGGTTCCCGTGCCCGACGGCGTTGCGGCAGCTGCATCCACCCGTGCGGTCGTTGCCATAGGCGTTCCCGTCGTCCGCGCCCGCTTCCAAACCCGCATCTGATCCCTGCGCCGTTCCGCTGCCCGGATCTACCAACCCTCCGTCGGCCCCCGTGGAGGTCGTCGTGGCCGATCCGCATTGCCCTTTTTCACAGGTGGTACCGTTGGGGCATGTGACGCCGTCGCACGCGTTTTTGCACTGCCCGGCCTCACACCGTGTGCCCCCCGGGCAACTGGTGGTGCAGCTCGTGTCGGAACAGGTGCCCGTCGCCGTATTGCAGGTTTCGGGGGTGGTGCAGGCTAGGCCTCCGCATTGGGCGCAGCCTGCGAAGCAGATACCGTCTTTGCACGCTTGGCCGCTGGGGCACGTTTTCGTGCTGCATAGGTCGACGCATGCGGCGCCCGTGCACGTTTGGCCTTTGGGGCATACGACGCCTTCGCAGGGGGCTCCGCATTTCCCTTTATGGCAAATTTGGTCGGCCCCACAGGTCACGCCGATGCACGTGGGGTCGACGCAGAATCCCGTGGCTTGGTCGCACGCCGTCCCCGGTATTTTGCACGGAAACTCGTTGCCTCCGCATTTGTGGACGCACTCTCCGTTTTGGCAAATCGCGTCCGCCGCGGCACACGTTGCGCCGTCGTCGACGTTGCCGTTGCAGTCGTTGTCGACGCCGTCGCAGACTTCGGGCTCGCCTTGGAAAACCGGGGTGCAGCCGAGGGCGCCGCTTGCGCAGGTTTTCACGCCTACACTGCAGCGCCCCTTTTTCCCGGTGGCGCAGGCGACGCCGCCTCCCGAGCATTCGACGCCGTCGACGCTCGTGACCAAGTCCGTAAAATCGTTGTTGCTCGCGCCGTAAATGTCTTCCCACGCGAAGTAGAACTTTCGCGGGGTGATTTTGCTATCGAACACAAGCAGGTGAATGAGCGCGTTGGCGCTCGCCTGGTCGGGGTTGTACTTCCGTTCCGAATAGTAAATCTGCCCCTGGCCTGTTGCCGCGCGGGCAAGCGTGGCGCAGCAGTCGCCGCCTGCGCATTGGCTCTTTTGGCTCAGTGATTCGGGCGTCACCAAAAAGAACCCGACTTCGCCGCCGCGGTACGCAGGGTCGGCTTGAATGTCGAGGACGACGGACTTCCCCGCCGCGTCGTTGCAGCCGATCATCCCGTGGAGATCGCTCGCGTCGGGCTTCTGGCCGTTGCTCGTGACGTTGTACCAACCGAAGCCGTCGCGGAAGAGCGCGGTGCCGCGCGTGACGACCGTGAACGTCAGCGCGCACGTCGGGCGAAAGGTCTCGGGCGTCGTGCGCGCTTCGGCAATCGGATCCAAACCGGCGAGCTTGGACGGGATGCACGTGTTGTCGTTGTACGCGTGGGCGAGCGTCGTCTCACAAATCGCGTGCTTACCGTCGTCGCACGACGTGGGGCTCGTACACGCCGCGCCGATGTTGCAGACGCCGGGAGCATCACACACGCAGGCGAAGGCCGCGGCCAGGCCCGTGGGTGCTCCCGAATTGCAGCCCGGCGGCGTTGGGATCGTCGCGCCGCCTGGTTGGGTGAGGGCAAGGGCATCGCCCGCCGTGCCTACCAACCCAAATGGCGTGAGGAGAAGCGCGACCACGACAGTCGCCGTCCGCGTTCGTTGCATGGCGCACCCCGGGCGATCGCATGCTCGCCACGGCGGCGAGGAGCGTCGTGGCGAGTTAGGCGCCGAACGGCCGGTGTGTCAACTCAGAGATGAGTTACGGATTCGTCTCTCCGCTGCGAGCGAATCAGCGCTTCCCGCGCGGAAAAGAGGTCGAGGCCTTCGTTCCACGGAGGCCGGGGCTCGGTTTCACGGCTTCGCGGCGCGGCGGCGCTTTGGCGGTGATCGTCTCGAAGCCGCGCACGACGCGGTCGGCGTCCCAGGTCGACTCGACGGCCGACCGCGTCGGCTCTTCGGCCGCGCTCGCAAAGGTCACGCGGAAGAGGGCGGTCACGCCGACCATCGCGACGACACCCAAGACGACCTTCACGACCTTCGTCATTTGCGCGCGACGCGCCGAGACGGCGGGGGTCGCTTTGAGCTGCAAAAGCGGGTCGTTGATGATGATCGAGAGGAAGGTCGGGCGCGGCTGCATGCCCGCTCCTTCAGCAAGGCGCGGACCAAGGGCCACACGCATTCCCAATTCGCGCACGCACGGAAAAGAGAGCCAATGGTACGATTGAGAGGGCGCCTAGGGGGTGGGCACCCCGCTTGTCGTGGATCGGTCGGCGGAGATCACGCGCGGATGAGTGATCCACCCCGCATGCCGGCCGCACGTTTGGGCCGCTCTTGGCGGCGATGCGTCACGGGCGGTCGCCGAGCTCGACGGAATAGGAGACGTAGGCAATCGCCTCGCCGAGCGGCAGCGCAACGCCGAAGGGCGCCGCGGGCGCGACGGCGCGGTTCTCGACAACGATGTAGTACATGCCGGGATTCACCGGAATCGTCTGCGTGCCGTCGCCGACCATGAGGGTGCCCGAGGCGAGCGTGGGGCCAGGCGGCGCGCCGATCGGCTGCGCGGCTTCGTAGGGCTGCCGCCACTGATCGCCAACGGCTTTGGTGACGACGCTGTAAACAATCGGCGCGCCCGCGAGTCGGTATTTGAAATACATCGCGGCGCTGCTCTTCGCGACCTCGAAGGGGCCGAGATAATCGCGTGACGCCGCGTGCACTTCGGTGACGTCCGTCGCGAGCATCGTGCGGTCCGAGCCCGATGCGAACTGCCGCTTCGGTTTTTCCGGCGGGTTGAGAATGCCAAGGGTGAAGTCGTCGCCGTCGTCTTGCCGGACGACTGTGAAGCCGCGGCCGATCTCGCTCGTGAGAATCCCCTGGCCGATCACGGTCGCGACGTTGCCGAGGGGCGTCTGCGTGGCGAGGCTGACCATCGAGCTCTCCACGCCCAAGAGGCGCAGATCGGGCGCGGCCATGAGCCGGCTAAAACGGCCCCAGACGTACATCGAGTCTTCTTCCATGCGGAAGTCGGGTTTGTATTCGACCGACAGCCCGGCATAAAAGCCGACGCGACGCGCGATTGGCAAAAAGGCGTACCCCGTGCCGCCTGCGGTCATGACGATCGCCTGGTTCGCGTCGTCGACGTTCACCTGGCACTGCTGCGGGAAAAAGCGCCCGATGCTCGACGTGCTCCCCATACTCGGCAATTTGATGGGCACTCCCCGTTTCATCACTTCGGGGCAAATCCGCGACGCCCCGAAGTTTGAAAAGAGCCACCACCTGAGAGCCGGGCTGCCGTTGACGGCGCCGCGCACGCAGGGGCAACCGACGCCCGCAAAGGCGAGGGAGAGAACGATGACGCCTAGAAAAGAGGAAGAAGGCCGCACGGCCCCGAGGTTAGCCCCGGAGCGCCTCGACCACGCGGAGGAAATTGCCTCCGAGAATCTTCTGCACGCGTGACGCGCTCCAGCCGCGATCGAGCATCTTCTGCGCGAGGATGGGCAGCTCGAGGCAGGTCGGCATGTCGCGCGGTGTGATGATCGCCCCGTCCCAGTCACTTCCGATCGACGCGTGGTCCTCGCCAACCGTCTTCACGATGTGCTCGAGGTGGTCGACGATCGCGTCGCTCTTCCAGCGCCAACGGTTCGGCCCGAGAAAGTCGCCATGGAACATGACGCCGATGGTACCGCCCGTATCGGCCACGGCGCGAAGCTGATCGTCGTCGAGGTTACGCCAGCTCGGATAGACGCCCGAAACGCCCGTATGCGTCACCAAAAGCGGCTGCGACTTGTCGTGCACGCCGACGGCATCCCAAAAACCACGCCGGCTGATGTGCGCGAGATCGACGAAGATCTTCTTCTCGTTCAGCCGCTTCACATAATCGCGCCCAAACGCCGTAAGCCCCTCGTCGCGCGTGGGGAAGCTCGGCGCGCTCGTCGACCCGAGCGCCGAGTTCGAAAGGTGCACGAGCGTAATCCGAAGAATGTACCGATCGGGAATCAGCTCGAGGGCGTCCAAATCTCGATCAAGAGCATTCCCCCCTTGGATCCCAAGAAACGCCCCATGCTTCCCCGCCTTGCGCGCATTCCGGTATTCGGCCACCGTCCGCACGACTTCGAAGTCGTTCGGAGCGCTGGCAAAAAGCGCCCGCAGCCGCGCAATGTTGTCCGAGAAAACGCGAGCCCTATCGCCCGACCCAAGCCGCGTCGGGTTCGTCGTAATCACCCAGGTCGCCCCGGTAATTCCCGCCTCCCGCACGCGAGGAAAGTCGACATGACTATAAAACCGAGCCCGCAGCGCCCCATGCCCATGCCGCTTGGTCACGTCGTAGCGAAGAATGCGATCCCAAATGAACGTATCGACGTGCAAGTCGAGCACGTCGCCCGTCGCATAAACCTCAATCGCCTCCCGCGATATGCCAAGCGAAGAAGCCCAAGCCCCCCACGACGAAGGGTCACTCCGATAATCCGTATAACGAAGGGCGGTCGCAGCACTCATTGGCCCACGAGCCTAGCGCGGAGGAGAGCCCAGAGAAAGAAAGGGGGGAAGGGGGGAAGGTAAGAAGAAGCGAGAGTTGGATTCGTTTCTCGCTACCCCAGATTGGCGACTACGTCCCAATCGCGAGCAACCGAATCGGGGGAGACTCACAACCCCCAAATAAATCTCCCCCTTCCTCTCCCCTTCCCACCTTCCCACCTTTCTTTCTCTGGGCTCAGGGACGCTACGCGCTTTCTGCAGCTTTCCCCGCGCCCGTAGGCCCACCGAGCCCCTTGCCCATCGAGTGGTACCCTTTGTCGACGTAGATGGTCGTCCCCGTGATTCCACTGGCAAGTGAGCTTGCGAGGAACGCCGCGGTACTGCCGACTTCCTCGGCGGTAATCCCCTCGGGGATCGGCGAGTTCTCTGCGCAATACGCCACCATTTGTTCAATGATGCCGATAGCGCTCGCGGCGCGCGATGCGAGGGGGCCGGCCGATATCGTGTTTACGCGAATCCCGTGTCGCCGCCCCGCTTCGAAGGCGAGGACGCGCGTGTCGCTTTCGAGAGCGGCTTTCGCCGACGACATGCCCCCGCCGTAGCCAGGGATCACCCGCTCGCCGGCCATATAGGAGAGAGAGAGCACCGAGCCGCCCGGGCGCATGACGGGGCCGAACTTCGACACCATCGAGACGAGGGAATAGGCACTTACGCCGACGGCTTGGAGGTAGCCGGCGCGGCTCGTGTCGATGAGATCTTTTTTCACCTCGGCGCCGTTGGCGAGCGAATGAACGAGGATATCGAGGGGCTTGTCGCCGAAGTCGGCTTTCATCTTCTCGACGCATCCGGCGATCGAGAAGTCGCCGAGCTCTGCGTAGCGCTTGCTCGTTCGCACGTCGTCCGGGGCGTCGGTGAGAACGTCGTAGGCCGCGTCGAGGGCGTAGATCTTTTCGAACTCCAGGAGCGAGCCGTCCGAGAGCTTGCGGCCCGCGTCCATTTTGCCGCGGCGCAGCAGCGTTTGGAAAATACCCAAGGCGGGCGGCCACGTTCCGACGCATACGCTCGCGCCCGCTTCGCGGAGCGCTTTTGCGATGGCGAATCCGAACCCGCCGTCATCCGCCACGCCGGCGACGAACGCGCGGCGACCCGTGAGATCGATGGAGAGCATGGGCGCTCTCTATCACGATCCCCCGCGGGAAAGGCTACTCGACGGGGCGAAGGCCCATGGCCGCTTGGTGCTCGGCGACCGCCTTGATGGCGGCCTCGTGCTCGGCGAGCGGTTCGTCGAACTGCACCGCGAGGCTGTTGGGCCAGATGCTCGTAAAGTCGCGGCCGCGGTTTTCGAAGCGCACGATGCGCCCCGTCGCCAAAACCGGGTGATCGGTGTCGGGCGATATGTACAGGCTCAAGCTGACGCTATCGCCCACCTGCAGCACGGCGCGCGTGAGGAGCAGCGTCCCCGTCACGCTCAAGTCGCGAATGACGGCGGTGCGCTTGCGGGTCACGCCGTCGTCGATGTGCACCGGAAAGCAGGCGAAGTGCCTTACGCCGAGGCGCCGGTCGTCGCTCTTGTCGCCGTTCTCGTCATCGGCCACGCCCTGGTTCGACCCGCCCTTGGACATTCACCAAATGTACACGAGCGCGATTGCCGAGAACAACAGGCCAAGCGACTGATTGGCAATTAGCTCAACGTTCGGCGTGGTTCGATCGTGGGCATTTGTAATGCCGATCAGCCGTCCAGGTACGTCTTGAGGCGACGGTGGTGGGACGGGATCTTGAGCTTACGAAGCGCGACCTTCTCGATTTGGCGGATGCGCTCGCGCGTGAGCGAGAGGCGCTCGCCGACCTCTTCGAGGGTGTGGTCGCGGTCTTCGTCGATGCCGAAGCGCAGGCGGATGATCTTCGCTTCGCGCTCGCTGAGCGTGTTGAGAAGCTCGCGCGTCTGCTCGCCACACCGAGCGTCGCCGTAGGCGTCGTCGGCGGGGATGGCGCGCTTGTCCGGGATGAAATCGCCGATGCTCGCGTTGTCCTCGCTGCCGATCGGCGCGTGCAAGCTCACGGGCTCGCGCGTCATGCGCTGAAGGGTGTGAACCTTGTCGATGGGGAGACCGGTGAGATCGGCGATCTCCTCCGGCGTGGGGTCGCGGCCGTATTCGTGAACGAACGAGCGGCTCGACCGGGTGAGCTTTTGAAGGCTCTCAAGCATGTGGACCGGAACGCGGATGGTGCGCGCCTGGTCGCTGATGGCGCGCGAGATCGACTGCTTCACCCACCAGCTCGCGTAGGTGCTGAACTTGTAGCCGCGCTTGTAGTCGAACTTGTCGACGGCGCGCATGAGGCCGATGTTCCCCTCTTGAATGAGGTCGAGAACATGCAGGCCGTGGTTTTTGAGGCGGTTGGCGAAGGAGACGACGAGGCGGAGGTTCGCTTCGACGAGCTGCCCTTTCGCGTGATCGGCCGCGCGACGAGCGGACGCGATGCTCGCGAGCGTCTTCGCGATGGCCGCGCGATCCGCGTCGGAAGCGGCCGAGGCCGCGCGGAGCTTGCGATCGACCCGATCGAAAATCTTCGGCTGCACACGAAGCAGGGAGAGCGACGTGAGAAGATCCGTCCGCTGCTGCTTTCGCTTCGCGCGGCGCTCGGCCGGGGTGAGGACGCGGGCGCGCTTCTTCGGCGGCGGCTCGATTTTGTTCGCGAACTTCTGCGCCGTTTCGAGAAGGAGCACGACCTGCGCAACCTGCGCGCTCGACTCTTCTGCGTCCTCTTCGTCTTCCGCGTTGCGCACGACGTCGCGCATACGCATCTTGCCGGCCGACAGCTCGGCACCGACCACGGCGAGCTCGTCTGCCGCGACGGGCGAGCCGAGTAGAGCGTCGACGATTTGGAGCTCGGCCTCTTCGATACGGCGCGCGATGGCGACTTCGCCCTCGGCCGTGAGCAGCGGCACGCGGGCCATGCTGCGGAAGTAGACCTGCGCCGAATCGTTCGCCTCTTGCTGCGATAGGCCCGCGGCTGGGCCCACGCGCAGCGCGCCCGTGGAAGGGCCAACCGCACCGCTGGTCGCGCGACCCGTGGTGCGACGCAAGGACGGACCTTCGCGCCGCGGACGAGTCGTCGAACGCGGAGCTTCCGGAACGGGGATTGAAGCGCTGGTCGCGCGGAGGGCTTGTTTCTTCACGAGGCCGACGGGATTCTCCAGGACGTCGTGGTGCTATCCCGGGCGGGGGTGACGTCGCCGGTTGAGTTTGTGTCTATGCCCGGACTTCTATCCAAGAACATGCGATGCACCCGCCTCGCGTAAAGGCCCGAGCCCCGACGCGAGTGCGATTTCGTACAAGAGGCAGACGGGAACAATCGCGCAACGGAGAGGCAAACGCCACTATTCCGTAAACGCGTTCGCCTCTTTACGCGTCTAGTCGAGTAAGGCCCGGCGATATCCAATCTGCTCTTATGTGGGCAGTTGCTCGCGAAGATGTGTAATCGCGAGGCGTGCTGCACCAAGCCGCCGCCCTCGACCGGCCGCCCAACGCGGCTATGCTGCGCGCCAAATGACTACACCCCCCGACGCAAACCTCCCTGGCAACGCAGACGCCCCCGCATACCTCGACCTCATCGCGCCCCCGGAGACCGAGGACCGCGCGCCCACGACGGCGAACTTCGTCAACGTGCACGGCGACGGCGACGTGTTCTCGCTCGACTTTTTCTACATGCACCCCGCAAAGGTGAGCCGCATTTTCGAAGGGGAAACCCTCGGTAGCGAAGCGACGCGCAACGGCGACACCGTCGTGCACCGCGCCGAGCCGGTCGCGCGCATCTCGATCCCGCTGACCACGGCGACGGAGCTCGTCACCGAGCTCGTCGAGCGCATCGGCGCCGGCGTGCCGCACCTCCGCGGCGTGCTCGAAGACTTCGGCGCAAAGCTCCACGCGCTCTCGCACACCGAAGGGCTCGACGACCACGACCACGGCGACGGCGATGAAGAAGACGGCGACGAAGGGGACGACGAAGACGACGGCGAGCACTGATCTCCCGACGTAGCGAACGCGCCTCTTATCGAAGAACGAGACACGAATGGCCCTCGACCCGAACTTCATCGCCGACTGCCCGTACGCACCGGGAGGCATGCTCCTCGACGAAATCGTCCGCGTCGATCGCGCGGACCAACTCGTCGTCGCGCGCATGCCGACCCACGACGAGCTGCCGATCACGCGCGAGCAGAGGGCCCATCCGGTTCACCACCCGCGCCACGTCTCGGGCGGGCTCATGGTCCACATGACCGGGATCGTCGCCTTCGCCCACGCGTACTACGTCCTCGATCTGCGCCACGCGGACGGCTGGATAGGCTACGGCGCCCGCATCCGCGCCGCGCGCTTCCACGCCCTCGCCAAACCGGGCGAACCCCTGCTCCTCGAGTGCAAAGCGACAGAAGTACGCGTGGGCAGCAAAAGCGCGCTCGCCCGCTACGCCTTCCGTTTCACCCAAGGCGACGCTCTCGTTTACACGTCGGACCAAACCGCCATGTGGATGAAAACCGTCGAGCAGGCAGCCGAGTAAGAGGCAATCAAACGGTGAGGCGGGGAGGCAAGGAGGGCCCTTCCTCGGGTTCGGAACCCCAAATACCTATTCTTTTTATTTGGGTATTGGGGGCGTGGGATAGACGGCGTTTGTCGAAGTGCCGGCTTCACCGACCTCCTTGCCTCCCCGCCTCCTTGTTAAGTCTCGTCTCTGGCGCTTCTAACGTCCTCGGCTCTGTCGTTGGCTTTGGCCGCCCTGTGACTGGGATTGGCTTTGGCTGAAGGCCATTGATTCGGGGGCGCTCTCTTCGAGCGGGCGTAGGGCGAAGAAGGTTTCGTGGATTGCTTCGCTTGCGTTGTTTAGTTTTACTTGGAAGTCGTCCAAGTATTCGTGCAGCCCTGATTTGATGATTTCGCGCGTGTCGGCGTATTCGAATTGGGCATACAGCAAACCTACTTGGCGCTCCGCGGCCGTTTCGGCTTGGCCGATGGGGGTGCCGGTGATCGCGTGAAGCGACCTCTGGGCTTTGCTTAGGCAGTAGCGCGCGGCGCGGGGGAATTTGCGGTCGAGCAGCAGGTAGTCGACGACTTTCGGCGGCGAGATTCGGCCGTGCCGCTTTCGGTACATCTCGAGGGCGCTGGCGGACTTGAGGAGCGCCGACCACTGGATGTCGTCGTAGGTCGAGCCCACTTCGGCAGGGTCGGGCAGCAAAATGTAGTACTTCACGTCGACGATGCGCGACGTCTTGTCGGCGCGTTCGAGGAGGCGGCCTAGGCGGCCGAAGTGCCACGCTTCGTTGTGGCTCATCGTGAGGTAGCTAATGCCTACGAACAGGTGGGAGGCCTGCTTTACCGCGGTGAAGAAGTCGTGGGGAGTGTCCATCGACTTGGCGCGAGCGGCGTGCTCTTTCACCATGAGATAGGACTTGTTGATCTGCTCCCACATTTCCGACGAGATGATCTCGCGAATGCTTCGGGCATTCTCGCGCGCCATTCTTAGGCATGACAGAATGGAGTTGGGTGACTCTTTGTCGAAGGTGAGAAACTTGAGGACCGACTCTTTCGTCGCCTCGCCGTAGCGCCCGCGGAAAGCGTCCGTGTCGCCCGTGGTCGCGACGAGGGGCGACCACTGCTCGCCGAAACCTTCGGGCAGATCGAGCATCAGATTCAAGTTGACGTCGACGAAGCGGGCGACGTTTTCTGCCCGCTCCATGTAGCGGTTCATCCAGTAGATGGCCTCGGCGACCCGGCTCAACATGATGCGCTCATCCTCTCAAAACCCAAGTGTCTTTGCTTCCGCCGCCTTGCGATGAGTTCACCACGAACGACCCTTTCTTCAGGGCAACGCGCGTGAGGCCTCCGGGCAGTACGAAGATGTCTTCGCCGTAAAGAATGTACGGCCGCAGGTCGACGTGGCGCCCTTCCAAGGCGCCGTCGATGATCGTCGGCACCCGTGACAAACCGAGCAGCGGCTGCGCGATGTAGTTCCGCGGGTTCTTGCGAATGAGATCGCCGAAGGCGTCGCGCTCGGCCTGGCTTGCCTGGGGCCCCATGAGCATGCCGTAGCCGCCCGATTCGTTGGCGGCTTTGACGACCATCTTGTCGAGATTGGCAAGTACGTGCGCGCGCTCTTTGTCGTCGAAGCAGACGAACGTGGGGACATTGGGCAATATCGCGTCTTCGCCGAGATAGTATTTAACCATCTTCGGCACGTACGCATAGATGACCTTGTCGTCGGCCACGCCCGTGCCCGGCGCGTTGGCGAGCGTCACGCGGCCTGCGCGGTAGACGTCCATGAGGCCGGGAACGCCGAGCATCGAATCGGGCCGAAACGTCTCGGGGTCGAGAAACGAGTCGTCGATGCGGCGGTAAATCACGTCGACGCGCTGAAAGCCGCGCGTCGTTCGCATATGCACGTAGCCGTCGCGCACGACGAGGTCGCGCCCTTCGACGAGCTCGATGCCCATTTGCTGCGCGAGGAATGAATGCTCGAAGTACGCCGAGTTGAACGGCCCGGGCGTGAGGACGACGACGTTCGGCTGGCCGGTGCCCGACCCCGTGCGTACGTGCTGAAGCATCTCGAGAAGGCGGCTCGGGTAAATGTCGACCGGGTGCACGCGCGAGGCCTCGAAGACCTGCGGGAACGTCCGCTTCATCACCTGGCGATTCTCGAGCACGTACGACACGCCCGACGGCGTGCGCAGGTTGTCTTCGAGCACGTAGAAGAGGCCGTCGCGATCGCGCACCAGATCGGTCCCCACGACGTGGGTCCAAATGCCTTTCGGGGGCTTGAGGCCAATGCACGGCTTGAGAAAGCTCGCAGCCGAGAGGACGATGTCGGCCGGAACGACGCCGTCCTTCAGAATTTTTTGGTCGTTGTAGATGTCGTTGACGAAGAGGTTCAGCGCAGTGATTCGCTGCTTCAGCCCCTTCTCCGCCTTGGCCCATTCATCGGCCGGGACGATGCGGGGCACGATGTCGAACGGCATGATCTTCTCGGTGCCAGCCTCGTGGCCGTACACGTTGAAGGTGGCGCCGATGTTCATCAGCGCGCTCTCGGCGGCGGCCTGGCGACGCGCCAACTCTTCGACGCTCTGCTCGGCGAGCTTGCGCGCGAGTAAGGCGTAGCCTGGGCGCGGCTTCCCCTCCGCGTCGAACATTTCGTCGAAGAATCCCCCGGTGTCGTACGCGTCGAATCTCATACGTGAATTCCAGGATGCTAACCGTCCGCTTGGCACTTCGACAACGCGCTCCTGCGGTAAGGTCGCGCCATGCCTTCCTACGGGGAAAAGCGTTTCGGCGACGTTTCACCGACATCTTTCTCGTTCGAAGCCATCGGGGTCGTCCGTTCGCCCTTCAAAGAAAAAGTGAGCGCACCGCGTCAACCGGCGGCCGCGCTGGGGGTCGAAGGGACGATCGAGCTCTTCGCCGGGCGCGGCTTCGAGCACGCCGTGGAGGACCTGGAAGGGTGGGAGTACCTCTGGGTCGTCTTCGTGTTCCACCTGAACGAAGGGTGGCGGCCAAAGGTTCTCCCGCCGCGCAGCTCCGGGAAGCGACGCGGCGTCTTCTCGACGCGGTCGCCCCACCGGCCGAATCCCATTGGGCTGAGCGTCGTGCGGCTCGATGGCGTGTCGGGTCTCACGCTCCGTATTCGTGATTTGGATATTCTCGACGGCACCCCTATTTTGGATATCAAGCCGTATGTGCCTTACGTCGATGCCATTCCCGGTGCGCGCACGGGGTGGCTCGAATCGGGGGCGTCGACGCCAAACGAAGAGGGGGCGAGCGTCGCGGCGCGCCCGGCCGACCCGGCGCCTGCGTTCGAAGTCTCGTGGGCCGAGCCGGCGCGCACGCAGGCCGCGTGGCTCCTCGAGACGCACGGGGTCGACGTAGCAGGGCCCGTGACGCAGACGCTCTCGCTCGGACCGCAGCCTCACCCCTACCGGCGTATCCGTGCCGACGGCGCACGCTTTCGACTCGCGTCGAAAGACTGGCGCGTCTTCTTCACCTTCGACGGCGCTCTCGTGACCGTTCAAGAAATCCAGACGGGCTACAAGAAGAGCCAGCTCGCGGCGCCCGACCCCACGCTGGGCGTCCACCGCGCCTTCGTCGCCGAGTTCATGCCGATCGCGCGCTAACGCTTCTGCGCTTCGAACCGGGGTGTAATCTCTCGCCCCATGGCCGAAGAGAGCACGATTGCCGCGTTCCGCCCCGTGCCGCGCACGGGCGTGATTTACGTCACGACCGAAGCGACCAAGCGCGGATTTTCGATGGGCGACCCGGAGTGGTGCAACCTCGGGCAAGGGCAGCCCGAAACGGGCGACCTCCCCGGCGCGCCGCCGCGCGTGCGCGACGTGACCATCGCCCTCGACGACCAAGAGTACGCCCCCGTCGGCGGCCTTTTGGAGCTGCGCGAGGCGATCGCTGCCCTCTACAACAAGCTCTATCGCAAAGGGATGAAGTCCCAGTACACCGCGGCGAACGTGTGCGTCTCGGGTGGCGGACGCGCAGCGCTCACGCGGGCGGCGGCGAGCCTCGGGCAGATCAACCTCGGCCACTTCTTGCCTGACTACACCGCTTACGAAGAGCTGCTCGACATCTTCAAAGCGTTCACCGCCATTCCGATCTTGCTCGAAGGCGATAAGGGGTATTCGTTCTCGGCCGACGATCTTCGGCGCGAGGTGATGGGGCGCGGCCTCTCGGCCATTTTGCTGTCCAACCCCTGCAATCCGACCGGCAAGCTCGTCGACGGCGACGAAATGGCAAAATGGGTATCCATTGCCCGCGAGCTCGACTGCACGCTTCTCATCGACGAGTTCTATTCGCATTACATTTACAAGAGCCGCCCCAATACGCTCCCCGTCGCCAGCGCGGCGCGCTTCGTCGACGACGTCGATCGCGATCCGGTGATCCTCTTCGACGGCTTCACGAAGAACTGGCGCTACCCCGGCTGGCGCGTCACGTGGGCCATCGGCCCGAAGCAGGTAATGGACACGCTCGCCAGCGCAGGCTCGTTCTTGGACGGCGGCGGCTCGAAGCCGCTTCAGCGCGCGGCCGTTCCGCTCTTGAGCGAGGCCCACGTCATCGCCGAGACGAACGCGATTCAGCAGGCGTTTCGCCCGAAACGCGACCGCATGTTCTCGCAGCTCGAACGGCTCGGCGTGCGCTTCGACCGCGCGCCGGACGGCACGTTCTACTGCTGGGGGAGCGTCGCGAACCTGCCCGCGCCGCTCAACGACGGCATGTCTTTCTTTCGCGCGGCGCTCGAGCGCAAAGTCATCGTCGTCCCTGGCGAGTTCTTCGACGTGAACCCCGGCAAGCGCCGCGTAGGCCGCGTGTCGCGCTTCAAGGACTACGTGCGCTTCTCGTTTGGGCCGTCGATGGACGTGCTCGACAAGGCGCTGAGCCGCATCGAGGAGATGGTGCGCGAGGCCGCCGCCGCGGCGCCGGTTTCGCGGGCGTAGGCTACTGCGCCTTCGCGTGGATGGTTCCCGACACCGTCACCGAGCCGCCGCCTGCAACGGCGACATCCGGCTTCGACCCATCGAATCGGGGCGACTCGACTTCGTGCCACGTGGGGCTCGCGAGCGTGATGGTGTTGGTCGCCACGTCGACGGTGACGCCGGTGCACGGGACGGCCTGGCCGTCGCACCCGTAGAACTTGTCGGGTGCGGCGCTCGCGCCGGTTCCCGTGTAGTTCCAGACGTGCGCCACTTTGACGACACCGGCTGTCGTCGTATCGACTTCGATTTCGATTTTCTCGTCGAAGTTGCCATTGTAGGCAATGCCGGTTGCGACGTCGGCGCGGAAGACTTGAATTGCGTAGGTGCCGTCGAGCGACGCGACCGTCGCCTTCGAGATCGTGAGCCCGTCACCCGTCGGCGCGGCATCCGCGACGGCGTGATCGGCCGCGGAGTCTAGCGCCCCCGCATCGATCGGCGTTGACGACGGTGAATCGGAGCTGCTGCACGCGGCGACACCGAAGGCGAAGACGCTCAGGGAGAGGAGGGCGCAGATGCCCTGCGGGAAGGCGCGGCTCATTGGCATTTGTGGAGTCTCCGATTGGCGAATAGGGAATACTCCCTTAAGCGCTATCAGCGATTCGTGCGATTCGGCAACGCGTCGACCAATTTCGCTAGGACACCCGCCTTCGCCGCACGACCTGTGTGAAAAGTGCCCTGAGCACGAGCACCCAGACGGCGCGCACGAGATTCGCTCAGAGGCAGCCGACCTTGTCCCCCTGAATCTTGCAGGTCTTTTTCTTACAGTCTTCGTCCTTCGCGAACTTGCCCGCCTTGCAAACGAGCAGCGCGCGGCCGTCTTTCGAGCAGGCGAAGTGGTCGGCGAGGTCGCAGGGGTCGCCGATGTCGCTGGCCGAGTCGTCGCAGTCGACCTCGTCTCCGGCCTTGAGCCTGCAGCCTCGCGGGCCGCCGCACTTTCCGGCCAGTGCGAACTTTCCGCCGCGGCAGACGAGGGACGTCTTCTTGTCGTCGGCGCAGGCATGGTCGCCTTCGTCGTCTTTCATGCACGGGTCGTCGAGCTTCGCGACGCTCGAATCGCACTTCACGTGCTTCGTGTTCACCGCGCAGCCGTTCTGGCCGCGGCACGAGCCGGCGATGCTCCATTTGCGCTTCGCGCACTGGAGATACGCCTTCTTGTCCATCGTGCAGGCGTAGTCGCCGTCGAGGTTGCAGACGTCGTTCTCCTCGGCGTTCATGTTGTCGCACGACGCCGAGTCGCCTGCGCCGATGCACCCCGTGGCGCCGCGGCAGGCCATCGTGACCCACGCGCCGTCGTGGCAGACGAGGGCGTTCGATTTGTCTGCGCAGGCCTCTTTGCCGTCCTTCGTGCACTTGCCGCCGAGCTTCGGTTTGCACCCCACGGCCAAGAGGCCGCATACGACGAGAAGGCCAAGCTTCAGTCCGAACGAGCGGGTCATGGCTGTGCAGAGTACACAGCGCGAGGAGGGTGGCGCAGTTACCTGCTCGCTCCATGCTCGATGCTCGTCGTCGCGCCGTGCGCAGCGAAGGCCGCGGGTGGGTGATCGTGTTACTGGGCGAACGTGCAGCAAATGGGGGCGCGCTTCGGCCTCTGCGAGGCGCCGGCAACATTCTTGAAATTTCGAAGGCCCCTTCGACGAACCCCTCGAAACGGACGATGCTCTCGCTCCTCATGAACTCCCAGGCGGCCGGTGGCACGGCGCGCGAGCCCCCTCCGGCTCTCGCGGCGTGTACGGACATAGGCGCGGAAACCGCCGCGCTCCGCCCCTTGATCCGAGGGGTGGTCGCCAAGGTCTTGGGCCAAGGTCCCAACGACCCGGACGTCGAAGACTGCACGCACGAGGCGCTCCGCCGCGCCCTCGAAGGTCACAGCCGATTGCGCGCGGGCGAGCCCGTTCGCCCATGGGTCATCGGCATCGCGAAGCACGTGGCGCTCGACGCGCTCCGCGCTCGCAAGCGGCACCGCGATCGCCACACCGAAGCACGCGGCGACGACGAGGACGGTTCACCGTCCCCCATAGATCGCGTCGCCGACGCGTCGCCCGATCCGCTCGAAAACCTCGAGCGCGCTCGCCGCGACGACGCCGTGCGCGCCGTCATGAGCACGCTCCCCGACGGCACACGCGATGCGCTGACGATGTTTCACGTAGAGGGTCTCGGGTATCAGGAGATTTCGGCGCGTCTCGGAGTGCCCCTCGGCACGGTCGCGACGTGGGTTACGCGAGGACGAAAGGCCATGGCGACCGCGATGGCCAAACGCGACGGCGACGGCGACGCTCGAAAGAGGGAACCATGAGTGGGCAGGAGCTAATTCCGCGGGACGTCCTCCTCGACGAGGGCGGGCACCTGAGCGAGGTCGGAGTGACCGTGCTGGGCGATGGGCAGAGCATGCTCGTCCCGGCCGACGTGCTTTTGCATGTCGACGGCTGCGCCGACTGCTGCCAGCGCATGGGCGACGCCGCGATGTTCTCCCTCGAGCTCGGCGACGCCCTTCGCGATGCCTCCCGCGGCACGGCGAACGCGAACGCGAGCGCGACCGGAATCGTCCCCGCGCAGGCGACGGTTTCCGAGATCGCCCCGGCCCGCGAAAAGCGCGACTCCCTCGCCGCCGTTCGCCGCTTCCCCGCGGCCATGGTCGCCGCCGCCCTCGTCGCCGCGTGCATTGGCCTCGCGCCGACCGTCTACGCCGCGCCGGGCTGGGTGAGCGAAACGGCGAGCCTTCTCAACAGGATGATCCCAATCCTCGCGAAGAGCTCGTACCTGCTGCTGAAGAGCGGCGGAGCGAGCGCGGGGCCGCTCCTTTTCGTCGCGCCGTGCGTGTCGGCGATGGTGCTCCTAGGCGTGGGGCTTTTGGTGGCGAAGCGACTTCCGCGGCTCGCGGGCGCTCCTGAGATTGAGATTGAGATTGAGATGATCGGACGAGGAGCATGACGATGAAGCGGTCTCTCACCCCCCAGAAGCCTTCGCCCGTGCCGTACACGCAGTCGCTGTTCGCGCGCCTTCGCGGCCGCACGATGGCGTCGGTTCTCGCCGCCTCCGCGATCGTCGCCGTCACCGCACCCGTGGCGGCCGAAGTGCGCCACGAAGGCGAATGGCCCGCGGCCACCGGCGACAAGAAGGTCACGCTCAACTTCGAGAAGACGCCCCGTCGCCTCGCCATCAAGAAGCTCGCGGACGCGGCCGGATGGAGCGTCGTCGTCCCCAGCGACGTCGAAGACCCCATCGACGTATCGGTGAAAGATCAGCCCGCGAGCAAGGTGCTGGATCTGTTGCTCCACGACGGCGACTTCGTCGCGAAGCGCGACGGCTCGATGATCTTCGTCGCACGTGCCGCCGCCTCGAAAGACGCGAACGCCGTCGACCCGAGCGCACCCGGCCTCATGGTGCCGAACGCGATGGGCGCCGTGCCCCCGGTGCCGCCCGTTCCGGCCGCGCCTCCCGAGGCGCCCGCAGCGCCGATGCCGCCCATGCCACCGATGCCGCCGGGTCTCGACTTCGGCAAACACGGCAAACACGGAAAGCACGGAAAACACGGCGGATCTTCGGGCGATCGCGTCGTCGCGGGTTCCACCTTCAAGCTCGACAAGGGTGAGTCGGTCGACGACCTAACCGTCTTCGGCGGCGCGGCCGACATCTTCGGAACGGTGAACGGCGACGTTGCAGTCATCGGCGGCTCGACGCGCGTCCACGAAGGCGCCGTCGTGCACGGCGACGCCGTGGCCGTGGGCGGCTCGCTCACGGTCGACGACGGCGCGCGCGTCGACGGCGATCTCGGCGCCGTGGGCGGCAGCGTCCACCGCGGCGAAAAAGCGATCATCGGCGGCAAGGTGAAGACGACGGTCGGGCTCAAGGACGCGCCGGGCGCGAGCACGCAGAAGGCCGACGACGACGGGGAAGAGAACGACGACGACAGCAACGACGAAGGCGACCGAGCGAGCGCCGAGGGGAAGGCGGAAGCCGCCCGCGCCGTCGCAGAAGCCGCAGCCACGACTGCGGGGAACATCGCGGCGAAGCTCGGGCACGAGCATCACGACCACAGCGACGACGACGCCGAAGAGCACGTCAGCGCGCCGCTTCGCCTGTTCAAATCGTTCATGCACGCCGTCACCGTCGCGGCGATGATCTTCGTCTTCGGCTGCGTGTTTCTGGCCCTCGCCACGAAGCGGATGGACGCGCTCAAGCTCGAAGCCGCCGTCCGCCCGATGCGCACCTTCGCCCTCGGCATCGTCGGCACCGTCGCCGGCCTCATCATCGCCTGCGCCTTGTGCATCACGCTCGTCGGCATTCCCGTCGCGGCGGTCGGCGTCGTCGTCGCGGTCTTCGGCGCCTACGCCGGCGTCTGCGCGGTGCTCACGATGGTCGGCGAAGTGCTCCTCCGCCACCGCACGCAGAACGCCTACGTGCATCTTGCACTCGGTTGCGCGCTCCTCGCCTTCCTCGGCGCCCTGCCTTGGATCGGCGGCTTCGTCACCGTCGGCGTGCTCTTGATGGGCCTCGGTAGCCTCGTGGCGACGCGAGGCGCCGGCCTCGTGCCGATGCCGAAGGCCGTGCCGACGTCTGGCCCGTACCGCAGCACGGGTGCGACGCCGGATACGCTCTAGCCCACGTTCTTCGCTATGTTGGGGGCATCATGAGCACCCCCAACGCGACCCCTTCGGATACGGCGTCCTCGCCCGACACGCTCCTCTCGGCGACCTTCGCGTCGCTTTCGATCGAGCGGCACGGCGCCGTCACCGAGGTCGTGTTGAAAGGCCCCGGCAAGGGGAACGCGATGGGACCGGACTTCTGGCGCGAGGTCCCGCGCGTCTTCCGCGCGCTGCACGCCGATGCGACGACGCGCGTGGTGCTCGTGCGCGGCGCGGGCGGCAACTTCAGCTACGGGCTCGATCTCATGGCGATGGGCGGCGAGCTCGGGCCGCGCATCACGGGGCCGCAGCAAGCGTTCGAACGCACGGCGCTGCTCGCGTTGATCGAAGAGCTGCAAGACGCTTTCAACGCCGTCGCGAGCTGCCGCAAACCGGTCATCGCCGCGGTGGCCGGCTGGTGCATCGGCGGCGGCCTCGACATGATTGCCGCGTGCGACATTCGCCTCGCGTCGGAGAGTGCCAAGTTTAGTCTGCGCGAGGTGAAGGTCGCGATGGTCGCCGACATCGGCAGCTTGCAGCGCCTCCCCGCGATCATCGGCGAAGGGAACACGCGCGAGCTCGCGATGACCGGGCGAAACATCGACGCGGCGCGCGCCCTGCGAATCGGCCTCGTGACCGACGTCTTCAAAGACGAAGACGCGCTCCTCGATGGCGCGCGCGCGATGGCGAAAGAGATCGCCGAGAACCCGGCGCTGGTGGTGCAAGGGGTCAAGGCCGTGATGAACGACGCCATCGCGCGTCAGGTCTCGGACGGCCTTCGGAGCGTCGCGTTGTGGAACAGCGCGTTCCTTCAATCGGAAGATCTCGCTGAGGCGATGATGGCCTTCATGCAGCGGCGCCCGCCGGCGTTTCAGGGGCGCTGAGACCGAGGGGCGAGCCCCCCGCGCGGTGGCCCAACGCCCCCGTGCGCCATGACACGCCGATCGCGCCCGCACCGTATTTTCCCGGTTTGCGAGGCTCTCCACCCTCGGCCTACATGTTGCGAAGTCGGTGCCCATGACGGGAGAGAGTCGCGCGACGCCGCTCGAAGAGGCGCGTGCAGAACGACGCTACGACGTGCTCGGCGCCCTCGCCGCCGGCCGCGTTTCGATGGTCTACCTCGCGCGCTTGCGCGGGGCGTCGAACGCGAGCGCGAACGTCGCGCCCAATCCGTTCGACACGGCGGCGAGCAACCTCGTCGCGTTGAAGCGCCCGCAGCCCGGCTTCGCGAACGACGCCGACGCCGGCTTCGCCCTCACGCGCGAAGCGCGATTCGCCGCGCGCGTCGCGAGCCCGTCGATCGTCCGCGCGCGAGAAGCCGAGATCGACGACGACGGGCCGTACTTCGAAATGGAGTACGTCGCGGGGCCGTCCCTCGCGCGCCTTCAGCACGTCGAGACCGTAGGCGCGAGCGTGGCGACGCGCGTGTCGGCACCGGTCGCCGTTCGCATCGTCACCGACATCCTCGAAGGGCTCGTCGCCCTCGCCGTGAACGAGTCGCTCGCGCGCCCTTTCGACGACGGGACGCTCCCCATCGTGCACGGCGATCTCTCCCCCGCGAACATCCTCGTCGGCATCGACGGCCGTTCGAAAATCTCCGACTTCGGCTGCGCGCGCGCCTCGGGAGCCGACGCACCGCCTGCTCTCGAAGCGACCGGCGCGAGCGTCGGCTATTCTTCGCCCGAAGCGATTCGCGGCGAGCGCCTCACCCCCGCATCCGACGTCTTCGCCGCCGGCGTGATCCTCTGGGAGCTCTGCGCGGGGCGCCGCCTCTTCGCCGCGCCGACTCCGCAAATGGTCGCGCGCCAAGTGCTCGGCGGCTACATCCCCGATCTTCGCCAGATCACGCCGAACCTACCGCCGAAGCTCGTCGCCGCCTGCGAGCGCGCGCTCGTTCGCGAGAAGCACCTCCGCTTCCCGAGCGCGGCCGATCTCAACGACGCGCTCCTCGACGCCATCAAGGACGAGTTCGCGATGCCGCGGCACACGACCGTCGGAATCGCCGTCGCGCAGCGCTGCAACGCGTTTCTCACCCAGCGCGAGCGGATGATCGAAACGCCCGACAGCGCGCTGCAATCGGGCGTCCGCACGCGCGATCGGACGTAACCTCGACGAGCGCGTGGAACATCCGAGGGGGGTAGTCCGTCCAACCGGAGCGCGCGGCGTGGCGCGTGCTTTGGAGGGTGCTCATGGGATGGTCGTCACCAGTCGCGCTTCACGTTGCGTTGCCTGTCGCGCTTGCGCTCGCGGGGTGCGCGGCAGCTGTGAGCACGCCCGTGCGCGTGCCCGTTTCATCGCCGACCAGCGGCGTTTCGCCGGGTAACACGCGCATGGCGGCGCATGCGATCGACACGGCGCTCGAAGCCGAGTGGGCGAAGGGAGGCATCGCCCCCGCACCGAGGGTGGACGACGCGCGGTTCATGCGACGAGTCTACCTGGACGTCGTCGGGACCATTCCGACCCCAGACGAAATCGCCGCGTTCCTCGCCGATACGCGGCCTGCGGACGCGAAGCGCGCGGCCCTCGTCGACAAGCTGCTCGCGAGCCCGCGCTACGCGGAGCACTGGGCGACATACTGGGACGCCGAGCTGATGGGGCGCGAAACGCGAAGCGACGTGCTCGATCGAAACGCGTTCCATTCGTGGCTCCGCGCCTCCTTCGCGGCGAACACACCCTGGGACAAGCTCGTCTTCGCGCTGGTGAGCGCGACGGGGCAGAACAGCAACGGCGGACCGCGACAGAAGGCGCCCGCCATGTGGGGCGCGGGCGCGGGCGCGGGCGCGAACGCCGAGGCCGATCGCGAACCGGTCGACGTCGGCATCAACCCGGCGGTGAACTACCTGCTTCGCTTTCGCGATGCGCCGCAAGATCTCGCGGGGACGACGTCGCGGCAGTTCTTGGGCGTGCAGATTCAGTGCGCGCAGTGCCACGACCACAAGACCGAGGCGTGGAAGCAGACCGACTTTCAGAGCTTCGCGTCGTGCTTCGCGCGCACGCAGACAATCCCGCTCGATGTCGGAAAGACGATGGGGCAAATCCGCCGCGTCGAAGTGCGCGACGTGCGGCGCGCCGTGCCTCGCTTCACGAAGGACCCGGAGCTCGCGCCGATCGCCGCGCAGGAGCCCCGCGCCCTCGATGGCACCGACATGGGCACGGGCGAAGACGCGCGATGGTCGCTCGCCGCGTGGATCGTGTCGAAGCAGAACCCGTACTTCGCGCGCGCCATCGTGAACCGAATGTGGGGGCATTTCTTGGGGCGCGGCTTCGTCGACCCCGTCGACGATTTGCGCCCGTCGAACGAGCCTGTGATGCCTGCTCTCTTCGACAGCGTCGCCCACGATTTTTCGGCGAACGGCTACGATCTCAAAGCGCTCATTCGCCTGATCACGGCGAGCGAGGCGTATGCGCTCGCCCCCGCCCCCGCGACGAAGTCCGACCCCGAGAACAAAACGTGGTCGCGCTTTCGCCTCGTGCCGCTCGGCCCCGAGGAGCTCCTCAGCGCGATCTTCACGGCGACGAACGTCGAAGAGGTCGCGCGGCGTGCGGGGCGCGGCGGCAATCTCGATCAGGTGCGCGCACAGCTCTTTCGCCAGTACGGCTTTCTGTTCGACGTCGACGAGGACACGGATCAGAAAGACTTCGAAGGGTCGGTCACGCAGGCGCTCACGTTGGTGAACGGCACGCTGGTCGATCTGGGAACGAGCGCGGTTCCCGGCGGCGCCCTCGCCGACATTTTGAGCCACGCGAAAGACGATCGCGGCCGCATCGAGGCGCTCTACCTGCGCGCCCTCGGCCGCGCGCCGAATGCCGACGAGATGCAGCACGGGCTCGCCTTCGTCAACGAGCGCGTCCACGCGGATGCGGCGCTGTCCGCGACGGCGACCGCGACGACGTCGCCCGCCGAAGCCGCGCTGGTCGCGAAGCCGCGGCAAGGCGGCGGCGGCGACGCACTTCGCGCCGTGGCCGAAAAAGGGCGCCGCGGATGGCCGCGTGATCCGCAGCGGAGCGCCTACGAAGACATGTTTTGGGCGCTCTTGAACTCGAGCGAGTTTCTCTTCAACCATTAAGGGCACGGAGCTTCGAATGAAACACGTTTCACTTTCGCGCCGTCGCCTCTTGGGGGTCGCCTCGTCGTCGCTCTTTGCGGCGCTCGCGGCGCAGGCTCTCGATCCGCGCCGCGCCTTCGCGGCCGACGCTACGCCGCTGAAGACCGGGCCGTCGCGCGCCGTGATCCTCTTGTGGTTGAACGGCGGCCCGAGCCACATCGACACGTTCGACCCGAAGCCCGGGACGCCCACGGGCGGGTCGCACAAGGCGATCAAGACGGCCATCCCGGGAGTCCTCTTCGCGGAGCATCTGCCGCAGCTCGCAGCGAGCGCGAACAAGCTCGCGGTGATACGCGGGATGACGACGAAAGAGGGGAATCACCAGCGCGCGCAGTACCTGGTTCATACGGGCTATGCGCCGAACCCCACGATCGCGCATCCGTCCCTTGGCGGCTGGGTGAGCCACAAGATGGGCGCGCCCGACGCGGGGCTTCCGGCGTTCGTGTCGATTGGCGGGCCGAGCTTCGGCGGCGGTTTCCTCGGCGTCGAGAATGGGCCGTTCGTGCTCCAAAAGGCGGGAGACGCGCCGCCGAATTTGGCTCGGAGCGGCGCGGTCGACGAAGCGCGGTTCGACGCACGACGCAAGGCGCTCGACGGCCTCGAAGCGCGGTTCGCGCTGGAGACGGGCGACCCTAAAGTCGAAGGGCGCCGCGCGCTCTACGGCAAAGCGTTTCGCATGATGGGCTCGCCGAAGGTTCACGCGTTCGAGCTCGACGACGAGCCGGCCGCCGTGCGGGCCTCTTTTGGAGACACGGATTTCGGCCGCGGCTGCCTCGTCGCGAGCCGCCTCGTGGCGAGCGGGGTGCGCTTCGTCGAGGTCGTGCTCGACGGGTGGGACACGCATCAGGACAACTTCACGCGCACGAAGAAGCTCATGGAGACGCTCGACGGCGGCATGGCCGGCCTCTTGAAAGACCTCGAGGTCCGCGGCCTCCTCGCGACGACGACGGTGATGTGCATGGGCGAATTCGGCCGCACGCCGCGCATCAACGGCAACGACGGGCGCGACCACTACCCGCAAGCGTGGAGCGCCCTCATGGCGGGCGCCGGCATCCGCGGAGGCGTGGTCCACGGCGAGACCGACGCCAGCGGCGGCACTGTCGTGAAGGACAAAACGACGGTGCCCGATCTTCTCGCGACCGCGGCCACGGTGCTTGGGTTGAACCCGGGGGAGACCGTGATTTCGCCTATCGGCAGGCCCATTTCGTTGACGGACGAAGGGCACGCGATCAAACAGGTGCTCGCGTAGAACGTGTTCCCCTCGCGCGCGACGTGACGGCGAGGCGCGATGCGCGTGACGATCGCCCGCGGACGGCGTGACCCTCGCCCGCGAAGGCGAGACACGAGGCCCGGAAGCTTCGCAAAAGGCTTCTTTTGAAGCATTCTCGCTCGTGGGCACATCGGTTGCTGAAGCTCGCCTTCGGTGGGGGCGCACTTCGCGTCCCCCTCTTCGAAGAGGAAGACCGATGACACACACGATAGCGAGAGCGCTTACGAGTCTGTTCGCCGCGACCGCGATGGCGGCGATTGCCGGATGCAGCGGCGCGCCCGACACCGAGCCGACGACGACGGGCGACGAGGGCGCGACGTCGCAGGAGGCCGCGAAGGCGGTCGAGGCGAACGGCGTGAAGACAGAGGCGAAGGCCGTGGTGGTGACGCCTCATTGCCAGGCGGGTTGGCACCTTTGCTACGTGTCGGCAGACGACTGGAGTTGCCGCCCGCCGAGGGCGAGTTGCTCCTAACGTAGGGTGACGGGCCGCACGGGCGCCGGACCTTCGACGCCCGTGCGGTGCCTCCGGGGATCATGCGCTACACCGCGCGACGACGGCGCGAGCCCGCGGCCCCTTGACGCGATTCGCCTTCGGGGACTTTCGAATGACGACCTCCTTCCACACCCGTCGCTCGCTTCGGCGCGCACCTTTTTTGGCCGCCATCATGCTGGTCGCCGCGGGCCTCGGCACGCCCGTGGCGTACGCGCAGCCGACGTCGGACGCGCAAGCGGCCGAAGCGCTCTTTCGCGATGCGCGCGCGGCGATGCGCGTGAACGACTACGCCACGGCGTGCCCGAAGCTCGAGGCGAGCCAGAGGCTCGATCCGTCGCACGGAACGCTTCTGAACCTCGCGACATGCGAAGAGAAGCGCGGGCGCGTCGCCACGGCGTACCGCCATTTTCAAGCTGTACGCGACGCGTTGCCCGCGGGCGACCCTCGCCTCGCCATGGCGCGCGACGCGGCCGTGCGGCTCGAACGGCGCGTGCCTCACCTGCGCCTCGTCGCAAAGGGAGGCCGATCGGGGCTCGCCGTCACGCTCGACGGCGCACCGCTGGGGCCTGCGAGCATCGGGACGTCGCTGGCATTGGACCCCGGGGAGCACGTCGTCGTGGTCGGCGCGGCGCCAAACGCCGACACCCTCCGGCTCACGCTCGCCGAAGGGGAGGCTCGCGACGAAGAGCTCGCGCTCGACCCTGCACTCACGACGGCGACGACGACGACGACAGCGACGACGACGGCGACAGCGACAGCGACGACGACGCCAGCGACGACGCCGGCGGCGGCGACGACGGTAACCGAGGTCTCTTCGCCGCGCGCGCCGGGAGCGCCCATCGAGAGCACGCGCCGAACCGCGGCGTACATCGTGACGGCGGCGGGGGGCGCGAGCGTGGTCGCGAGCCTTATTTTTGGGTCGTTCGTGCTTCAAAAGAAGGCGACCGTGGGCGACCACTGCCACGACAAGGTGTGCGACCCCACGGGCCTCGCGGCAGGGAGCGCGGGGTCGACCTTCAGCGTCCTCGCGACGGCGACGTTCATCGGCGGCGCGCTCGCCGTTGGAACCGGCACGTACCTCTTTCTCTCTGCACCGCAGGCCGACGCAACGCGCGGCCACGGTCGCTCCCTTCAACCGACGCTCACGCTCACGGGGACGTTCTGATGGTGCACCTCCCTAGGGGTTCGTCGCGCGTGGCGAGCTGCGCGCTCGTCGGCGTGGTTGCGATCGCAGCGCTCGCGGCGTGCGCGCAGATCGTCGGCGCCGACTTCTCGGGGCTCGAAGCTCCGCGCGACGACGCGGGCGGCGTGGATGCGAGAGGCTCCGACGCGACGACGCACGACGACGCGGCAGCGAGCGGCGACGCGGCGGCCAGCGGTGACGCAGCGACGAGCGGCGACGCGAGCACGGGCGGGCCCGTCGACGCAGGCGCGCTCGGCGATGCGAGCGTCGCCGAAGCAGGCAACGGCTGCCCGACGGGCTTTGGCAAAATGGTGAAGATCGTCGCGTCGAAAGGTGCGTACTGCATCGACGCCTACGAGGTCGACAACGGGCACTTCACCGCGTTCGCCGAGTCCGGCTTGCAACGGTTCGACGTCCCGGCCGTGTGCGACCGGCTCAACATGCCCGACTCGGGCGAAGGGTCCGATCCGCCTCGCTCCGCGCTCCCCGCGGACAAGGCGCTCCCTGCGACGGACCTCCACTTTTGCCACGCGTGGGCCTACTGCCGCTGGGCGGGCAAGCGGCTCTGCGGAGCTATCGCCACGAGCCACGACGACGCGGGGCGCCCCCACGCGAAAGAGAGAAGCCCCATCGGGAACGAGTGGGGCTATGCGTGCATCAATGGCCTTCCGAGCTCGACGACCTTCCCGTACGGCGACGAGTACGACGACGCGGGCGTCTGCAACACCGGGCACGACAAGGAGACGCCCGTACCGCCAGGGTCGATGCCCAGGTGCCACGGCGTTCGCCCGCCGTTCGACCAGATCTTCGACATGAGCGGCAACGTCGGCGAGCTCGACGACTTCGTCGGCACGTACGACCACGTCGACAATATCGATTCGACCCCGGTCTACCTTCAAGGAGGGTCGTCCATCGCGAGCGGCGAGCAGGCGGGGTGCGTGCCCCCGCCCTCGCAAGAGTTCGGCGCATACTCGTACTCCCGCGGCGGGTCGCTCGGCTTCCGCTGCTGCGCCGACGTGGCGCCGTAGCGCTACTCGTCGTCCCGGGCTGGGCGCAGCGCCACGCCGAGCCGCTCGGCCCAGCGATAGATCTGCTTTCGGTCTTTTCCAAAAAACTCGGCGACGCGGGCCATGTTTCCCTCGTGATGGTCGAGAACCATCTTGAGCTGCTCGGCCGTCGGCGTGCGGTCGCGGGGCGCGAGCACTTCGAGCGGCACCGGCGGCATCGTCTGCTTTGCGGAAGGCTCGTCGCGACCGCCGACGAGCCGTGCGATCTCTTCGGGCAGGTGCTCGGGGCGAAGCGTCCCCCCGCGCTCGGCGCGCACGGCGGCGGCGTAGACGACGTTCTCGAGCTGGCGAACGTTGTACGGCCACGCGAAGCGAACCAGGGCCTCGGCCGCGTTCGGCGCAACCGGCATCGCGACGCCGTGTTTTGCGAGGGTCGCGCGCGCGAAGCCGAGGATGTCGTCCCGCCGATCACGAAGGGCCGGTGCGTGGAGAACCCATGCCGACAGGCGCGCGAAGAGGTCGCCCCGGAACGTCGCGGCGCTCACCTCGGCGGCCACGTCGCGATGGGTCGCGGCGACGATACGCACGTCGACCATTCGCGCGTCGGCCCGCCCGACGGGCTTCACCTCGCCCGTGGCCAACGTGCGCAAAAGCTTCGACTGGACCGAGGCGGGGAGCTCGGCGACCTCGTCGAGAAACAGCGTACCGCCCGCGGCCGCGACGAAGACGCCGTCGCTTCTCCCCGTGGCGCCCGTGAACGCGCCTGGCGCATGGCCGAACAGCTCGCTCTCGGCGAGCGCCTCGGGGATGGCCGCGCAGTTGATCGCGACGAAGGCGCCGGTGCGACCGCTTCGCGCGTGAAGCGCACGCGCGATGCGCTCTTTGCCGGAGCCGCTCTCGCCGAGCACCAGGACCGGAATCGCGCGGGGCGCGACGAGGGCGAGGTCGCCGCGAAGCGCTTGCATGCGGAGGCTCGTTCCGTTCAGGCCGTGCGCTTCGGGCGCGAGGGGCGAGCCCGACACGAGCTCGACGTCGACGAACACGAGGGTCGAGCGGCCGATGCGGACCACGTCGCCGTCGACGAGCGTCGCGGTGTCGACACGCGCGCCGTTGACGACCGTTCCGTTGCGGCTCCCGCAGTCGACGACGGCGCAGCGGCCGTCGTCGCCACGCGTGACTTTCGCGTGGGTGCGAGAAACCTCCGAATCGGCGAGCTTGATTCGCGCGCCGTCGCCCGACACGCGCCCGATCTCTGTCGACGCCGCCAGGAGCGTGTGAGTCTCGTTCGCGACGAGCTCGGGCCCGCTGACGACGACGAGCTGCTGCACGCGCACGATGCCGCGGAGCGACGACGACGCGACGCCCGCATCGGTCGTGTACGCGTTCGACGTGCCGACGTGATTGTCGCGGTTCCCGCTCATCGCCCCCTCATTTACGAATATCGAGGAGATCTTCGGCGGTGGGAACCGGCTTGGCCACAGCGTGCGTGGCCTTCGGCGAAAACGCGTTGGCGGCGTTCGGAGCGTCGGGGTGCGGCGCTGGCTTGGATGCGACGGGCGCGACGCTGGCCGAGGGGGACGCTTCGTTCGCGGGCAGCGTAGGCGCGGGCCCGCGCGTGGTCGCGGCAACGGTGGGGGTAGACACAACCGCGTGCTCGGGCGACGACGACGCACCGGACGCGGGCTCCCGCGGCGCGACCCCCGCACGGGGGTGGCCGCTTCGCACGAACGCGAGGGTCCCCGCGGTTGCCGCGCTCAACGCGACGACGACGACGACGACGACGATGCCCGCCGTGCCGAAACGACGCCCCTCCACATTTCGCGGCGAGCTTGCGACGCGCGGCGCGAGCTCGGAGACCGCGTAGTTCGCCGTGGACCGCCGGCCGAGGGCGGCGACGCCCGACGCGTCGGTCTCGACCGCCGCGCTGTCGACGACGGCGCGCGCAAATGGCA
>JANXMC010000445.1 GCA_025354825.1 Myxococcales bacterium
TCCTCCTCACCGGTGGGAGCGGCTTTCTCGGCAGCCACATCGCAGAGCAGCTCGTGTCCGAAGGGCACACGGTTCGCGCGCTCGTTCGCAAAAGCTCGAACCGCAAATTCCTCGAGACGCTGAAGAACATCGAGTTTGCCGAAGGTAGCGTCGAGGACGCAGCCAAGGTCGCCGAGGCCGTCAAAGGCGTCGACGCGATCATCCACTCGGCCGGCCTCGTTAAGGCGCGCAGCGAAGCAGAGTTCTTCGAGACCAACGTTCAAGGGACGAAGAACCTCGTCGAAGCGGCGAAACGCCACGCCCCCGGCATCAAGCGGTTCGTGTTCGTCTCGAGCCTCACCGTCGCGGGCCCTTCAGAAGACGGCACGCCGGTCCCGAGCAGCCGCGCCCCCGCGCCCGTAACGCACTACGGCCGATCGAAGCTCGCCGCCGAGCGCGTCGTTCTCGATGCGAAGGGTCAGCTGCCCGTGACGATTCTGCGCCCCGCGGCGATCTACGGCCCGCGCGACGTCGAGATCTTCGCGATGTTCCAATCGGTCGCGCGCGGCGTGCTTCCGAGCATCGGCCTCAAAGAGTCGTCGATCAGCGTCGTCTACGGACCCGACGCAGCCGACGCGTGCGTGAAGGCTCTCAGTGCCGATGTTCCCAGTGGGAGCACCTACTTCGTCGACGACGGCACGCCGATGCGACTGAGCGCGATGCTCGAAGAGATTGAGCGCGCGGTGGGGAAAAAGGCGCGTATTCGGGTGCACTTGCCGCTGCCCGTCGTCTACGCCGCGGCCATCGGAAGCGAGCTCTTCGGGCGTGTGACGAAGAAGGCCGTCATGCTCACGCGCGACAAGATGAACGAGATTCGGCAGCCCCACTGGGTGTGCGCGTCGGACGACACACGCCGCGATCTCGGCTGGACGCCCAAAGTTCTCCTCCCCGAAGGCGCCGCGATCACGGCCCGTTGGTACCGAGAAAACGGCTGGCTCTAAATGTGGTTTGCTTCGTTGGTACCGGCCCTAGGCGCAAAGCCGCTGAAAGAGTAGAAGTTCTCCGATGTTCACCTGGGCCCTCAAGAAGATCCTCGGCACCTCCCACGAACGCGAGATCAAGCGCCTGAGGCCGACGGTCGACGCGATCAACGCGATGGAGCCGAAGATCTCCGTGCTGAGCGACGCCGAGCTTCAAGCGAAGACGGCCTACTTCAAAGAGAAGCTCGACGCGGGCGCGAGCCTCGACGACATCTTGATCGAAGCGTTCGCGGTCTGCCGCGAGGCGGGCAAGCGCACCCTCAAGATGCGCCACTTCGACGTGCAGCTGCTCGGTGGTCAGGTCCTCCACAAGGGGATGATCGCCGAAATGCGCACCGGCGAAGGGAAGACGCTCGTCGCGACCCTCGCTTGTTACTTGAACGCGCTCGAGGGCAAAGGCGTTCACGTCGTCACGGTCAACGACTACCTCGCGCGTCGCGACTCCGAGCTAATGGGCCGGCTGTACGGCTTCCTCGGAATGTCGACGGGCGTGGTTGTGAACTCGCAGCAAGACGGCGAGAAGCGCCGCGCGTACCGCTGCGACATCACCTACGGCCAGAACAACGAGTTCGGCTTCGACTACCTGCGCGACAATATGAAGTTCAGCGCGCTCGAGTACGCGCAGCGCAATCTGAACTTCGCCATCATCGACGAGGTCGACTCCATCCTCGTCGACGAGGCGCGCACGCCGCTCATCATCAGCGGCCAGGGCGAGCCGTCGAGCCAGAAATACAAGTCGATCAACGAGGCCGTTCCGCGCCTGAAGAAGGACGAGCACTTCGTCGTCGACGAGAAGGCGCACTCCGTTTCGCTCACGGACGAAGGCGTCGACATGGCCCAAAAGCTCATGGGCATATCGAACTTGTACGACCCGGTTAATCTCGAGTCGTTGCATATTCTCAATCAGTGCCTGCGCGCCCATAGTTTGTATAAGCGCGACGTGAATTACCTCGTTTCGGATGACGGTAAAGTCCTCATCATCGACGAGTTCACCGGCCGAGTTCTCGCGGGCCGGCGCTGGTCCGATGGCCTCCACCAGGCCGTCGAAGCGAAGGAGGCCGTGCGCATTCAGGAAGAGACCCGCACGATGGCGACGGTCACCTTCCAGAACCTGTTCCGCCTTTACAAGAAGCTCTCGGGCATGACCGGCACGGCCGACACCGAGGCCGAGGAATTCCACTCGACGTACAAGCTCTCGGTCGTCTCGGTGCCGACGAACAAGCCGATGCGGCGCGTCGACATGGAAGACCTCGTTTACAAGACGGAGCGGGAGAAGTTCACGGCCGTCGTGAGCGAGATCGTCGAATGCCACGAGAAGGGGCAGCCGGTTCTCGTCGGCACGACGAGCGTCGACAAGAGCGGCGCCATCGCGCGCATTCTGAAGAAGAAGAACATCCCCCACGCGGTGCTCAATGCGAAGCACCACGAGCGCGAGGCGTATGTCGTCGCGCAGGCAGGCCGTAAAGGCGCCATCACGGTCTCGACCAACATGGCCGGCCGCGGCACCGACATTCTCCTCGGCGGCAATCCGGACATGCTGGCGCGGCTCGAGTTCAAAGAGCAGAGTCGCGAGCCCGAGGCCGAGCCCGAGGAGTTCGCCAAAACGGTCGCGCGCTTCGAAGAGAGCTGCAAAAAAGAGGGCGACGAGGTTCGCGCGGCGGGCGGTCTTCACATCGTCGGCACCGAGCGCCACGAGTCGCGCCGCATCGACAACCAGCTTCGCGGTCGCGCGGGTCGCCAGGGCGATCCGGGGTCGACGCACTTCTTTCTGTCGCTCGAAGACGACCTGATGCGCATCTTCGCCGGCGACAAGGTGAAGGCGCTCATGGAGCGCATGGGCATGCCCGACGACGAGCCCATCGAGCACCCGTGGGTGACGAAATCGATTGGCGACGCGCAGGGCAAAGTCGAAGCGCGGAACTTCGACGCTCGAAAGAACCTGCTCGAATACGACGACGTGATGAGCGAGCAGCGGAAGACGGTCTATACGATCCGTCAGCAGCTGCTTCTCGGTCGCTACATGCCCGAGCGCCTCGACGACGAGGGGAAGCCGGTGGGCAAGCAGCGCGAGATTAGGACGCTGCCGCGCCTCGAAGCCGAGGTGAAGGACAACATTCGCGACATGGTGCTTCACCATGGCCGCTCGGCGCCGCGCGCAGGCGAAGACGCAAAGCCGATTGAGAAGGTCGACGACCTCATCGAGATTGCCAATCTCGACGGGCTCGTTAGCGACGTTTATCAATTTTACGGCTACCGCTTCGACACGAAAGAGAACGAGCAGAAGAAGCCGAAGCAGATCTACGAGCGACTCCTCAAAGAGGTTCCCATGAGCCTCACCGAGCAGCGCGAGCGCCTTCTGGACTTGGTCGACGGCATCATTGGCGCGGTGGTCGAAGAGTCCTGCCCGCGCAACGTGCCGCCGGAAGACTGGGACTGGAAGGGCGTTCGGAGCGGCTTCCTCGAGCACTTCGAAGCGAAGCCGGTCGACTTCGAGGGGATTACGGATCTCGAAGAGCTCGCCGAAAAGCTTTACGGCCAGGCCGAAGCGCTCGTCGAAGCTAAAGAGAAGGAGATGGGGACGGAGCTGATTCTCCGCGTCTTCCGTCACTTCTACTTGGAAGAGATCGACCGCGCGTGGGTCGAGCACCTCACGAACATGGAGCACCTGCGCGACGGCATCGGTCTGCGCGGCTACGGCCAGCGCGATCCGAAGCAGGAGTACAAAAAAGAGGGGTACGACATCTTCGTCAGCATGATGGCGACGGTGTCGAGCAACACGTCCACGAAGCTGTTCCAAGTGAAGGTGCAGCGCGAGACCGACGTCGCGCGTATCGAGCGCGAGGACGCGGCGCGCCACGCGGCGCAGCAGCGGTCGCTCCAGGCGCGCCATGACAACGTGATCGAGGGCGCTCAGGAAGAGGAGGCGCCGCCTCCGCCGCCCCGCAGGCCCGAGCCGCGGGCGATGCCGCAGACGACGCAGCGTGCAGCCCCGCAAATCGGCCGCAACGACCTATGCCCGTGCGGTAGCGGTCTAAAGTTCAAGAAGTGCCACGGCGAAGCGCTCGAAGAAGAGGGCGCCTCGGATGCGGACGATGCTTCGCCCTGATACTTCCGCGTGAGCTACCGGTTCTTGGAGTTGATCCAAGGGCCGGGTGCGCTGTTACATTGCCACCATGATTCGAACGAGATTGTTCGCGTGTGTGGTGGCAAGCGCGCTCGCATGCGCGCTCACGGGCGTCGTTGCTTGCGGCGGGGCGAAAGAGGCGAACGCAGCCAACATCACGCCGGGCGATATGCCCGCCGGCGAAGTGTGGACGGGCGTCTACTACCATCCGGTGTTCGGGTATCTGCACATGATCGAGCAGGACACGAACGTGGTCGCGAAGTGGAAGCGCACGGACCAGAGCGCCTGGGGCGAGCTGTCCGGAACGAAGATGGGCAACGTGCTCCACTACTCGTGGAAAGAGCACAAATACGGCCTCGTCGGCCCGTCGTCGGAAAGCCACGGCAAGGGCTTCTTCGTCTACAAGGGCAACGACAACGGCATCGCCGAGCTGTCGGGCCAGTTTGGTCTGAACGACGACGAGACCGGCAGCGACTGGCACTGCGTGAAGCAGCAGCGCATGAACCCCGATCTCAAGTCGATCACCGGCGATCTCGGCGGCACCGCGCCGCCCGCCGGCCAGAAGTGGGACTGACGGCGCGTGCCGGTCTCGGCGGCGCTCGAGCGCGACGTGGCGATCGCGGGGCCCCTCGGTGGGCTCGCGCTCTCCAGTGTGCGTGCGGCGTCGCCGATGATGGTCGTGCGCAGCCTTCGCTGGTACCGCGACCTCGCGCGCCTCGGGCTGCACCTCCCGCTTTTCATCGTTCATGACATCGGGCTGCTCTATGCGGCGCCCCGCGAGCAGCTCGAGCTAGGGCCGCGGCCGGGGCTCGAAGCGCTCCTCGCGCGCATGCCGCGGGCGCTCGAGTTGGCCGCAGCCTACCGCGGCGTGGTCGCCGAGATCGCCGAGAGCGAGGCGAGCACGCGGGCGCGAACGATGCGCCTTTCGGACGACCTCGTCGTCGTCGTGCTCGCGCGGGTGCTCGGCTCGCTGGTGCAGCGCCTCTCGGTGCGTGCGCCCTACGCCGCGACGATTCCGTTCGACCCCGAGATGGTGCGCGACCTCGAGCCGCAGCTGCCGCAGCTGTTCGCATCGGTCCCTCGTGCCTTCGAAATCGCGGTGCTCGACGCGCTCTCTCGCGCGCGCCTCCACGTCCTCACCCTCGCCGACGCCTTGGACTTGGACACGCTTCGCCTCCTCGGCATGCTCGGCCCCGAGTCGACGGCTGCCGGCGCGCTCGCCCACGTCGACCTTCTCGCGGCCCTTTCGAGCCCGGCGGCGAACGACATCGTGAACTTCTCCCTCGAGCTCCTCCCGAGCATTCTCGAGACGCACCGCACGAAGGCCACGGGCACGCACGCCGTGCACGGCTACGCGGGCATCGGCACCAAGGGGTCGCTCGACTCGATGGTGCTCACCGAGCTCGCGTGGGACTCGGAAGAGTTCTCGCGCCGCCTGATGGAGAACGAGCTTCTCTTCTACACGCGCGAGCAGGCGCCCGACGAAGCGCGGCGCCTTCACTACTTGCTCATCGACGCCTCGGCTTCGATGCGTGGCGACAGGCAGGTGTTCGCGCGCGGGCTCGCCATCGCCCTCGCGAAAAAGCTGCAGCTCGCCGGCGAAGAGGTCTGGCTGCGGTTCTTCGACTCGCGTCTGTACGACGTGCAGCGCGCGCGGCAGGGGCAGCTCCCCGTGGCCTATTTGCTCGGGTTCAAGGGCGAGCGCGGGCGAAACCCGGCGCGCGTGTTCGCGCAGCTCGCGACGGAGATTGCCCTTTTGCGTGCGCGTGATCAGCGCGATCCGGTGATTCACCTGATCACCCATGCGGCGCTCCACGTGCCGCGCCCGTTGGTCGCCGAGGTGCGGCGGCAAGCCCACCTGTTCGGCGTCTTCATTCTGCCGAGCGGCGGCGCGTTGGACTTGGAGTACCTCGACTTGCTCGAAGGTCATGCCGTGGTCGACCACGCGACGTTGCAACAAAAGAGCGCGCGCGCCGCCGCGGCGACGAAGATCGTGGACGACGCGGCTCGTCGCACGGACGACCATCGAAAGAGCGTCGCACCGCCCGCGCCGGCTTCGCTGCGAGCGCCGCCTCTCTCATCGCGTTGAACCTTAGGCGAGAGACGCCTGCGCGCTCAGTGCGGCTTGATCCCCTTCGGTTTTCCGCGACGGCGCGTGGGGCCGACGTAGGTCAGCGGATCGCGGCGCACGGGCGACGTGCCGTCGAGGGCTAGCCGCACGCGCAGGATGTCGGCCTGATGGCGGCCGGTCAGGCGCGTCCCTTTCATGTTGTTCTCGATGGCGTCGCGCAGGACGGGCTCGGTGCTCTTGCACCAGGTGACCATCGCGTCGAACACGGGCACGCCGAAGCGCGCGGCGACGACGCCGGGCGTGACCATGATCGCGTCGACGAGGGCCTTGTAGCCGGGGGTGCGCGAGTCGGAGCGTCGCGCTTTGTCGAGGAGCCAGAAGCCTTGCGAGAGGCGCTCGACGACGGTCGCCGAGTCGTTGATCTGCGTGAGCCAACCCGGCACCGCGAGGGCGCGGAGGACGGCGGCGGCGTGGTGAAAGCCGTCCATGAACGGCGCGACCTCGTGGAGAAGCGTGTCGCCGCGCGTCGCGCCGATGCGGGCGAGGGCGAGAGCAACGGTGTCGCGGACTTTGAAGCGCATATCGTCGCAGGCGGCGTGAAGCAGCTCGAGGAGCTTCGGATATTCCTTGTCGCCCGCCGCGGCGCGCGCGCCGATCCCGACGACGGCGCACATGGGAACGAACTCGAACTCGGTGCCTCCCTGGGCGAAGTCCGCGTCGATCGTCACCATCGTCTCGAGGAGCGCATCGACCGACTTTCCGCGGGTCTGGCACATGTCGGCGAAGTCGGTCATGAGCCCCTCGTTCGGGCGCGGGCTCGGAAGCGACGAATTGCGGGCGAGGTGGTTGTAGAGCGGGCGCGTCGTGCCCCGTAGCGCCTCGTCGAACACGGCCACGAGCGCTTCGCGTTTCTGCGCCAGAATCTCAGGACGTACGGCCATCGCCCGGGCGTGTACGGCCCGCAACGCCGCCGCGCAAGGCTTTTCATGTGGCGCCCCGCGCGCCGTGCCGGGCCGTCAACCGCTACGAACGTGCGGCCGGGAGCGCACGCGCGCCTTCGCAGGAGACCGAACCTGCGCTAGGACATCCCCCGTATCGCACTGCGCCCGTAGCTCAGTTGGATAGAGCAGCGGCCTTCTAAGTCGCTGGTCGCACGTTCGAGTCGTGCCGGGCGCGCAGACGAGACCGCGGGATCGCGTTGGCGGTCCCGCGGGGGGGCTGATTGCGATGCCGTGCGGATCGAACTAAACGCAGGCGGGCGGGGCCGGCGGGCGTGATGCCTCGCGGGCTGGTCGCGCTCATCGAGGTCATCGCGTGCACCCACTGTCATCGATTCAGGCATTTCTAGAGCGCCTCGCGGCGCGCGTTCCCGAGCCGCTTCGTCGCGCCGCCCGCACGCTCGTCACCGATGACCGCGCGTTCACGCTCTTGGTCCTCGCCTTCAATCTGTTTCTCGCACGGCGGGCCTTCGCGCCCGGCCTTTGGGCAGACAACGATTCGGTCGGCCATCTCGCCTACGCCACCTACCTGCGCGACGAGTTTTACCCGCAGACGGGCACGTTTCTCGGGTTCAGCCCGAAATACAATTTGGGCCTTCCGTTTCTGCTCTTCAATACGCCGCCGATGCTTTACGTCGTTACCGCGGCGACATCGAAGATTCTCGGTATTTCGGTATTGGCCGCGCTCAAGGCGTGGATCATCGCCGCCTTCCTCTCGATTCCCATTCTGGCCGCTCTCCTCGTTCGAACGTTCGAGGAAAAGCCGGGAAATCTCTTCAAATTCGCGCTGGTCACGTTCAGCCTTTTTTCCTCCGAGCTCTTCGGCCTCGAATTCTACTTTCACAACGGGATGCTCAATCCCGCGTTCGGTATTCCCTTCTGGATCGCAACGCTCGTCTGCCAGCGCCACGCGCTTCTCGCCAAAAGCCCCCGCACGTTCCTCTGGATTGCGCTCTCCGCGGCGTGCTTCACGGTGACGCTGCTCACGCACACGCTCTCGGCGTACATGGCGGCGGTCTCGCTTCTCGGCGTCGCGCTCGGCGATAGGTTCGGCCGGTGGGGCGGCAACGTACTCAAGATGGGGCTGACGCTCGGCCTTGGCGCGGGGCTCGGGTCGTTCTGGCTCTACCCAAGCCTCACGTTCGCGGCCAAGACGGACGCTGCGTACACCTGGATTCGCACGCCCGACACGACCCTGACGTCGTTCCTCGATGGGAGCCTGCTCTCGTCGTATTGGGGCGGGTTCTTTCCGTCGTTCATCGCGACGAGCCAAGTGGGCGTCGTGGCCATTCTCGCGGCGGTCGTGGCCATTGTCGTCGCGGTGCGAAATCGCAACTTCGCCGTGCTCGGCTTCGCCTTCACGTTGGTCGTTGCGCTCTGGATCGCCTGCGGCCCGGAGTGGTCGGCCGTCGTGTCGATCGCGCCGATGTACGACCGGCTTCTCTGGTACCGATTCGTCACGCTCACCGTGTTCGCGTCGCTCGTTCTCGCGTCGTACGGCGCCTGGAAGTTCTCGAGCCGAAGCTTCTATTGGCCCTTCAATGCGCAGGTGCTCGCAGCATGCTTCGCATGGGCGGCCCTCGTGATGACGCAGCGGGCGGTGAAGATCGAGACGTCGCAGGACTACCCCCAGTTCGAAGAGAGCGTGAGCGAGGTGGCGGCGCGCCTCAACGCGCGCCCGAAGGGGCCCTCGGGACGAATTTACAGCGAGTTTCTCGGCTTCAACGTCGTCGAGGCGACCAGCGTGAACTCGCCGCGAGAGATGCTTCCGATTCTCACGGGGCTCGACGAAGCGGGCGGTTGGATTTACGAAAACAATCCGGCGGGGCAGGTCTTTTTGAAGAAAGGCCCGTTTTGGTACAACCCGTTTCCCATTCTCGAGCTCGCCGAGCGGTACGATATTCAGTATATCGTCGCGGGGTCGCCAAACTTCGTTCGTGCGATATCGGCCGATCCGCGCTGGAAGCGTACGGCGCGAACGGCGGACCTGGAGCTTTTCGAGGCCGTGGGGCGCGCGCCGCGGTTCGCCGAGGCGAAGGGGTACGACGTCGACGTGGTCGATCGCAGCTACGTTCGTGGCGGCGGCTACCGCATTGGGGTCGACGTAACGCCCAGCGCCGACGGTGCGAGCGCGGCGGAGCGTTCGCAAACGCTGCTCGTGAAGACGAACCACGCCGCCGCATGGCGCGCCACGGTGGACGGGCACGACGCGGCCGTGACGGCGGCCGACGACGGGCTCCTCGAAGTCGCGCTGCCGCCGGGCATCACGGGGCGCGCCCATGTTGCGCTCGAATGGAACATCGACGACCTGCGCCAGGTCGGCAACCGCATGAGCGCCGGCGCGGCCGCGGCCTTCGCGGTGGTCGTCTTTCTCGGGACGCGGCGCCGCCTCGCCGTAAACGTTCCCGCGTGGGCGCCGCAGCTGATCGGAGTGACCGGCCTGGCGGTGGCCGGAGTTGGCCTCGCCTGGAAGGCTCACACGCGCGACATTTCGCATATCGGATTTGGAATCGCCGACGGAATGATTGCCGTCTTCCGCAACGACGAAATCCGAGTCGGCTCCTTCGACGATGACGCGCCCCGCATCAATGAGCTCGTCGCCACCGCATGGGGGGCGCGTGGCGCACGAGGCGGCGTCGCCGAGCGGTCTCTCACGCAGCCGGCGAGCGTCGCGGCCCACGTCGCGCTGGGCGCGGTCGGGCAGAACGTTCTCCGCCTCGAAGGGCGCTCGCCCTCGGGGAGCGTGCGGATCGAGCTCAGCGATCCGCGCACCCACGCGGTCGCGTGCGTCGTCGAGGCTCGCTTCGGCGCCCCGTCGCCCCTCCCCGCAAGCTGCGCAGACGGCGCCGCGCAGCCGCGAGACGCGCACCCCGGCGTCCTCCGCGACCTTCGCATCGAGGGGCTCGGCGACGGCGCCGTTTCGAAGATCGAAGTGCTGACGAACATCGCCTACGTCGAGGCCGAGAGCCTCCGCAATGTCGTGGACGACGGCGGCTACGACGCCTTCTACACGATGGGCGCTCTCGAGTACTTCCCCTCGAACGGCGTGAGCATGACGGGGTCCGCTCGTTTCGCGCGCCCCATCGATTTGCGCCGCGAGGTGACGCTCCCCGCAGGCGTGTACGACGCCTGGGGCCTCGTTCGCGCCGTCCACCCGCGATTCCGAAATACGCGCGCCGTGCTCTCCCTGGCATTCGCGAAGAGCGCGGTCGGGACGATCGACGGCACATCGTCGGGTGAATCCGAATTTTGGGATACGCTCGTTCGCTTCGAATGGGAGCGCTTTGGCGAATTCCGAAGCGACGGTAGCGAGCACCTCCTCCAGCTCTCTCTCAAGAAGCGGCCGAACAGCACCTCGGCGTTCGGCGACATCGACGTTCTCGCGTTCGCGCCCCGCGCGCTCGGCGCTCCTTAACCCGCGCTCGGCGCGACGCGCACGCCCGTCACCAGCGGGCGAGAAACGTGTGCCCGATCATCTTGTCGAAAATGCGACGGCTCTCCGGCGTATCGAAGTTGATCGGGTTTTCCCCCACGCCAACGTAGCGGAGCGCCGGCAGCGCCTCGAAGCCGTCGAGCTGCGTCAGGCGATCGTGCCAAAGCTGCAGCGTCACCAGCTGCGGCAACCCGGTTAGGTTCTCGGCCTGCGCTATTTGGCAGTATCCGAGATTCAAATAGGTGAGCGCACCGTGGTTGGCGACGCCTTCGATTCGCGTAATGGGATTACCGCTGAGCGAAAGCCACGTGAGGGCGGCCAGCGCGTCGAGGCCTGAAATCTCGCCAATCGCGTTGAGGCTCAAATTGAGAACGCGAAGCTCCGTGAGCGTCGCGAGCCCTTCGATACGCGCGATGTGGTTCGCCGCGAGGGCGAGCTCGTGGAGACCCGTCGACGCCTCGAGCCCCTCGATCCTGCGAATCGCGTTGTGCGAGACATCGAGGCTTTCGAGCTTTGAAAGCGCCGCGACGCCGTCGATCTGCGCGATGCGATTGCCATGCAAATCGAGCGACGCCAGCATGGGGAGCTGCGCGACGCCGGCCATCGATGCGAGGCCCGTATCTGAAATGCGAAGGCCAACCACGTGCCCGTCGCGCACGGCGATTGCGATGTTGGGCGCATCCGGCGGCGCCTTGAGCGCGGAGACGTCGGCCACGAGCGCGATGCCGTTGGTCGCGACCGCAGCGGCGGCGGCGAGCTGCTCCAGCGCCGCACGTTCTCCTGGTGCGACGTCGGCCAGCGCATTGGGCTTTCCGCAGCCGGCGAGAAGGCTCCCCAGAAGCGGCAGAACGGCCATGGCCGTAGGTCGCCATCGATAGCAAGCTTTGCTAGCTTCCCGGGCCTTGAGCACGCTTGATCCCCCCGACCTTACCGCCGCGCCTTCGCGCTTCTCCCGCTTGCCTGCACGACCCGCGACCGTCGTGCTCGTCTTGGTGCTCGCCGCTTTCACGTGGCTCTTCTACCAGAACGCGTGGACCGGCGACGACCCGTACGTCACCTTTCGCAGCGTCGACAATTGGGTAAGAGGCTGGGGCATCACTTGGAATACGGGGGAGCGCGTTCAGGCCTATACGCACCCGTTGTGGATGCTCGTCCTTTCGGCCTGTTATTTCTTCACGCGCGAAGCGTTTTTTACGCCGCTTGCCATCTCGTACGTCATCGATATCGCGCTCCTCGTTTTGCTCTTTCGCGCACTCAAAAAAGAGCCCCTTCGGTTCGCCGCGCTCTCGCTGCTGCTCGTGAGCTCGAAGGCGTTCGTCGACTACTCGTCGTCGGGGCTCGAAAACCCGCTTTCGCACCTTCTGGCGGTCCTTTACTTCGCGCCGTACCTGTTCGGCGATCCGCCGCGCACGCTCACTCGCTTTCGCAACGACGTGCTCCTCGCCTCGCTCGCGTTCATCACGCGCACGGACACGATTGTTTTTTACGCGCCGATGCTCGGCTACTCGCTTTTTCTTGCGCTGAAAGAGTACCGCGCGCGCGCGGTCGTCGCCGTTTTGCAAGGCGCCGTCCCGGCGATTCTTTGGTATGGATTCGCGACGATCTATTACGGATTTCCCCTCCCGAATACTGCCTATTCGAAGCTCAATGGCGGTCGCCTCGACGTGCCGTTCTTTCATAAAAACGCGTTTGCGTATTTTCAGAACAGCTTCGAGTGGGATCCGCCGACGCTCATCCTCATTGCGCTCGGCTGCGCGGCGGGCATTTACGCCGTCGTCCGACGGCCGCGCATCGGCCCCGTGCCGTTGACCATAGCCGGCGTCGTGCTCTACCTCGGCTACGTCGTCCGCATCGGCGGCGACTACATGTCCGGCCGCTTTTTCGCGCTTCCGCTGCTCTTGGCGATGATGGTGCTCGTGGCCGTCGTGCCCGACCGCCGTCTCACGATGGAAGCCGCCGTCGTCGCGTTCGTTCTCGCCTTCGCGGGGCCGCGCCCGCCCGTCCTCGCCAGCGGTTTGAACGACCACGGCGGCGTCGGCATCGAGCGAACGGGCATCCGCGACGAGCGCGGCGGCTACCACGGCTATTCCGATCTCAGCACGGTGGTCGCCCGTCGCGACTGGACGTTCGGGCGGGCCGATGCGCGTAAGCTCAACTTGCACGGCCCCACGAAGACGGTCGTCATCTGGGGGGCGATTGGCCACTTCGGCTACGAGAACGGCCCCGAGACCCACGACGTGGACTTCATCGGCCTCTCCGACGCGCTCGTCGCCCGCATTCCCGTTCCGGACGTGATGGAGCGCTGGGGGCGCGGCCACCTTTTCCGCACGCTTCCAGAGGGGTACATCGAGTCGATCGAGGCGGGCGAGAACCTCATCGTCGACCCGTCGCTTCACGAGGTCTACGACAAGCTTCTCATCATCACGACGGGGCCGATCTGGCGCGCCTCGCGCTTCCGCGCGGTATGGGAAATGAACACCGGGAAGTACCGAAAGCAGATTACCGAATACGGCGACCGCAACGTTCATTGAGCGTGAGTCACACGGGGCGGGCCTACTTCGGTGGCGACCGACGTGCCATGATCACGAGCTTCCCTTGCTCGAAAACGGGCTCGTAGCTGCGGGGTAGTTGGGCGCGAACGGCTACGGGCGCGTCCCACAAGAGCAGGTGGTCGAACCTCGGCTCGGCGGCCCGGAAGAACTCCGCCCAGCGCTCACGCCACGCGGCCTCGCAATCGTCGATCGTAATTCCGCCGTCGCGCAAGACGCGGCACATCCACCGCGAGTCGCCCATGCTCGGCGCGAAGTTCTCGAGCAGCAGATGGTTGAAGCGTGGCGGCGGCGGAGCGGCGTAGGTGACGGGAAACGAGCGTGAAAACGAGAAGAGGAGCGGCGCCGACGTCTGCTTCGCTTCGACGTAATAGCCCCACGCGTGAAGGATGCTGCGCGTGTTCTCGCTCGTCTCCTTCGAGCGGAACATGAGCGGCAAGAGCGTCGCGCCCTCGGGGACGGCGTCGATTCCCGCGGTGACTTTTGCGCGGTCGTGATCGAGCCGCACGTAATCGACGCCCATTCCTAGGCTGTAGAGCGCAGCGCAAACGACGAGCCCGTTGGTCGCCCCGCGCGGAAGGCTATCGGGCACCCGCGTGAGGGCGATGACGGCGAGAAAGGGAATGAGCCGCGTGCTGACGTAAAACCAGTTCGTGGCAATATAGGGCGTAAGCAAATAGACGATGAATACGCCTATCAATACGCAATAGGACACGAGAGGCGTTGCCACGCGCGCGCGCCGTACCGCATAGAAAGCGAGACCTACGGCGGGGACGATGCTCGTGATCGACAGCCAGGTGAAGCCATAAAGGCATTCGGCCCAGAGGTTGTACGCAAGCTCCCACGTGGGGAGCGACGCGTGGTGGGAGACGTACCCGGTCATGGGGCCGGGCCCGTCGCCCACTTGGGCGAGCGTCGATGCGACGACCAGCACGCCGGCGGGAACGAGGGGGAGAGCGTAGGCCTTCGCGGCGGCGATGCGCTCGGCCCACGACGCGCGCGTGGCGACGTGAAATGCCGTGAACGCGCCGGTGACGATGAGCGGAAACGCGTGGGCGTACCAGGTTGCGAGGGCGAGCGCGCAGGCGAGCCACGGGCGCTTGCCATGCGAGAGAGTGAGCACGCCGAGGGCCATCGGAAAGGCGAGGGCGTAGTTGAGCATCCCCGCCGAGACGAACCAGTTGTGAACGAGCGGCCAGGCGAAGAGGCACGAGACGGCGGCGATGCGCGGCGTCGTCACCGCAGCGACGAAGCGCGGAATCACGAAGGCGTTGGCCGCGAGGACGATCGCGACGAAGAGCTTCGACGCAAGGTGCGTC
>JANXMC010000463.1 GCA_025354825.1 Myxococcales bacterium
CCTGGGGGGCTCGGCGAGGGCGAGAGAGCCGCGCGTCCGCTCACCTGCGTCGCCCGGCCACGACGGGCCTGCGAACGACGACGAGGAGGAAGCGCTCGAACCACCGCTCGCGTGGCCGCTGCTGGGCGCGATCGACGCCGGGCGGGCGCCACCGCCACCGCCACCGCCACCGCCACCACCACCCCGCGGCGGAGGAGGCGCACCCCCGGCGAGTCGGCGTTCGAGCTCGCCGAGGCGTGACAAAAGCTCGTCGAGGGGGAGCAGCGGCGGCCGTCGCGCGAGGCGCACGAGGGCCATCTCGAGGGCCGCGCGGGGCTGCGCGCCGCGGACGATGTCGTCGAAGCCTCGCGAAAATCCCTGGTGCAGGCGCACCAGATCGTCGGCGTCGGCCGTTGCCGAAAGCTCCATCACTTCGCGCAGCTCTTCGTCGGCGAGGTCGAGAAGCTCGCGCCCCGACTCGCCGCAGACGCGCGCGACCACGAGATTTCTGAGGTGCCGAAGGATGTCCTTCGCGACGTGGGTGAGGTCGAACCCCTGCTGCGCGAGCCTGTCGACGACCTCAAGGGCCACCGGCGCGTTCCCCGTGACGAGGGCCGACGCGAGCTCGTGGAGAATCTTGCGATCGGCCACGCCGAGGACGCGCGCGACGGTCTCCTCCGTGATCGTGTCGCCTCCGAAGGCGATGACCTGATCGAGGAGGCTCATCGCGTCGCGCATCGAGCCCGCGGCCTCGCGCGCGAGCACCGCGACCGCCCCGTCGTCGGCCGTGAGGCTCTCGAGGCCGAGCACTTCCTTCAGCCGCCGCGCGACCATTTGCGCGCTGATAAGCTTAAAATCGTACCGCTGGCAGCGGCTCAAAATCGTGACGGGGACCTTGTGCACCTCCGTCGTCGCGAAGATGAACTTCACGTGGGGAGGCGGCTCCTCGAGCGTCTTCAGAAACGCGTTCCACGCTGCGTTCGAGAGCATGTGGACTTCGTCGACGATGTAGATTTTATAACGGTCGCGCGCGGGGCGGAAGGCGACGCCCTCCTGCAGCCTGCGCACCTCGTCGACGCCGTTGTAGCTGGCGCCGTCGATCTCCTGAACGTCGATGTCGACGCCCGCGGCGATCTCTTTGCAAGGTGCACATACTTGGCACGGCGTCGACGTAGGGCCGGTCGCCTTGCCGTCGGGCCCGACGCAGCTGAGGCACTTGGCCAAAAGGCGCGCGCTCGTCGTCTTGCCTACGCCGCGAACGCCCGTGAAAAGAAAAGCGTGGGCAATTCTTCCGGAGGCGATGGCGTTGGCGAGGGTGCGAGCGACGTGGTCCTGCCCGACGAGATCTTCGAAAGATTGCGGGCGGTATTTGCGCGCGAGAACGAGATAGCTCACACGGCCTTGGCTAGCAGTGCTGAGGGGCGAACGCGAGGGCGAGCGCGAGGCGGCCGAGAGAGCGAGGCGAGCCGCGCGCCCGGCGTCGTGCTGCGTGACGGCCCGAGCGGACTCGCGCAAACCGAACGCGGACAGCCCAATTGCCCAGGAGCTTCGAGTGGAGGCGCTTTTCCTAGGTGCGGACGACGACCTCCGCAGCGCAGTTGCGACCGGCTCCGAGGCGCGGGGCACGCGCTCGTCGAGACGTCGATGGGGCCGAACGGCCGTGTAGTCCTTCTTGTGTGGAGGGTGCGGGCGAGGGCGTCGACGACTGGGTCGCGCTCCCCCTCGCGCCCAACCAGCTCGCGCTTCGCCTGCACCTCCTGCGACGTCGCATGGCCGACATCGCGCCACGGACCTACGACCGCGCGCTTCGTGCGAGAGCTAGTTTCCTAACTCTCGCACGCAGGCGTCGCGCATCTGTGACGACGAGCGCGAGGGGTCAGAGCACCTTCTTGATTTCGGTGACGAGCTCGGGGACGGCCTGGAAGAGATCCGCCACGAGGCCGTAGTCGGCGACTTGGAAGATCGGGGCTTCTGCGTCTTTGTTAATCGCGACGATCGTCTTCGAGCCCTTCATGCCGGCGAGGTGCTGGATGGCGCCCGAGATGCCGATGGCGAAGTAGAGCGCGGGGGCGACGACACGCCCTGTTTGGCCGACCTGAAGCTCGGCGGGGGCGTAGCCGGCGTCGCACGCCGCGCGGCTTGCACCGACGGCTGCACCGAGGGCGTTCGCGAGGGGGTCGAGCACTTGGGCGAACTGCTCTTTGAGGGCGCGGCCGCCGGAGACGATGACGCGGGCTTCACCGAGGTCGGGGCGCTCGCTCTTCGCCGACTCCATCGACACGAATTCGACGCGGGACGCCGCGGCGTCGGGCGGCGTGACCGCGACGACTTCGCTGGGGCTCGCGCCGCCGCTCGGCTCGGCCGCGGCGAACTCGCTCTGGCGCGGGCTGACGACTTGAATCGCCGTGGTGAGCTCGGCGTGGCCATAGGCGTTGCCGGCGTACATCGGGCGCTTGTACGAAAGCTTGCCGCCCGCGGGCGTGACGTCGCTGATGTCCGGCGCGTAGCCGGCGCCGAGCTTGGCGGCGACGCGGGGCAACAGGTCTTTCCCGTAGGAGCTCGCCGTCGCCGTGACGACGTCGAAGCTGCCGGCCTTCGCGACGGCGGCGACCGTCGGCGCGAAACGCTCGCAGATGTAATTTTTGAGGCTCGCGTCGTCGGCGACGAGGATCTTCTGCGCGCCGTAGGCTGCAAGCTCGCCAGAGGCGGCTTGGGCTCCGGCGCCGATGACGAGGATCGAGAACGTACCGCCGCCGGCCGTGGCCTTGCGCGCGAACGTGATGGCGCTGTGCGTGCTCTTCCGGACGTGGCCGTCGAGCATCTCTGCAACAACAAGAACGTTGCTCATGGTGGTTCTCCTGCCTGCCCTTAGAGCGCCTTGGCTTCGTTCTTGAGCTTTGAAACAAGCTCTTGAACGTTCTTGACCTTCACGCCGGCCTTGCGTGCCGGGGGGAGCTCAGCGCCCTTGTACGTGATCTTGAGGCCGACATCGCCCGTGAGATCCGCGAGCTTCATTTCGACCAGCGGCTTCTTCTTCGCCGCCATGATCGCCATGAGCGCCGCGAAGCGAACGCCGTCGGCGTACTTGTGCGTGGCCGGCGTGTGCATCGACGTGACGCTCGTCGGCGCGACGATGCGCAAGTCGACCGAGACGACCGCGGGGAGCGTGACCTTCACGTTGAGCGTGCCGCCGTCGACTTCGCGACCGATCACGAGGGCCTTGTCGGCGTCGCTTTTGATGGATCCGGCGAACGTGGCTTGCGGCCAACCGAGGTACTCGGCGAGGAGCTGCGCCACCTGGTTCGAGTCGCCGTCGACGGCCTGCTTGCCGAGGAGAACCACGTCGGGCTGCTCTTTTTCGACGATGGCCTTGAGGGCGCGCGCGAGGATGTCGCCGTCGAGCTGATCGTCGGTAACGTCGACGCGGATGGCGCGATCTGCGCCCGTCGCGAGGAGACCTCGGAGGGTGGTCTCGGTGTCTTTCGGGCCGAACGTCACGATGACGACCTCTCCGAGGCGCGCCTTCGGGTTGGTCCCGTTCTCGGTCAAGCGAAGGGCCGTTTCGACGGCGTATTCGTCGAACGGATTCGGCTTGTTTTCGAGACCCGTCGTCTCGATCTTGCCGGCGGCAGAGACCTTGACCTTGTTGGCGTTGTCCGGGTCGCTGACCCGCTTGATGGGGACGAGGATCTTCACGGAAGCCTACCTCCGAGCAATTGCTGTGACTGAATGGCGATTCAGTTTGTGGACTTCGTGTTAGGGGCCGGAACGCCCCGTGTCAACACGGGTCGCAACGCGTATAGCCCGCGATCCGTCTAAAGTGGCAACCATGTCCATCACGTGCGATTTCCTCGTCATCGGGAGCGGCATCGCCGGGCTCTCGTTCGCTCTCGACGCCTCGGCTCATGGCGACGTCGTCATCGTCACCAAGCGCTCGGCCGAAGAGTCGAACACCCGCTACGCCCAAGGTGGGATAGCTGCCGTCCTCGACCGCGACGACTCCTTCGAAGCGCACATCAAGGACACGCTCGTCGCGGGCGCGGGCCTTTGCCACGAGCGGGTCGTCGAGATCTGCGTGACCGAAGGGCCCGAGCTAATTCGAAAGCTGCAAGCGATGGGCGCGCGGTTCGACTTCGCCCACGACGCTGCGGCCGGCGGGCACGCGCTCGCGAATGAGGAGCGCCACGCCGATCTCGATCTGCATCTCGAAGGCGGCCACAGCGCGCGGCGCGTGGCCCACGCCGCCGACATGACGGGGCGCGAGGTCGAGCGCGCGCTCCTGGCGCAGGTGGCCGCGAACCCGCGCATTCGCGTGCTCGAAGAGCACATGGCGGTCGATCTCATCACGCTGGCGAAGTACGGCGGGCCCGAGGTCTGCGTCGGCTGTTACGTCCTCGACGTCGGCGCCGGCAAGGTGATCAAGGTGCTCGCGCATGCGACCATCTTGGCGTCCGGCGGGGCAGGGAAGGTCTACCTCTATACGACCAACCCCGACGTCGCGACGGGCGACGGCGTCGCCATCGCGCACCGCGCGGGGGCCGAGGTCGCGAACATGGAATTCTATCAATTCCATCCGACGGCGCTCTACCACCCGCAGGCGAAGAACTTCCTCATCAGCGAGGCGCTCCGCGGCGAAGGGGCGATCCTGAGGCTCATCGACGGCACGCCGTTCATGCAGGGGAAGCATCCCCTCGCCGACCTCGCGCCGCGCGACGTCGTGGCCCGCGCCATCGACTTCGAGATGAAGCGCACCGGCGCCGATCACGTCCTGCTCGACATCACCGATAAGCCAGAGGGGTTCGTGAAAGAGCGCTTTCCGGGGATCTACGCCGAGTGCCTTCGCTACGGCATCGACATCGCGAACCAGCCGATCCCGGTCGTGCCCGCGGCGCACTTTCAGTGTGGCGGCGTCTCGACGGATCTCGAAGGGCGCACGACGTGCCCGGGCCTCTGGGCCATCGGCGAGTGCGCGTTCACCGGCCTCCACGGCGCGAACCGCCTCGCGTCGAACTCGCTGCTCGAGGGTCTCGTCTTCGGAGCGCGCGCCGCGCGTGCCCTGAAGGACGTCGAACGCACGAAGCCGTGGCCCGACGTTCCGGAATGGGACGTGGGCGAAGCCGGGCGCTCCGACGAGGCGGTCGTCATCACGCAGAACTGGGACGAGCTCCGTCGCTGCATGTGGAACTACGTCGGCATCGTCCGCAGCGACAAGCGGCTTCGACGGGCCGCGCGCCGCATCGCGCTGCTGCAGGAAGAGATCGCCGAGTATTACTGGAACTACTTCATCACGCGCGATTTGCTCGAGCTCCGCAACATCGCAACGGTCGCGCAGCTCATCGTCGAGTGCGCCTCGGCCCGCCGCGAAAGCCGCGGCCTCCACTACACCGTCGACTACACGGAATTGGAGCCGAAGTTCGCGCGCGACATGCTCGTCAAACGCGGCGTACCGGCGCACCTGCGGGGCCGGTAGGAGGGAATCCAACGAGGAGGCGGGGAGGCAAGGAGGGTTGGGAGAAGAGTGTTTTTGTGTGGGCGCTCGCTCAACGCCATAACGCCCACAGCCCCGCGACGCCCCAAACCCCTCTTACCTCCCTCTCCCTCCATGCCTCCTCGCCTCCCCGTTAGATTCCTCCGGGGGGGCGAGCATGGGACCGAGGGGTTACTGCTGGCCGGCGCTGAAGAGCGGCTCGATGAGCGCGAACTTCACGCTGGCGGCGAGGCGGTAACGGGTTTTGCCGTACTCGCCCGCGTCTCGTACGCGTTCAATCGACGACGCGTCGCCGAGGAGATCGCGAACGCGCGAGATGAGCACGCGGACGCGGTGCTCGGCGTCCGCCGACTCGGGGCCGGGGCCGCCCGCGGCACGGAGAATTTCTTCGGCGCTCAGACCTTCGCGTGCACGGCGAAGGAGCTGTACGACGAGCGGTTCGAGCGCGCGGCGGCGCTCGAGGGAGATCTCGCGGTCTTCGACCTTGAGCGAGTGCGAGAGCGTATCGACGATGAGGTTCGCATCGCCGAGGGCGCGCTGGAGATCGGCCGTCGGGACGCGGACGACGCCCGTGGGCGTGGTGACGTACAACAGCGCTTCGCCGTCGTGGGCGGGCATGTCCGGCGAGGTCAACGGATCGTCGCCGTCGGCGGGCGGCGGCATCGAGGGCATGCGCGCGATCGAGATTGCGCGGCTCGACGGAACCGAGAAGCTCGTCGACGACGGCGGGCCTGCCGACGGCCCGGCGCCGGGGCCCCCGAGGGCGCGCTCGGCGTAGCGGACGACGCGGCTGTCGCCGGACTTGAGCGCCATTTGCCAGAGCGGCGCGCTGGTCGTGCGGTCGGGGAACACCCAGCCGTGACGATCGCCGCTGAGCGCGGCACGTTCGACCGCCGCGCGCGCCGCCGGCTCGTCGCCGATGGCGAGAGCGCAACGGCCGACGACGAGGTTCAAGCTGCCGGTGACGAAGGCGTCGGGGAGGCGACCCACGTAGGGCATCGCCGATTCGATCGCTTCGCGATGAAGCTCGCACGCTTCGAGGGTGCGGGCGCGGGTGGCTGCGAGATCTTGCTCGTCGAGGATGTCGACCGACGCGAGCTCGGCTCGAAGACGTTCCGTCTTCGACAACCATTGACGCGCAGCCGGCGCGCGCCCGAGGCACGCGAGCGCCCACGTGCGGTGGTCGGCGAGCTGATAACGGAGCATCGCCTGGTCGCTGTCGCCGAGGACGATGAGCGCCTCGTCGACCGCTTGCAGAACCGACGCCGGGCGGTCCGCCGCGATTTCGACGATCGCGAGCACATCGTACATGTCTGCGTGGCGCCAGCCCGCCGAGAGGTCGCCCGCGAGGACGATCGCCTCTTGCGCGTGCATGCGCGCTTCGTCGACGCGACCCACCGCCGCGAGGGCGATGGCCACGTTGCCGCGCGCATGCATCGAGACCGGGCCGCGCGAGGGCGCGCCGGAAAGCGCCGTCTCGTAGTGCTTCACGGCCGTTCGGGGATCGGCGAGGCGCATGGCCAAGTGGCCGAGGGTCATCGCGACCGGGGACCGCCACGCGCCTTCTTCAATGCGCTCGGCCACGTGCTCGGCGAGACGCAACGCGGCGCTCGCTTGGGTCGGCCGATTGAGGCGAAGCTCGAGTTGCGCCGACGCGATGTGGAGATCGAGCTGCTCGCGCAGGCCCGTTCCGCGCGGAGCAGACCCGAGACATCGGGATGCTAGGCGCAGCTCGGCCTCCGCGTGATCGCCGCGGCCGTCGAGGGTCGCCAAGATGGCGCGCTCGATGGACAAGCGCGCGGCATCGAGGGGGCTCCACGACGCGGGGGCCGATGGCAGCGAGGCTGACAGCTCCCGTGCGCGATCGAGCCGCGACGTCTCGCGGTAGGCGCGCAATAGGCGCACCGCGATCGCTGGGTCCATTCGCGAGCGACTGGAAAGTACAGATTCAAGCCAGCTCACCAAGAACGCCCACTCGTCGGCCGACGCGAGTCGGTCGAGGAGATGCGATGCCGCGTTCATGGGAATACCCTCGAACGGAGGCATCGACGGCGGTTGGGACCGTCGAGGATCGGGAATCGCGCCCGAGGGCGGTGGACTCGAGACACTCCGGGGAGAGGACGGAGGCCCGCCCGGATCGTTTCGCGAAGCACCGTGGCCAGGGGGCGGCGGAATCGTAGGAAGGAAGGCCTGCCGCGCCATCGTGTTGCCGGACTTTAGCGTCCTTTTGGTGTCTCGTCCTTCTAAAGCTGCAAACGATTTACGACTGGCATTTAGCGCACTGCGTTGTGACCTATTGAAACTCGGATTCCGATGTCACGCGATGCGCCTGAAACGTGGCGTCCTGCGTCGTCGCGGGCTCGTTCCGATGGCGCACATGATCCGCTTGGAGTCCGTTTCGGAAGCGGGTACGGGTGCGATGACGATGCCGCAGATGAACATGGTGCAGGCGATTACCGACGGGCTTCGCCACGCGATGAAGCGCGATGAGCGCGTTGTGATTCTGGGCGAGGACGTGGGCAAGGTCGGCGGCGTTTTTCGCGTCACCCAAGGGCTCTACGAAGAGTTCGGCGACGAGCGCGTGATCGACACGCCGCTGTCCGAAGGCGGCATCATGGGGTGCGCGATCGGCATGGCGCTCCACGGCCTCGTGCCCATTCCGGAGATCCAGTTCGCCGACTTCATCTACCCGGCCTACGACCAGATCGTGAGCGAGCTCGCGAAGCTTCGGTACCGCTCCGGCGGCGAGTATTCGGCCAAGGTCGTCATTCGCACGCCCATCGGCGGAGGGATTCGCGGCGGGCTCTATCACTCGCAGTCGCCCGAATCGCTCTTCATCCACGTAGCTGGCCTCAAGGTCGTCTGCCCGTCGAACCCGGCCGACGCGAAGGGGCTCTTGCTCGCCGCCATTCGCGACCCCGATCCGGTGCTCTTCTTCGAGCCGAAGCGCATCTACCGCGCGGCGCGCGGCGAAGTGCCCGAGGGCGAAATCACGATGGAGCTCGGCAAGGCGGCCGTCGCGCGCGAAGGGGCGCACGTGACCGTGATTGCGTGGGGCGCGATGCTGTACGAGGCGTTCGCCGCCGCCGACGAGGCCTCCAAGAAGGGCGTCGAGTGCGAGGTCATCGACCTGCGCACGCTCTGGCCCGTCGACATCGACACCATCGTCGCGAGCGTGAAGAAGACCGGCCGCGTCGTCGTCGTCCACGAAGCGCCCAAGACGTGTGGCTTCGGCGCCGAGCTCGTGGCGCTCATCAACGAGAAGGCCTTCCTGCACCTCGAAGCGCCTCCCGTACGCGTCACCGGCTTCGACAGCCCGTTCCCCTACACGCTCGAGAACGACTACCTGCCCCTCGCGCATCGCATCCTCCCCGCCGTCCTCCGCACGGCGCAGTTCTGAAGCTGACCGGCTGACCCGCCGAACCGCAGTAGACTCCGAGCTCCGAAAACGTCACACGCGCACGCCTCCGTCGGGCCGTCGCGACTGAAGGGAAATCACGAATGGCACGCTGGGAATTCAAGCTTCCGGACATCGGCGAAGGGGTCACCGAAGGCGAGATCGTCAGCTGGCTCGTCAAGATCGGCGACGTCGTCACGGAAGACCAGCCGATGGTCGAAGTGATGACCGACAAGGCGACCGTCACGATCGCGGCGCCCAAGGCGGGGACGGTCCTCGAGCAGGCCGGCAAGGTCGGCGACGTCGTCTACGTGCACTCCGTGCTCGTTGTCTTCGACATCGGCGGCACCACGTCGGCGCAGCTCGCGCAGCAGACGAGCGAGCCCGCGCCCGCCGCGCAGAAGCCCGCCAACGGCGCGGCGTCGAACACGAACGGCAACAATGGCAACGGACGCAAAGACGACGGCCCCGCGGCGACGGCCGTTGGCGACATTCGGGAGACCTTGCCCGGCATGAACCGCGGAGTCGCTCCCGCAGCAGCCTCGGCGTCGGCGCAGCCCGGCTACTTCAACGAGAAGCCCCTCGCGACACCGGCGACGCGCAAGACCGCGCGCGACATGAGCATCGACTTGAAGCAGGTGCCGCCGTCCGGTCCGCAGGGGCGCGTGACGAAGGCCGACGTCGAAGCGTTCGCGAAGAGCGGCCCGTCCGATGTCGCCGCGCCTGCCGCGAAGTCGGCTGCGCCCGCGCCTGCGGTCGGTCCCGCGCACTCAGCGCAGGCAACGCAGGCAGCGCCGGTCGCGCACCGCGACGCCGTGAAGATCACGGCGCCGAATCAGGCGCAGACGGCCCTCGAGCAGCGCGTTCCGTTCGCTGGGATGCGCCGCAAAATCGCCACGAAGATGCAGCAGTCGACGCAGACGGCCGCGCACTTCACGTTCGTGGAAGAGTGCGACGTGAGCGAGCTGAAGAAGCTCCGCGCGCGCCTCAAGGACGCGGCCCAGGCCCAGGGCGTGAAGCTCACGTTCCTTCCGTTCATCGTGAAGGCCGTCGTCGCCGCGCTCAAGCGCCACCCGATTTTGAACTCGGCGCTCGACGAGTCGACCAACGAGCTCGTCTATCGCAAATATTACAACATCGGCATCGCCGCCTCGACGGACGCGGGGCTCATCGTCCCCGTCGTGAAGGACGCCGATCGCAAGAGCGTGCTCGAGATCGCCCAAGACATCGAGCGCCTCGCGACCGACGCCAAGGCGGGCAAATCGAAGGGCGAAGACCTCTCGGGGTCGACCTTCACGATCACGTCCCTCGGCGCGCAGGGCGGCCTCTTCGCCACGCCGATCATCAACTTCCCCGAAGTTGGCATTCTCGGGATCCATCAGATCAAGCAGAAGCCCGTTGTCCGCGACGGCGCGATCGCCATCGGCGAAGTGATGCTCGTCTCGCTTTCGTTCGACCACCGCATCGTCGACGGCCACGTCGGCGCGGCGTTCGCGTACGAGATCATCGGGTATCTACAGAATCCCGATAAGCTGTTTCTCGAAATGGCCTGATTCGAAACGAGCGAATCGGTACTACGCGCGAGCGGGCGGCCTTTCGGCTTGCCCGCTCGTTTCCGTTTGTCGCCCCCCCGGCTGCGCGGAGACTATTTCGTGCAGTCGTCCGTCCACGCGCCGCCATCGGCCCCCGGGCAGCCGAGAACGTCGGCCGGTCGCGTCTTCGCGGGGCCGAGCTGCGCGGGGTAGCTCGTGAAGCCGATGGCGATCGAGACCGCGTCGCAGGAGGCGCCGGCGTTGTCTTTCGACGGGTCGCGCGTCACGTCGACGGCGTTGCAAATGAGGGTTTTCAGCGTCTGGTACGTGGGGCTTTCGCCGCACAGCTTCATCGAGGGGAAGAGCGGATCGGAGTACATCGAGAGCACGGGCAAAAGCTTGTTCGTCGGCCAACGACCGACGATCTGCCCGCCCTCGACGCGGTAGCCGCCACCGTCGCGTACAAGCTTGCCGAAGAGGCGGCCGCCCGCGAGGTCGACCGCGACGTTGCCGTTGCTCGACGCGCCGAGGACAATGGGAAAGTCGAGGGTCGCCACGAGGACGCCGCCGGCGACATAGGCGTTCTCGTCGACGTATTTCGGAATTGCGACGTTCGAGTTGGGGACCGTCGCGCCGCCGAGAAGGCCGTCGGGGTCGCGCGTCCAGACGTCGTTCCCGTCCCACGTCGCGGTGCCGCTCGCGGTGCTCGCGTCGTCGGCGTTCACGACGCCGTTCGACGGGTAGAGCGCGACGAACACCTTCATGTCGTCCGCCGCGCCATTGTAGTCGCGAATCTCGAGCAGCATGCCGGCCTGCCCCAGCTCGAGGCGGGTGTTGAGGCTCTTCTCACTGAAGATGTCGGCGCTGTTGGTGCGCGTCGCGAGGGTGCGAAAGAGGTCGCCGGCGCTGTTGTCGCGACCTTCGATGTCGTCGCAGACGTCTTTCGCGGAGCGTGGCGTGCACGAGCCTGCTTGCGTGGAGCACGTACACGAGTTGTCGAGATCGGCGCCCGAGACCTGCACGCCCGCGTCGGACGTTCCGCTCACGTTGACGCGACGGAGCGCGCCGGCGAACGTGTCCGTGGCCGTTTTGCCGGGCGTGTCGAAGGCAGGCCGGTTTGGCCAGCGCGTGTGCTCGCAGCCGTCGACCACGCCGGCTTCGGCGTCGACGCCGGGGCCGCCGTCGACGGGCGTGAGCGGTGACGTCGACTCGAGGAGCGACGGGTCGTAGACCGAGCACGCGTGCAGCGACGTTGCGATGGCGCCCGTGAGCGCCGCGCCCAGCACCGCGAGGGCGAGCCCTGTCGCGACGGGGCGGGTGAGGGGAGATCGGCGCGTGTCGTTGCGTGCCCTCACGCTGCGTAGCGTACCGCTGTGTCCATCGTCCGTCGAAGTTGACGACGACGGGCGAGACCTGCAGGCTCCGTTTTCTATGCGAGGGCGCCCACCGGTACGGCTCACCGTCGTCGCTCTTCTCGCCTCGACGCTCGCGAGCGTCGCGGTGACGACCGCTCCGCGCACCGCGCGCGCCGACGACGCGAGCGCCGCACCCAACGCCGAGCGCCTCAAGTCTGCCGCCGCCGAGTTCGACGCGGGACGTCGAGCCTACCTTGCGTCGGATTACGCGACCGCGGCGGTCCACTTCGAGAACGCGTACCACGACGCTCCGCGTGCCGAGTCGATGCGAAGCGCGATCCGTGCGCACCGCGCCGCGAAGGAGCTTGCGCGCGCCGCGACCCTCGCCGCGGTCGCGCGCGTGAAGTACGCGAGCGACGCACCGACGGTCACGCTCGCGAACGACGTGCTCACGAGCGCGGCGGCATCCCTCCACGAGGTACGCATCGCGTGCACGCCCGAGTGCGGCGTCGCCTCCGACGGCCGCGCGATTTCGACGGACGACGCGACGGCGCTGCGTCTCTTCTTGGACGCAGGCCACCACGAGCTCACCGTGAGCTGGCCGCGGGATCGATCGACGCGCGTCACGGTCGACGCGAAGGCGGGCGGCAGCGACGCCTTCACGCTCGCGGCCCCTGTCCCGAAGCCCACGCCGGCGGTGCCGATCGTCGTGGCGCCGGCGGTGCGCGATCCGAAGCTCGGCGCGCCCGTCGTCGATGCGAAGCCGCCGCGCATGAAGCCGCTGTCGCCGGTCTTCGTCATCATCGGCGCATCGCTCACGGCGGTGGGGGTAGGCGCGACGATCGTCTCGGGGCTCGACGCCGTGAACAACCCTGGCGCCGATGTCGTGCGTCAACGATGTGTCGGCCTCGGCGCGGCGTGCCCCGAGTATCAGCAAGGTCGAAACGCGCAGACGCGCACCAATGTGATCTTGGCAGCGACAGGTGCGACCTTCGTCGCCACCGCTGTCGTGGGACTTTTTTTCACCCAGTGGACGAAGCCTTCGGCGCCCGCCGATCGCACGCGCGCCCTCGAGCTCCACGTGACGCCGTCCTTCGCCACGTCGGGCGCGGGCGTCGCGATCAACGGCGCGTTCTAAGCGCTAGGCCTGGCGCGTCACCGCGGGCGGCGGGCCTACCGAAGGAGTACACTTCGTGGGCGCGGGCATTGCTTCAGCTTTCCGCTGCAGACGATAATGAACGAAGCACATGGGCGACCGCGAACGGCGAGCGCCCATCACGAGACGCTTGAAGGGAGGCTCTTCTGAGCCGGCTGCTGGACCCGAAGGAGGAGACCACATCGCTTGGTCGTTACGAGCTCATCGCAGAGCTCGCGAGCGGCGGAATGGCGGTCGTGTTCCTCGGTCGACGCGGCGGCGTCGGCGGCTTCCAGCGGCTCGTGGCCATCAAGCGGCTGCATCCGCATCTCGCGCGCGACACCGAGTTCGTCGACATGTTCATCGACGAAGCGAAGGTGGCGGCGCGCATCCATCACCAGAACGTCGTCCCCATCGTCGACATCGAGACGAGCAGCGAGGGGTACTTCCTCGTGATGGAGTACGTCGAGGGCGACACGGCAGCCCGACTGCTTGCGCGCTCGGCCACCTCGGGCAAACGCATCCCCGCCGGCGTCGTCGTCCGCGTCCTTCTCGACTGCCTCGCGGGGCTTCACGCAGCCCACGAGCTCTGCGACGACGACGGCAAGCTCCTCGAGATCGTCCATCGCGACGTCTCGCCGCAGAACTTGCTGGTGGGCGTCGATGGCATTGGGCGCATTACCGACTTCGGCGTCGCGCGCGCGGCGTCGCGACTCTCGACCACGCGTACAGGGCAGCTCAAAGGGAAGCTCGCGTACATGGCGCCCGAGCAGGCGCGCGGCGCGAAGATGGGCGGCGTCGACAGACGCGCGGACCTCTTCGCAGTGGGCATCTTGCTCTGGGAGATGACCGCCTCGCGCCGCCTCTTCAAAGGCGATGGCGACGCCGACACGCTCAACCGCGTCCTCTACGAGCCGATCCCCACGCTCAAGAGCGCGCTCCCCACGGTGCCTGCGAGCCTCGACGCGATCTGCATGCGCGCGCTCGACCGCGATCCTAAAAACCGATTCGCGACTGCCGCGGTGATGGCCGACGAGCTCGAACGCGCGGCGCGCTCCGGCGGCTTCCTTGCGACCCATCGCGAGGTTGCGGCGTATGTCGAGTCGGTCCTCGGGACGGACATCTCGGAGAAGCGCGAAGCTCTTCGCCAGTGGGTCGCGCGGAGCGAACCACGCAAAGAGGTGCGCGAAGTTTCGGTGCGCATCGGCGAGCTCGACGTCCGCACGCCGGCGCCGCGCCCGTCGGAGAGAACACGCGTCGAAGGGTCGAAGCCAAGCGGACGCCCGCCCGCGCCGGTCGACGACGTGATCAACGTGTCGAGCGTCTCGTCGGCGGCGATTGCGGTGTCGCACCCCGCGCCGTCGAATCCGGTGACGTCGACGCCGCCGCCCGACGACAGCCATGTCGAGCTTGCGCAGCGGTCGCCTCGGCGGAGCCGCACGCGGTCGAACCTTCGTTCCTTCGGCCTCATGGCGGTTGGCTTTGCTGCCGCGGCGACGCTGATTCTCGTCGTGCCCGGCCTCCACACGCCGCGCGACCACGCCGATCTCACGCCGCGCGAGACGGCGGCCGCTTCTGCGCCGCCGCGCGAGCAGGCGATCGTCACGGCGATCCCCGGTGTCACGGAAGCCGAGGCCTCGGCCGTTGTCGCAGCGCCGTCTACCCTCGCCTCTGCGGCGGCCTCGGCGACGGTCGCGCAGACCGCCGACGGTCACGGCACGGCGACGAAGCCGCGGCGCCACAAGCCCCACGCCACGGCGACTGGCACGAGCGGTTCGGCGGGCCCCACGCAAGGCGCTGCGCCGGCGGACGACAAGCCCGCCGCGCCGGTGGACGCGCCGCTGCCCGACGACATGACCCACAATCCGTATCGCTGAGAGCGACCAAATCGTACGGCGCGCGCGTTCGGGCGGTGTAGAACCCCGGCGAGCGATGCCCGACGAGATTCCGAACAAGCCGCGGCCGGAGCCGCTGAGGCGCGCGCTCATCGCTTGGTACGACGCCGAAAAGCGTGCGCTCCCGTGGCGAGCGACGCGCGATCCCTACGCAATTTGGTTGAGCGAGGTGATGCTCCAGCAGACGCGCGTCGAGACCGTGATTCCGTATTACGCGCGCTTCCTCGCGAGCTACCCGACCGTCGCCACGCTCGCCGACGCGCCGCTCGACGACGTGCTGACGATGTGGGCCGGCCTCGGTTACTACCGCCGCGCGCGCATGCTTCACGCGACGGCCGCGCAGGTTCGCGACGACCACGCGGGGGTCTTTCCCGATACGGTCGACGGGCTTCGCGGGCTTCACGGAATCGGCCCCTACACGGCCGGCGCCGTCGCGAGCATCGCGTTCGGCCGCGCCGCCGCCCTCGTCGACGGCAACGTCGTCCGCGTCCTCTCGCGCATCTTCGCCGTTGAAGACGACGTGCGCGGCGGGGCAGGGCTCGCACGGATTTGGAAGATCGCCGAAGCGCTCGTGCCCGAGGAGGGCGCCGGCACGTGGAACCAGGCGCTCATGGAGCTTGGCGCGACGGTCTGCGTACCGCGCGATCCGCGGTGCCTCCTCTGCCCAGCGAGCGCGCTGTGCGAGGGGCGCGCGCGCGGCATTGAGAAGACGCTGCCGAAGCTCGCGGCGAAGACGAAACCGCTGGGTGAGCGTCGCGTCGCCCTCGTCGCGCAGCGGGATGGGCAGGTGCTTCTCGCGCGCCGCCCCGAGGCGGGACGCTTTGGTGGAATGTGGGAACCGCCTTCCGTCGAGATCCCTGGGAAGGACGACCCCGACCCCGCGGTTCTCCTCGAAGGTCTCTCGCTGACGAAGAGCGACGTCGCGGGCGCGCTCGCGTTGGCGGGCGAGGTTGTTCACGTGCTGTCGCACCGGCGCCTCGCCGTCGCGGTCTATTCGGGGGCGCTCTCGGCGCGCGCGAAGGTGCGTGCCCCCGCGGGGTACACGGCGGCGGAGCTCGTTCCGTTGGAGGCGCTCGGCAAACGGGCGCTCACGACGTTTGCCCGCAAGGTGCTCGCAAAAGCGCGGATTGGCGTAGCGACATGACGATCGAATCTCACGCGCGCGCGCCCGCTTCGCCCCCCGGCCCGCGCACGGGTTTGCGTCTACCCGGCACATTGGTAGTGTCCCCGGCGATGTCCGGGTCCGTGTCCCGTCTTGTTTCGGTCGCCCTTACGCTCGTCGCCGTTGCGACTGCGTTGCCTGCGCCCGTCGCCTTCGCGCAGGACGACCGCCTCGACGACGACGAGCCTGCGAAGCCGAAAGCCGCGGCGCCAACCGTCGCGGCGACGTCGAGCCTCGGCACCTACGTGCCGCCGCCCATCGTCCTCAAGTCGAAGACGTACACGCTCGAAGAGTGCCTCGCCCTCGCCGATCGAAATCACCCGAACATCTGGGCCGCGCGTGCACGACTCGCGATGGTGCACGGGCAGCTCGACGAAGCCAAGTGGACGCCGTTCTGGCAGTGGAACGCGTTCATGAACGCCGGCGTCATCCCGCCTCTCGGCGGCACGCCGCTCTTCTCGCAGTCGACCGCGAACTCGCTCGTCGCGAATATCGGGCAGGATTACCAGCCGTTCATCCAGGTCGGCATCAACGGCGGCATTCCGCTCTACACGTTCGGGAAGATCACCGCGGCGAGGAACGCGGCCGAATCCCAAGTTCGCGTGAACGAGTGGGACCTCGAGAAATCACGCCAGCAAGTTCGCTACGACGTGCGGCGCGCCTTCTTCGGGCTGATGCTCGCGCGCGACGTTCACTACCTCATCGACGACGTTCGCACGCGGCTCGAAGGCGCGATCGCGGGCATGGCGGCGAAGATCGCGAAGGGTGATCAGACCGTCGCCGAGTGGGACAAGCTGCGGCTCGAGATCTACCGCGAGGAGATCGTTACGCGCGTCGGCGAAGCCGACAAAGGCGCGCAGCAGGCGATCACGGGGCTGCGCTTTTTAACAGGTGTTCAGACGGGGTTCGACATCCCCGACGAGCCGCTCAAGCGCCCCGACGTTCCGCTCGCGAGCGTGGTCCAATACCTCTCGACGGCGCGTCTCTTTCGCCCCGAGACCAACATGGCGCGGGCAGGCATCATGGGCCGAAAGTACTGGGCCGACTTGCAGCGGGCGCGTCTCTTCCCCGATCTCGCGATTGGCGTTTCGGCGAGCTACGCAACCGCGCCCAGCGCGGTGATCCAGAACAACGCGTGGATCGGCGATCCGTTCAACCGCTTCGGTTTCGGCGCGGCGCTCGTGGCGCGTTGGAATCTCGATATCCTCCCGCAAGCCGCGCGCATCGCGCAGGCCGACGCGCAGCACGAAGAGACGCGGGCGCTCGAGCGGCTGTCGCTCGGCGGCGTGGCGACCGAGGTCGAGCACGCGTACGCGTCGGTGCAAGAGGCGAAGACGCGCGAAGAAGCGTGGGACCGCGCGGAGCACAAATCGAAGGCGTGGATTTCGATGATCCAAGACGCGATCGATCTCGGCGCCCAAGACGAGCGCGCGCTCATGGAGCCGCTGCGCACGTTCGCGAACTCCCGTAGCTCGCACCTGATCGCGCTGATGGACTTCAACGTCCAGATGTGTTGGCTCGCCCTCGTGTCGGGGTGGGACGCCGCAGCTCCGCACGCCACCTAGCCAGGCTGCTGCGGCCGGCATGGCGTCGGTCGCCATCGCTCAACGCACAAGAAGTACGTATCGCTCAGGCTTCCTAGCCACGCCGTCCTCGCGACGCCTGGCTAGGCGGCTTCAGGATCCGCATTCACCCTCCAGATGCAGGGCGTCCGAGCGGAGCGGGATCACCAGGGGCAGTTGGCGAGGGCCAAGATGGCGAGGACGCGGGCGCGGACGACGTCGAACTCTTTGAGGGCGAGGTTCACGTCGGCTTGGCGGAGGGCGGCGGCGGCGACGACGAGCTCGAGGCTCGTGCCGCGGCCTTCTTGGTAACCCGTGCGCGTGAGGCGATCGAGCTCGGCGGAGAGAGCCCGTGCGTCGCTCGCGACTTTGCGGGACTGCTCGGCGACGTCGACGGCGCGGCGCGCTTGCGTGATTTGGATCGAGGCGTTGCGGCGGAGCGCCTCGAGCGTTTGGACGGCCGTGTCGGCCTGGGCTCGGTTGTTCCGGAGCGTCCCGTAGCGCGCGCCGCCGTCCCAAACGTTCCACGACAGGACTGCCGAGATGCTCCACGTCGTTTGCGGAGCGGCGCCCTGATCGACCGGTGTGGTGTTCAAATTCGACTGTGCGTTGAGCGTGGGCGCGAACTGCAGCTTCACGTTGTCGACTTGCCGAAGCGCCACCTCGATTCGCTTCTTCTGCGCGGCAACGTCGGCGCGCTCGTCGAGGCTGCTCGCGGCTTTGCATGCGCGCTGCGCGCTCGCTTCGAGGCCGTCGATGTTCGTGTCGCGGGAGACGCCGACGGGGCCAGGGATGCCGAGGGCGAGCCCCAACGCTTCACGCGCCTGAAGCAGCGACTCGTCGCCGTTCACTTGCGTTGCGCGCGCGGTCTCCACGTCCTGCTGCGCGCGCACGACGTCGAGCCCGTTGGCGGCGCCGAGATCGCGACGGCGAATCGTGAGGGCGAGGCGCTCGAGGGCGCTCTGCAGACCGATGCGATTGAGCTCGGCGATGCGCTCGGCCGTGATTGCACCGACGAGGGCGCCCGCGACGTTGAGCGCGATGGTTCGCTTGGTGTCTTCGATGGAGAGGCGCGCCACGTCTTCGCCGAGACGGGCGGTGCCGATGTTCTGCCACGCCGCGAGGGCGAAAATAGGCTGAATGAGCGACATCGACGCGGAGCCTGTGTTGGGCGTCGGTACCTCTTTTTGGCCGGGGTTCACGACGGCCGCCGCGGCGCCGATGTTCGGGAGCGGTTTCGTAATGAGCTGGTGCGTCGCGTTCGCGTTCAGGTTCACCGTGGGCAGCGCGGCGGCGAGCGCGGTGCGTGACTGTGCCTCGGCGCTGAGCACCTGGTTGTACTGAATGCGAAGATCCGTCGAGTTCGCGCGAACGAGCTGAATCGCCTCTTCCCACGTAGAGATCGTCTGCGGGGCCGGCGGCATCGGCGCAAGCATCGGATCGTTCACGCTCGGCGGCGGCGGGATCGCGACGGGAGCTTCGGCCGATGCGAGAGGCGTGGCCGGTGCGGCCGCCGCGGCTCCCGGAGCCGCCCCCTTCGCGGCGGGCGTCGCCTTCGCGGGGAGGGGAGCCCCTTTGGCGGGCGTCGTCGCGGGCGTCGGCGTCTGCGCGGCGGCGTCGTTGCCAGCGTAGGTGGCGCCGAGAAGCGCGAGGGCCGTAAGGAATGCAGAAGCTGCGTGTCGTGACGACCGCGAGGCGACGTTTCGCATGGCCCCTTGCCCTTAGCTTTGCGCTGGGGCGGGCGGTACTACGAAATCAGAGGTCGCGCGCGCTGCGATACCGCACGTCGCCCGGCGTGAGATCGAGCTGCGCGCGAAGCTCGCCGAAGCGGCCCCGGACGGACGACACGCTGACGCGGAAGCAGGCGGCGACTTCGGCCTGGGTGAGCGGGATTCGATCGACGTAGACGATGCCGTAGGCGACGGCGGCGGCGAGCGTAGACGCCGAACGGCTGTCGACGCGCTCACGCACCTCGGGAAGGGCGGCCGCGGCTTCGTCGGCGCGCGGATCGGAGAGGACGTCTTGGGCGTCTTGCGCGAGCGCCACGGCGTGGCGGCGCTGTTTCGCGTCGAGCGGGAGGTGCGTGAGCCCGCGGGCGAGAGCACGCTCGAGCGGGAGGGCCAAGCGGTTGCGCGGCGGGGGCGGCGCCGTCCGCTCACGCTTCGGTATTTCATCCGCGGCGTCCGCCTCCGCGTCGTCGTGGGCATTCGCGGTGGCGAGCGCGTCGGCCGCGAGGTCGGCGTCGCGATCCGTATCGGCCGACGAGGACGACGGCCGGTCGCTTCGTGTGCGGCCCCCCGCGAGCGTTGCGCGCGTCGACGACGAGCGCGGCGCCCACTCTTTCTCGGCCGGTGCGCCGGCCTCGAGCCACGCCATGAGCGCGGCCTGCTCGCGCGTGGCGCCGGCCTCCATCGCCTTGGCGAGGACGACCTTTGCTTCGTCGAGCTCGCCGCATCGGGCGAGGGCATGGGCAAACGACAGGCTTATCTCGGCGCTCCACCCCGCCAGCGCGTAGGCGACCCGGAGCCACACGAGCGCCTCGGCCGGACGCTCGAGCGCGACGTCGAGCAGGTGCCCGAGGTTGTGCGCGTACCATGGGTTCTTCGGCGCCGCGGCGAGGGCGTGACGGTAGGCGCTGACCGCGCAGCGGTAGTGCCCGAGCATCGTCTGGCAGAGCGCGAGGATGGCCCACGCTCTCTCGTCTTCGGGGCGGAAGGCGATGACCCTGCGCGCGTAGAGCGCGGCGCGCCACGGGTGCCGTTCGGCCACGAGCTCGGCGAGCTGACGATGCGCGAAGAGGCTCTCCTCGCTCCCCGCCGGCGCGGTGCGCGCGAGGCGATGCAAAAGGGGCAGAACGTCGCCCGCGTCGAGTGCGCGTTTGAGCGCCCACTCGGCATCTTGTCGAAGCTCCTGATGGCCCCGTTTGCGGGTCGGAAGCCGCTCTGCTTCGGGCTCGTGCGAGTCCATTCGAAGGTACGGTGTAGCCGCCGAGGATCGATCGCGCAACGCGATTTGGCCCGCCATTTACCGAGCGAAATGAGGCCTTGCGCGCGACGGCTTTCACGCTCAAGGGGCTCTCGAATCACGCTCGAAACGCGCGCGCGAGAAGCGCGCGGTCTCAGGAGCGGAACGAGATCACGCGCTGCTGATAAAGCTCGTGAAGGATCCGCAGCGTGTCGAGGAGCGGCATGCCGCTCACGTCGAGGATCATCTCGATGCTCGACATGCCGTCGACGAGCGACAGCAAGAAGCCCGCGCGGTGGTCGATGGAAAGCCATCGAAGCTCGTGAGGCTGCACCATGACCATCGGCACGCGATCGAGCGGGCCGATGCGCGCGGCGTACATCTTGATGAGCACGCGCTGGCACTCTTCGGCCATTTTCGCGGCTTCGACGTTCGATGCGTCCTTCGTGAGGAGCATCTCCGCGACTGCGAGTGCGCCCGAGTAGTCGCCGAGCGAGAAGCGGTCCTTCATGTCGACGATCGGGTCGATCTGCGAAGGCGGTGCGCTGCTGTCGACGATGACTGCCGAGTGAATGCGCGACTGCGAGACTTCGGTGATCTCGATCTCGGGGTCGTCGATCGAGACCGCATGCATCGGCGGCGGCGTCGGCATGCGCATATCGGCAAGCGACAGCGCGCTCACGCGGCTCGAGAAGTGGTTGGGCGCGTTGCTCAGCGTGACGACTGGATCGGGAATCGGAGCGACCGAGGCGGCCCCGCCGGGGGGCGCGGTCGATGTCGGCAGCGACGCTCGGCGCGCTTGTTCGAGCTGGTTCTCGTCGGTGAACGTGGGCATCTCGGACCGAAACACGTCGCGCGAGCCGAGGGCGTCCGGGGGCGGCATCACCGTTGGGATTTCGTCGCCGAGTTCGTCCCATTTCGCGGGCACGACCGTGGGCATCTCCTCGGATTCGCGACTCTCGACGGGCGGCTTCGCGGTCGCGCCGGGCGATTGCTGGACGAGGCTCGGCGGCATCGATTCACGCGCATACGTCGCGAGATCGAACGGCGGAATGACCGTGGGCCGGTCAGCCGCGTCCGGGGGCTCACTGTCCCCGGCTTTCTTCGCCGCCTTGAGATGCGTCGAAGCTCGCTTCGTCGGAGGATCGTTATCCACGAGGTGTCTGACTCCCGAAATCCCTTCTCGCGTGTGCATCGTGCGGGCCCGCGTTCGCGTTTGCGCGAGCGGGCACCGCTCCCGGCCGGCTCAGTGTGTCTTCGATACAACCCCCTTGAACATCCGGTGCGTCCGGGCGAGCCCCTCGACCTGCTCTTTCACGGCGGCCACGTCTTTGCGCCCGATCGCGGTGCGCGCCTTTTCGACGATGGCGCGCGCCTTGTCGATGGCGTCGCGACCGAAGTCACTCGACGCGACGATCTCTTGGACTTGCGGGAAGAGCTTCTCGATGTCGCTCACGAGCTTCTCGACCTCTTGCTTCGCACCTTCGAACTCTTCGGTGGTGCGCCGCTCGACGAGCTGGTCCTTCGCGTCGTCGATCATGTTCTTGATCTCGTCGCGCGTGAGGCCGCTCGACGCGGTGACCTGAATCGACTGTTCGAGGCCCGTCTCGAGATCCTTCGCGCGAACGCTGACGATACCGTCGGCGTTGATTTCGAACGTGACCTCGATCTCGATTTCGCCCTTCTTGGCGCGACGCAGACCCGTGAGGATGAACTCTCCCAAGAGCTCGTTCTCTTCGGCCTTCTCCGACTCGCCCTGCATGACGATGATCTTCACCGCCGTCTGGTTGTCGCGGCTGGTCGTGAAGGTCTTTTGACGGTGCGTCGGGACGGTCGTGTTCTGCGGGATGAGCTCTTCGAAGTAGCCACCCTGCGTCATGATGCCGAGGGCGTGGGGCGTCACGTCGAGGAGGATCATGTCCTGCGTGTCGTCCACGAGGGCCGAGCCCTGAACGGCGGCGCCCAAGGCGACGGACTCGTCGGGGTGAACAATCTTTGACGGCTCGCGCTCGAAGAAGCGCGCGACGGCCGTTTGAATGCGCGGCATGCGCGTCATGCCGCCGACGAGCAGCACGTCCTCGATCTCGCTCTTTTCGAGCTGCGCCTCTTCGAGCGTCTGGCGGCAGATGTCGATCGTCCGCTCAATGAGATCTTCGCTGAGCTCTTCGAGAATCGAGCGATTGACGGTGCGCTGCAGGTGAAGCGCTTCGTTGCGGCCGCTCGAGATGATGAACGGGAGATTCACCTCGGTGTCCTTCACCGACGACAGCTCACACTTGGCTTTTTCGGCCGCGTCTTTCAAACGCTGCAGCGCCATGCGGTCTTGGCGAAGGTCTATTCCGTGCTCGCCTTTGAACCCCTGCACGAGCCAATCGATGATGCGCGCGTCGATATCCTCACCGCCGAGGAACGTGTCGCCCGCCGTCGCGATTACTTTGAACACGCCATTGAGGCCAATTTCGAGAATCGAGATATCGAACGTGCCGCCGCCGAAGTCGTAAACCGCGACCACTTTTTCGATATTGCGCCCGAAGCCGTAGGAGAGCGCCGCGGCGGTGGGCTCGTTGATGATGCGGATGACGTCGAGCCCGGCGATTTCACCGGCGTCTTTCGTCGCTTGGCGCTGGTTGTCGTTGAAGTACGCGGGCACGGTGATGACCGCTTTGCTGACGGGCGCGCCGAGATAATCCTCCGCGATGATCTTCATCTCTTGAAGGACCATCGCGCTGATCTCGGGGACGCTGTAGTCCTTGTCGCGGAGCACGATGCGCACGTCGTGGTGCGGCCCTTCGACGATGCGGTAGCTCGACGTGGCGACCGAGTTCTTCACCTGCGGCGACGTCCACTTGCGCCCAATGAGGCGCTTGGCCGCCGACACGGTGTTCTCCGCGTTCGTGATGGCTTGGCGCTTGGCGATGTGGCCGACGAGACGCTTGCCTGCTTCGGTGACCGCGACCATCGACGGCGTCGTCTTGTAGCCGCCGCGGTTGGGGATCACGGTGGGGACGCCGTTCTC
>JANXMC010000493.1 GCA_025354825.1 Myxococcales bacterium
CGCGCCCGCAGCCTGCTCCTGCGCCGCCGCGACGCGCGGCCGCTCCCGAGCCGAAGGCCGCCGCCGCGACCAAGGCCGCGGCAACCCCGGCCGCTGCGAATCCGCCGCCGCCCGTCGCCGCCCCCGCGGAAGCGCCGGCGAAAAATCCTCCGCCCGCAGCGCCCGCGCCCCCTCCGGCCGAAGGTCGACGCTTCCGGATCGCACTGTAAAAAAAGGGACCCACGTCGAATGCGCTCCGTCTTCGCACTTTGCGTGCTCGCAGCCATGGCGGCGAGCGCGCCTCTTGGAACCCTGGGCTGTGGCGCGACACGCCACGAGATGAGCGACGCGGCGCAGCTCGACGAGGCGTTGCTCATTCCGTGCGCGCCGAATGCGGTGCTCGTTCAAGTCTGCCAGCAGTGCCACTCGTCGCCGATGCGGAACGGCGCTCCGTTCCCGCTGGTGACGTACTCGAACACGCAGCTCGTCATCGACGGCGAGCCTCTTTACGTGCACATGGGGCGCGCCCTCGACAGCGACAAGATGCCGCTCCCGCCCGTGGAGATCTCGAGCGACGACAAGACCGTCCTCCTCGAGTGGCTCACGAGCGGAGCGCCCGCCCGTGCCGACGGCGAGAGCTGCGCGTCGGCGTCGCGTTAGCCGAGCGACCGCTCGACCGCGGCGAGGATCGCCGTCCATCCGCCCTGCGTCCTCTCGGCGTAGTCGGGCAGGACACCGTCGTGCACGAGCGTCACGACCGTCGCCTTTCCGTCCTCCTCGGCCACGAAGTCGAGAGACACGAGAGTAAGCTCGGCGGAAAACTGCGGCACCCCCCACGTGAACGCGAGACGCCGCGGGCGTTCGAGCTCGCGGTACTCGCCCGTGTGCTCCATCGCCTGCGCGGTTCCGTTGACGGGCCGCTCGATCACGAAGGTGAAGAGACCGCCGACGCGCGGATCGACCTCGATGCGCTTCGCCTCGCCGGTCGCGGGCCCGAGCATCCAGATCGCGATCTTCATCGGATCGAGAAACGCGTCGAAGACGCGCTCGGGCGAAGCGGAGAAACGGTGCGTGACGCGAACGGTAGCGCGGGCCTCTTGGCTCATCGAACGTCCCCTTTTTTCGTCTTGGTGCGCGAGAGCGCATTGTCGTCTTCGGATTGAAGAAGCGCGTCGAGCGCTTGCAGCCGGCCCGTCCAGATTTCCCGCTGAGTGTCCATCCACGCCGAGGCGGCATCCATCGGCGTCGCGCGAAAGGACAGCACGTGGTCGCGCCCCACACGCTTGCGGTGAATGAGCCCCACCCGTTCGAGCGTTCGAATGTGCTTCGACACCGCGTTGAGCGATATCGCGAAGGGCGCGGCGAGGTCGGTCACGCGTGCCTCGCCGCGGGCGAGGCGGCGTAGAATGGCGCGCCGCGTGGGGTCGGACAGCGCGACGAGCGTCGCGCTCAAACGGGCTTCGGTGGCGGCAGACATCGTTCAACCCTGGAGTTGAACGTTACGAGCTGCGCGCCCCACGTCAAGGCCGGCGCGCACCCGACCTCCCGCCCTTTACGCGCGCCTCGCGTGCGCGCAGTCTCTCGCCCCATGCAAAGCGATCGAGAGCGTGACCGCGACCGCGAGGATCCGTTCGAACAGCTTCGGCGGTCGCACCGCCGGCTCGAAGAGCGCCTCGTCGACCTCGCACGCGCGACGGGAGACGCGGCCGACCCGGCGAAAAAGAGCGATGCGCTCATCGCCTGCGACAACGTGCTTGCGTTCTTCGAGCGCGCCGTCGCGCGCCATGAAGCCGACGAGGAGGCGTCGCTCTTTCCGCGGCTCGGTGGCGCGGAGGATCTCAAGGAGATCATGGCCACGCTCGAGAGCGAGCATCGCCAGCAGCGCCGCCTCGTCGACGAGCTCGCGGGGCTCCTCGCCGGCTCCCCCGACCCCATCGCACTTCGCGACGTCGCTGGGCGCCTCGCCGAGTCCTATGGCCGCCATATCGCTCTCGAAGAGCAGAGAGTCTTCCCCGTGGCCGAAAAGCTCCTCGCGCCGGACGCCCGCGCGGCCATGCTCGAAGAGATGGGTCAACGCCGTGGCCGAGGTGGTGGTGGTGGTGGTGGTGGTGGCGGTGGCGGTGGCGGTGGCGGTGGTGGCGGTGGCGGTGGCGGTGGCGGGCGCCGCGCTCCTTGATCGACACGCCCATCGGTGCCATGGGGGAGCGATGCGAGTCGCCGTGCTCATGCCCGTCTGGAACGATCCGGACGCGCTCGCGCGCACGCTCCGCGGGATTCGCCATCGCGCAAGCGAGGTGGGCGACGTCACGGTCTTCGTCGTCGACGACGGCAGCAGCCCGCCTGTTCTCGCCGCGCGGCTCCCCCCGCCGGACGCCTCGTTTCGCATCGTTCTCGCACGCCACGCCCTCAATCTTGGCCAGGGCGCCGCCCTCGAAACGGCCCGCAAGCTCGCGCTCCGCGACACGCCCTACGACGTTTACGCGACGATGGACGCCGACGGGCAGCACCGCATGGAAGACCTACGCGCCCTCGCCGAGGCGATCGCCAGCGGCGCGGACGTCGCGTTCGGCAACCGCTTCGAGGGCGCATCGAACATCCCGTCCGTGCGGCGCGTCGTGCTCTTCGCCGCACGTATCTTCGAGAACGTTCTCACGGGCATGCGTCTCTCCGACGCGCACAACGGCTTCCGAGCCTTTAGCTACCGCGCCGTCGCCCGCGTTCAAATTCGCCAGAACCGGATGGCCCACGCGACCGAGATTCGCCAACAGGTTTCTCGCGAAGCGCGCGGCGGCAAAGGGGCCGCACGCCGCACCGACAGCCTCCGGGTCGTCGAGGTCCCTGTCTCCGTTCGCTACACCGCCGCGACGCTCGCCCACGGGCAGACGTCCCTCGGCGCAATCGCCATCTTGCGCGACCTCTTTCACCGCTACCTCTTCGGCGGCTCCGAATGACGCCCGCCTCGGTCATCCTCCTCGGCCTCGTGGCAGGGCTCCTGTTTTTCGACTTCGCGACGATGCGCAAAGGCGGTCGGCGCATCTTCCTCGTCGAGTGCGTCGCCTTCGTGGCAGGCGGGGCGCTCATCGCCTTTCCGGATGTCGCGACACGGCTCGCCCATGCGGTGGGCATAGGCCGCGGCGTCGACTTCGTGCTCTACCCTCTCGTCATTTGGCTCGTGCGCGAGTCACTGGTGAGTCGGCGCCGCCGCTTCGAAGAAGCCGAGCGCCTCACCGAAATTGTCCGCGCGATGGCGATTGAGCAGGCTGTGCGCATCGAAGGCCGCGCGAGCGGCGGTCAGGTCCACGGGCTCGGCCAGAGCGACGCTCACGGAACGAATCGCGCACCCTCGCACTGAGTGGCCGACTCGGCTTCGACGACCTGGTAGCGCGGGGCCGATGCGGCGAAGCTCTCCTCGGGCCGGAGGTGAAAGGGGGACGCGTAGAGAAGGGTCCACGGCTCCTTCGCGAGGCAGACACGCGGAACGTCGCCCGTCGTCGGCGACGAACCTGGCCGTGCCGCGCCTTCACGCTCGATCGCAGCGAGCGTCGCTCCGTTCACCTTGTCGCGCACGAGCTCGTCGAAGCCGTAGCCGGACGGCAGGACGTACGCTCCGCGCGTGACGAAGGCGACGGCGCCGACGGCGACGAGCGACGCGAAGGCGAATGCATTCTCGAGCCCGACGCCGCCATCGGCGGCTGCACGCGCGCGCCGCGCGAGGGACGCGAGGTTCGACGCCACGAGGACGAGCATCCAAAACATGTAATAGCGAAGCTCGTGGGACTGCGGCGCGTTCGACACAAAGAGCGTTGCTGCGAGGAACAGCCCCGCGGAGACGCGCTGCGCCCGTGACCTGTCGCGCACCGAGAAGGCGACGAAAAGCGCCAGGTGCGCGACGAGGTAGACGCCGAAGAAGCCGCCCATCCGGTTGCCGGTCGCATCCGACGGCATCCACTGATCGACCGTCCACCGGCGCGGATCGCTCATGGGCCGAATGCCAACTTCGAACACCGAATAGGCAAAGCGTTGCATTCGTGGTGCCGATGCCAGGTACGGCGGCGCATCGCTGTAAATCTGCTCGGGCCCCGGCAGGGTGACGCCGGCGAGGGTCATCGCCATGGGATAGACGGGGTTGCGGTGCACCGCGAGGTTCTTGAGGGGCGTCGCGAAGATCAGCGGAATCGCCACGACGGCCACCCCCAAGAGCCGCGCGCCATCGCGTCGAGCGTGCGCGCGAAGCAGCGGGAAGAAGGCCCGCGCGCCGAGCACCGTAAGCGCAATGGCGACGACGGGGTTCAGCTGGAGGCGCATATTCGCGGCGACCGCCGCCGACACGCCGGCGCGCGCGAGAATGCGCCACGAGACACGCCCCGGTGTGGCAAACGCCTCGGCGAGCGACAGCAGCACGATGGCGACGGCAACGTTCGCCGGCAGATCGACGTAACACGACGACGCGTGTGTCTGAACGAGCGGAATCGCCAATAGGGCAAGTACCGACGATACGGCGCTCACGCGATAGACGTATTTCAAATAGACAACGAAAAAACCGACACTGGCGAACGCGACGAAGCTTGCGGCCTCGGGCCGACGAAACAGGTACCAAAGAGCCCCTTGCAGCGCCTCGCCGAGGAGAGGAAATCCCTGGTAACGAGCCTCGTTCAACGCGTGAAACGCGTACGCCTCTTTCGGCACGATATCGAAAATGCGCGCCGCAAAGGGCAAGTGGTAATACCAGACGTCCCACATCGGCGAGACGTCGAGCGCCGCCTTGAGGGCTATCGAGGCCGCGAGCGCCACGGCAGCCGTCGCGAGTACGAACGCGAACGCACGCGCGGGCTTCATCGGCGGGCGTTCTATCACGCGCCTCCCCCGCGCCGTGCGTGCCCGCAGCTAGCGGCGCGCCGTCGCGACGGCCGCTCCCCCCTCGCGGGCGTTGGGATCGCCTAAAGTTACCCATCCTCGAATCCGCGGACGATGCCGATGATTGGTCGGAATTACCGCGAAATTCTATGTAACTTTAGGCGGTACATCTAGGCTCTCCGCGGGAGGCCCCTGTCCGGTGCTTCCAAGGGGACGGGGCGCATGCGATCGTCGAGGGAACGATGCCGCTCACTCTTCCTTCTGGGCCTTTCCGGCGTTTCGCGCGCAGCGGCGCGGTCCTTTGCCTCTTTCCGCTCGCGGCCTTCGCCTGCTCGAAGCCGTCGGCCGCCGGCGCGGCGGCGAGCGAAACCGCAGAGAGCTCCGGCACGACCCCTCAGGTGGGCGCGACCCCTCAGGTGGGCGCGGCCCCTCAGGTGGGCGCGGCCCCTCAGGTGGGCGCGGCCACGGCCACGACCGCAGCCGCGTTGCCCACCGATGCGCCAGCGAGCAGCGCGCCGGTCCAGCCCGGTGCGGTGCCCACGCCTGTCGCATCGGCGTCCGCCGCTGCCTCGCATGTGAAGGTCGTCCACATCGGAATGCACATCGGCGGAGGGCCGAACGACGACGTCACCAAGGAGCCGATTCGCGCCTCGGTCCGCCCGCAATTCGACGCGCTCGCCGCCTGCTACGCCGCCACCGGCTCGAAGGCGCCGAGCGACTTCGGGGTCGATCTGCTCATCCCCGAAGCCGGCGGCAAAGCACAGGTTTCACATCCGCGGAGCACGCTCAAAGGCGCGCCCCCCGAGCTCTCGACGTGCATCGTCTCCGTCTTCGAGGGGACCGATTTCAAAAAGCCGCTCACGGGGCGAACCGTCGTCAGCTACGCGATGCGCTTTACGCCCTGATGCTCACTCGAAGTTGAGCTCGACCTCTTCGCCTGGCCCCTCGAGGCGCGGCGCAATCGAGCGGAAGAGCGTCTCGATCTCGTGGGCCCAGTTGCGCGCCTTCTTGTCGGCGGGCTTTAGCTCGCGTGCGATCGACGCGAGCTCGGCGAGGCGCTCCTTCGAAAATTCGAGGCTATTTCCCACTTGGTCGAGAATCGCCTGCTCTTTCGGATCGACGTTGTCGTCGACGCCGGTGAGCCACGTCGCCGCGACATAAGCGAACGCGCGGTCCTTCGTGGAGAGCGTATCGAGCAGGAGCTGGTCGACCGGAAGCGGCTCTTCGAGCAGCGTGTCGAGGCGTGCACGAAGCTCCTTCGTGAGATTGAAGACTTCCGCGGCGCCACGCACGCCCGCCTTCTCGGTCTCTTCGAGGCGGCCATCGGCCCACGCTATCGTGATGAGCAGCGCCAACGTTTCCGTGCACGCGTGACCGCTAATCGTGAGTCTTTTCATTTGGGGCTTTCGAGGGCATTTCGGTGGATGACGTGGCCGACGAAGAACGGCCCCATCTTGGCGATGAACTCGGAGGTCTGGCGCGTCTTCCGCATGGCTTGCACGAGGTGTGAGAGCGGATGGAGCTCGGGGCCGACGAGCCCGATGAGGAACTCGTTGTCGCCCGCGTCGATGCCGTGGCACGCGAGACGAATGTCGTGGGCGAGCTCCTGCGCGCCGTAGGCCATGCCGATGGAAGCGTGCTCGCGAAGGATGATGCTCTGATCGTGCCCCTCGAGGCGCGCGAACTCGCCCGTCCGGCGGAGCGGGTACCAGACGTGCCACGGATAACTTGCATGCTGCACGTTTTCGATCGCGCGGCGCAAAAGCGAGTGCTCGAGATCGGGCTCGTGACCTGTGCTGTAGGTGCGACCGAGCATTCCGTAGTCGGGGCGAAGCTCTACGCGCGACAGCTCGCGCGTGGAAAAGAGCGGCCTCACCGCGGTGACGAAGTGGGCGGGGTCCTCACTCCACGTCAGGAGACCTAAGCCTCGCGGATCCATCGTGTCCGCGTAGACGACGCCCGCGATTCCACGCGCCTTGAGGAAGCCTGCCAACGCGGCCGCCGTTTCGTCGGGCGACGACTCGCGCGCGACGTTGAACACGAGGAGCTGCATGAACAGCCGGCGGTTCATCTGCTGGCGCACGCCGTCCCGCTTGCCGCCGTACTCGTTGGTGTCGATGGTCATGAGGCCGGGGCGCGCCGCGTCGCCGGAAGCCGCAGCGGGTGCGCCTACCGTTCCAGGTGCAGCAGCCGGCGCGCCGGATGTCGCCGATGTATCCGAAGGGCGCGCGGGCGCATCTGCTTGGTCGTGCTTGTTCATGGGTGACAACAGCATATTCCGCGCGTGCGCCGGCAGGTAGTCTAGCGGCATGGTGGACGGTGACGTTGGGGCGAACGGAGGCGACGCGGAGCGTGCTCAATTTGCACGAACGCCACCCCCGCCGGCGCAGCCGCGCCCCACTCCGGATGCCCGCGGCGACCTGGGAAAAACGCCCTTCGCGCACCTGCTCGTGTACGCGAGCGAGCGAAGGCTGAGCGGCAGCATCGAGCTCACGCAGGCAGACGGGCGCGCGTCCGCGATTTCGCTCGCCGAGGGCGCGGTGACGCAGTCGCGAACGAGCGAGCCCGTCGCCCATCTCGGCAAGCTCCTGCTCGAAATGGGGTACGTGACGGAGGCCGTGCTCGACGCGACGCGCGAGCGCCTCGCCGAAGGGGGAAGGCTCCACGGCACGCTCTTGCGCGAGGCGGGCGTGAGCGACGCGCGCCTTCGCGAGGCGCTCCAAGCGCAGCTTGCGCTGAAGCTCGACTACATCTTCACGCTGCCGCCGACGACAACGTTTGCATTCTACAACGCCTTCAACGTGCTCGAGGGGTACGGCGGCGTCGAGCCACTCACGTTCGATCTCCTCGCGGTCATCTGGCGCGGCGTCTGCCTCGCGCCACCGCAGGAGCACGTCGAAGCGGCGCTGCGGCGCATCGAGGCCGCGCCTCTTCGGCTGAAGCCTGGCGTGAGCATCGAGCAGCTCGCCGTCGCAGACGACTTCATTCGTCTGGTGACGGCGATGCGCGCGCGCCCGTCGATGGTGCCCGAGCTCATTACGAAGAGCGGGCTCAATGCGTCGACGGCGCGGTTGGTCCTCTACACGCTTCTCATCACCAAGCAGATCGAGCCTATCGAAGCGGTCACGATGTCCATGCCGCTGATCCAGATGCCGACCGCGGCGGCGTTGGCGCTCTCGGCCGCGCAGAGTCGAGGGATCTCGCGCCTTACGGGGGCGTCGCCTTCGCCGCCGTCGATCCTGAGCATGCCGGCTGCCCCTTCGGCGCCCGCTGGACCGCCGCAAGCGGCTGCCCTCGATCTCGCCGCGCGCCGCGCCGAGATCGTCGACCTCGCGTCGCGCATCGAGCGGATGGACTACTTCCAAATGCTCGACCTTCCGCACGACGTCGAGCCTGCGGCGATCGAAGCGCGCTTCGTCGAGCTCGCGATGCGGTGGCACCCCGATCGCCTTCCGCAGCCGCTCGCCGATATGAAGGCCCCCTGCACCCGCGTCTTTGGGCGGTTCAGTGAAGCGCAAAAGACGCTCATGAATCCCGAAGAGCGCGCGCGGTACATGCGCCTCATCAAAGATGGCGGCGCGACCCCCGAGGCGCAGGCGTATATCGCGCGCATCGTCGAGGCTGCGACGACGTTTCAAAAAGCCGAAGTGTGCACGAAGCGCGGCGACTACGCGCAGGCGCGGGCGCTCTGCTTCGCGGCCCACGAGGCCGACCCGACGCAGGCCGACTACTTGGCATTGCTCGCGTGGATTGAATCGATGGATCCGGCGAATCAGTCGCCGGCGGCGACGCAGCAGCGAATCGCCATGCTGGACCGGGCGGTGGCGGTGAGCCCGCGATCCGAACGGAGCTACTTTTACCGAGGGATGCTGTACAAGAAGCTCAATCAGATGGATCTCGCGATTCTCGACTTTCGAAAGACCGCCGAGCTCAATCCACGAAACACGGAGGCCGTGCGCGAGGTGCACCTTTATGTCGCGCGCAAGGCGACGGCCGATGCAGCGCCGAAGAAGCCCGAAGCGGGGCCGCCTGCGGGGTCGAAAATCTCGGGGCTCCTTTCGAAGCTGCTGAAGAAGTAGCGGGTTAGGCCGCCCGCTCGCTCGGCGCCGTCCGTGCGGCGCGACGCGCTTCGTAGTGGGCGCGAAGGTGGGCTGCGAACTTGCCAATCCCTTGAAGCAAGTGGGCAGTTCGTATCGACGTAAAGATCTCGAATGCGTGCTGGGCCCCCGGGATCTCGGCGTAGCCGATGGGCGCGCGCGCGCGGGCGCGGAACTCTTCGTAGAAGTGGCGTGCCTGGTTGACCGGCGCGAGCGTGTCG
>JANXMC010000502.1 GCA_025354825.1 Myxococcales bacterium
CGACACGCGTCCGCGCCGCCGACGGACCCGAAGGTCGTGATCGGACCCATCTACCAGGCGAAGAGTGTTGGCTCGTAGCCGAGCGCCGCTCGAATGGAGAGGTGAAGTACTATTTCACCAATCATGGTCCCGATACGCCACTGCTTGTTCTGGCGTCGGCGATTAAGGCGCGGTGGTCTTGCGAGCAAGCCCACCAGCAGATGAAAGAGGAACTCGGTCTCGATCACTTTGAAGGTCGGACGTGGCACGGCCTGCACCACCACGCCGTGCTGGATGGTCGCATTTACCCTTCTGCAGCACGAGCGCATCGCCTCAAGAAAAGGCTAGAGCGCGACGGGCCCTCGATCTCGCCGACGCTGCCAAGTGTGCGCCGGCTTATCGCAATGAGGTTCGTCGCGCCGACGCCGTGTCCGCGATGTCGAACGCTCGTGAGACCCATGGTTCCTATTCGGAAGTGGCGAAGTAGTGCTAACAACGTTCACTCATCCCGTTCGTAAGCGCGGGCGAAACGCGCCGTTGGGTATCGAGAATGATTGAGCCTGTTCGGTGTAGCGATTGATCGGTAGCCGCCGAGGCCGTCCGCGCCGCTCCCCGATTTGTCGGCCACGTCCGATGCGCTCGGTGGCGATTTGCGGTTGGCGGCGCCCGCGGAAACGCGTGGCGCCGGCGCTGTTTTGTGGCCCATCGCGCCCCCGCGCGCGGCGCGCACTCGCGCTTCGGACTATACGTCCACGGCGTGCGCGTCTTCGTCCTCGGCAGCGGCTCCAGCGGCAACGTCACGGTTCTCGAATCGGGCGGCGCGCGCATCATGGTCGACGCGGGGCTCAACCCAACGGCCGCGGCGACGCGTATGCGTGCCCTCGGTGCCGAGCTTATGCCGCGCGCCGTGGACGCCATTCTCATTACCCATCACCACGGCGACCACATCGGCCAAGCCGACTCCCTCGTCCGCGCAACGAAGGCGCCGCTCTATCTTCACGATGGGGTTATGGCGGTGCGCCTTCGCGCGAAAATGCCCGTGAATCGCTACGACGCCGGCGCGCTATTTCGTATTGGACCATTTGCCATTACCGCGTGCGCTTTACCCCATGATGCGCCCCAAGTGGCATTACGCATCGAGGCGAATGGCGTCGCATTCGTGATTGCAACCGATCTCGGCCACGTGACGGCGCCACTCGTCGAAATGCTCCGAACGGCCGATGCGGCCCTCGTCGAGGCGAATCACTGCCTCGATCTCCTGGCCGTTGGCCCGTACCCGCTGCACTTGAAGCGGCGTGTCGCGGGTGCGCTGGGGCATCTTTCGAACGAGCAGACCGGCGACCTCGCCGCCGCGCTTCGGGGCTCGCGCTTGCGGGCGCTCTACCTCGGTCACCTCTCGGAAAAGAACAATACGCCCGATCGCGCCCACGCCGCCGTCGCCCCGCGTTGCCCCGGTATTTCGGTATCCGTCGTCCTTCATGGTGAGCCGCGCGTCATCGACGTCGTCGGCGCACCGCCGCCTCCGCAGCTCTCCCTTGGGTTCTGACGGACGCGGACGACCCCCTTGCCGAACCCGGGCGCACGTCGCACAAAGCTTCACACGTAAAGAACACCCGTCCGGGCGCCCAAAACCGCTCTCTTTCGCCTCCCCGCCCGACTTCGCGCCATCGAGGCGCTTGGCGGCCCGGTCTCTGCCCGAGTACAACGCGCCCGAACGAACGGCCTCGGCGGCCCGGTACGAACAAGAAGGCTTCTGCCATGACCGAAACGCGCATCGTCCACTGCATCAAGCTCAAGAAAGACCTCCCCGGCCTCACGCGGCCGCCCTACCGGAACGAGCTCGGCAAGCAGATCTTCGACCAGGTCTCGAAAGAGGCGTGGGATCAGTGGCTCAAAGACTCCGTGAAGTTCGTGAACACGTACCGCGTCGACCTCGCCACGACCGAGGGGCAAAAGTTCATGTTCAAGCAGGCGGCGGTCTACTTCGGCTTCGAAGAGGGCGACATGGCGCAGACCGCGTTCGTCCCGAAGGCCGACGGCTGAGAACGTCGGGCCAGCGGAACTCGAGCAAGGCGAAGTGAAGGAGCAGACCACGTGACATCGGCTGTGCAACAGGCAACGCGGGCGACTACGGCTTCCTCGAGCGCCAAACACGAGCTCGTGCTCGGCATCGAGGGCTTCACCTATGGGGACTTCTACGTCCCCGAGCGCCTCGCGGATTTGCACCGCGTGTACGAGAGCTGGTTCAAAGAGTCGGCTCCGCAAGCCCACAGCGCGTTCGACGCGTACCGCCGGTCGGGCGGGAAGGGGATGACGCCGCAACAGGTGAGCGACGCGCTTCTCGCCGCCGCGCCCTTCGTGTCGGTGTTCCTCGGCAAACTGTTCAACATCGAGAAAGAGCTCTCCGACTTCCGCGACGAAGTGAAGAAGGGCGATCCGATTTGGAAGTTCAAGCGCGAGTTTGCGAAGAAGCGAATCTTGCGCGCGGACGCGGGCAAAGCGTGGAGCGCGATGCTCCTCGGCCCCAAGAATGCCGAGCTCGTCGCTCAAGCCGTGCTCGACGTCCTGCGCCCCGCTAACGCCATTCCCGCCGATGAAGAGCTGACGGTTGCCCGCGGCGTGATCGCGCTTCTCGAGATCGACGACGTCGCCCGCAAAGCCGCCAAAGCCGGCAGCGCGCAGTGGACCGACGAGCTTCGCGCGCGCGCTTCGCTCGTGCGAGGGGCCATCCTCGCGACCCACGCCGACGGACCGGTTGCAGAAGTCTGCGCCGAGGAAAGCCCCGGCCACGCGACGGACGATCAGAACGCGCGTGTGATCGCGTTCGCGTTGGACGGCATCGAAGCGTGGCTCGCCCACCGCCGCGCCGATCACTACGACGTCGCCCACCACTGGCCATCGTTCCACGCGCCGAAGAATCTCGAGTACGAGCACCTCGTCGAAATTCGTCGGCCCGACGCGTCGATGCCGGAGCTCTTCGTCGGTCCCGATCACGAGCGGCGCGAGCGCGGGAGCTTCACGCTCACAGACCGCCGCGGCGGCGCACGTAAAGTCGAAGAGCAGATCGACTACTGCCTCCTGTGCCACGACCGCGACAAAGACTCGTGCTCGAAGGGCCTTCGCGACAACAAGACGAAAGAGATCAAAAAGAACCCGCTCGGCGTTCTGCTCAACGGCTGCCCGCTCGAAGAGAAGATCAGCGAGATGCACACGATGCGTCGCGACGGTCTCGTCCTCTCGGCGATGGCCCTCGTCTGCATCGACAACCCGATGTGTCCGGGAACCGGCCACCGCATTTGCAACGACTGCATGAAGGCCTGCGTCTTCCAAAAGCAGGAGCCGGTCGACATCCCGCAGATCGAGACGCGCGTTCTCACCGAGACGCTGCACCTGCCGTGGGGACTCGAGATTTACGGCCTCCTCACGCGCTGGAACCCACTCAACATCGCGCGCCCCTACGCGAAGCCGTACTCCGGTCGCAACGCGTTGGTCGTGGGCCTTGGGCCGGCGGGCTACACGCTCGCCCATCACTTGGCGTGCGAAGGCATGGGCGTCGTGGCGGTCGACGGCTTGAAGCTCGAGCCGCTCCCCGTCGAGCTCGTCGGCAACGCCGAACGCCCGCCGACGCCGGTCCACGACTTCACGCAGATGTACACCGAGCTCGACGAGCGCATCCTCCTCGGCTTCGGCGGCGTCAGCGAATACGGAATCACCGTTCGCTGGGATAAGAACTTCCTCACGGTTCTTTACGTGACGCTCGCGCGGCAGCGTCTGCTTCGCACCTACGGCGGCGTCCGCTTCGGCGGCACGCTCACCCTCGACGACGCGTGGGAGTTGGGCTTCGATCACGTCGCCATCGCGGCCGGTGCAGGGCGCCCGACGCTCATCGACATCAAGAACAATCTCTCCCGCGGCATCCGCAAGGCGAGCGACTTTCTGATGGCTTTGCAACTCAGCGGCGCCTACAAAAAAAGCTCGATCGCGAACCTCCAGGTGTCGCTGCCCGCGGTCGTCATCGGCGGCGGCCTCACGGCCATCGACACGGCGACGGAGCTTCTCGCGTACTACGTCGTGCAGGTCGAAAAGGAGGGCGAGCGCTACGACGCTCTCGTCGCCCAGAAGGGCGACGCCGCCGTTCGCGCGATGTTCGACGACGAAGAGTGGACCACGCTCAGTGAGCACCTCGCGCACTCGCGGGCCATCGCCGCCGAGAAGGCCGCTGCAGCCGCGGAAGGTCGCGTCGCGAACGTTCAGGCGCTTCTCGATAGCTGGGGCGGCGTCACCCTCGTCTACAGGAAGTCGCTGAAGGACTCGCCGGCGTACCGCTTGAACCACGAGGAGGTCGCGAAGAGCCTCGAAGAGGGCGTGCGCTACATCGAGAACCTCTCGCCAACCGAGGCGATCCTCGATGAGCGCGAGCACGTGAAGGCGATGCGCTTCGTGCGGGCCGACAAGTCCACGGTCGATCTCCCCGCGCGCACGGTCTGCGTCGCCGCCGGCACGAGCCCGAACGTCACGTACGAAAAAGAGTACGAGGGGACGTTCAAGCTCGATTCACGCAAGCAGTTCTTCCAGGGGTTCCGCGCGCAACGCGCCGAGAGCGGCGACGTCGTCCTCGAAGCGGCCACCAGCACCCGTGAAGGCTTTTTCACCAGCTATCAGAAGGAGCACCGCACGGTCTCTTTCTACGGCGACAACCACCCGTACTACGCGGGGAGCGTCGTCAAAGCGATGGCGAGCGCGAAGGACGGCCACCCGCACGTGGCCGCGCTTTTCGCCGAAATCGGCAAGCACGACCCCGCGACAGGCGTGCTCACGATGCCGGCGATCGCCGGTACGACCGACGAGCGCAACGCGAAGCTCGCGAAGCTCTTCGCGCGCACCGACTCGGAGCTCGTCGCCACGGTCCTCGAAGTGAACCGCCTCACGGCGACGATCGTCGAGGTCGTCGTCCACGCGCCGATGGCGGCGCGGAAATTCCAGCCGGGTCAGTTCTACCGGCTGCAGAACTTCGAGTCGCTCTCGCCCGTCGTCGACGGCACACGCCTCGCGATGGAAGGCCTCGCGCTCACCGGCGCGTGGATCGACCCGGAAAAAGGCCTCATGGGGACGATCGTCCTCGAGATGGGCGGCAGCTCGCGCCTGTGCGCGGCGCTGAAACCCGGGGAGCCGGTTGTTTTGATGGGGCCCACGGGCGCGCCCACCGAGATCGAGAAATCCGAAACCGTGCTCCTCTGCGGCGGCGGCCTCGGCAACGCGGTGCTCTTCTCGATCGCCCGCGCGATCAAA
>JANXMC010000565.1 GCA_025354825.1 Myxococcales bacterium
GGTGCCGTCGTCGCGGAGGAACAGATGCGCATGAACGTGGGAGATCGAAGGGTGCTCGAGGGCGATATCGACCTCGGGGCCGCGACCGAGCCTTATCCGATCTCCGAACGGGTTCATACCCGCTTTCAGAATGGCCACGAAGCGGCACTGCGCGAGGACGACGACGTCGGAGGGGTGGCTGCGTTTCGCGTCGATCGCCGCAGGGAGCACCGCGCGCAGACGATCGGACGGGGGGGCCTCGCCGTCGCTGCGCGAGGCCGACGGCGTGGACTCGGCGAGGCGCTGGACCAGGAAGGTCGACCGACATACGCGCGCGAAGGCGTCGCGCGGCTGTTTGCGCACCTGAGCGACGATGTCCTCGAGGGGGACCACGCAGGAACGATACGTCATTGCGCGAACGGTCGAGAACAACACGGTGCGAGGCAGATCCACCGTGCGGCGACGAGGCCGCAGCCACCCCGCGCGTTTGCGCGGCGCTTTTGCGAGAATCGGCGCCCCTACGCGCGGCACGGAACGCGCAGCTGGAGTCGCTTCGAATGGCGTCCCCACACCCGACCGCACGTCTCTTCGTCGCGCTGAGCCTGGTCGCCGCGTTCGGCTCGACGGCGATGGCCGCGTCGCCGTCTCGCGCGAAGAGGCGGAAAAAGAGCGACGCGCGCGTGTCGGCGTCGGCCCGCGCGCCGCAGCCGCGCCCTGCGCTGACGGCCTCGACGGTTGCCGTGTCCCCTCCGCCGCCAGCCGCGGCCGCCGCTTCGGCTCCCGCGATCGCGCCTGCCGTCGCGCCTCCCCCGCTCGTCGCGCGCGTCGAGCCGCTCACGCCCGCCGCGGTCGATCCGCAGCCGCGTGACGACGGCCCGCCTCCGTCGCCGCCGGGCTACGCGTTCGATGCACAGCGCCCGCCCGTCGACACGGTCAGCGGCGCGCGCGGAACGAAGGACGCGCCCGAAGCACGTTGCTTGATTGGCAACTTCTGCGTCGGCCCGGTGGTGGCGCTCGGCGCGGTGAACGCGTTTGGAATTGGCGCCCACGGCCGTTACGGCCGCTATTTCGGTATCGGCTTCGATTACCAAGCAACGCCGCGCATTGGCGGCGAGTCGCTCAAAATAGGGACGACGGCCTATACGGTCGCCGCGCGCGTCTACCCCTTCGGCAACGGGCTCTTCGTCTCTGCGGGGATAGGCGGGCAGACCGTTCGCGTCCACGCGACCGATACCGGTGTGGGCGTCGACGCAACGGCGCAGGCGACGGGCGTGGCCCTGGGGATCGGTTACATGGGGTCGAACGGGCTCATCATCGGCATCGACGCGAGTGTCCTCGTGCCGCTGCAGACGGCGACCGTGTCGATCGTCGGCGTGACCGGCGTGCCGAGCGGTCTTCCCTATTTGGTCGCGCGAAGCCGCGCAGCCGAGCGCGCGAACGCCATCGCGCAGAGCGTACCCGTCGTGCCTCAGGTGAATTTGCTTCGGGTCGGGTATCTGTTTTAGCGACGCTTCTCACGCGGCCCGGCGGCGCTGCGAGCTGCCGAGTGGCGCCGCCACCGTGATACCGTCGCGGCATGACCGAAAGCGCCCCGCGCGAGCGAGAGAACACGGTCTCGTGGACCTCCCGTGCGTCGGTCGTCGTCCTAGCTTCGCTCGCCGCGTGGACCGTCTTCGCCGTCCCCTACCTGCCGACGAACGACGGCCCTCAGCACATTCTGAGCGGCGTCATGCAAAATCACTATTGGGCGCCGAATACCGTTTATCGCGACTTTCTCGTCGTGCAGAGTCAGTTCGCCGAGCACGGCTTCTCCCTTCTTTTTCGCCCACTTGAAGCGCTCTTCGGCTTTCGCAAAGCCACGCAAATCTTCCTTGCATCGACGGTGGAGCTCACGGGCTTCGCGTCGCTCTTCTTCGCCTCGAGCGTCGACCAGGCGCGGCGGCCGCTCGGCCTCTTCGGCTTCGGCCTGGCGTTTTTTTGGCCGCTTTATATGGGTTTCTTCGCGTTTTCCATCACCTCCGCGCTGGGCCTCGTCGTTCTGGGGGTCGCGCTCCGTCGCCGAGATCGCGCGATTCGCTCGCTCGTCGTGATTGGCGCGCTGCTCGCGCTTCAAGCCTTCATGCATGTCGTCGCTGCTGCGTTCACGGGTATTGCGCTCGCAATCGTGGCAGTCGCTCGATCGCCTCGACCCCGCTCGCTTCGGAGCGTGTCGTGGCTCCCGCTCGTGGGGGCAATTCCGATGGGCGTCCTCATCGCAGGCGTGGGCGCCCATTCCGACATGGAGCAAAGCGACTTGCCACTTCGCTGGGCGAGTGTCGGCGAGCGCCTCGCGACGTTGCCGCACCTCGTCGCGCCTGGTCCCACGGCGCGCGCCGTCGTCGCCGTGGCTCTCGTCGTCGTGGTCTATGTCTATGCCGCCCTGCGCGCGGTGCGAAAGGCCCTTACGCGTGAAGAGATCGCCGTGCTTCTCGTCGGCTGTACGTTTCTCTTTGCCAGTTGCGTGAGCCCGATCGACCTCCCGGGGTGGCAATTCTTTGCGCCGCGGTGGCTCGTGCTCGGGGTGCTCGTGACCCCTTCCCTCGTGCCGTTCGAGCTTCTCACGCGAACATCTCGCGCGCGCGCGACGCTCGCCGTCGTCGCGTGCGCCGCGAGCTCACTCCTCGTCACGCGAGCCTTTCACGAGCGGCTCTATCACGACTGCTTCCCCATCTTCGGGCAGCTCGAGGCGCCTGTCGCCGCGGCTCGCCTCGAGATGCCGATCGCGCTCGGCGCCTCGTGCGGAGTCGCGGACGATCCGACGAAGAGCGAAGTGCCCTACCTCTCGCCGCTCTTCCACGCCGGCGCGCTCTTCGCCGCAGCGCACCAGGCCTACCAGCCCCAGCTTTTCCTGGGCTCTGCATCGACCTACGCGTTCCGAGAGAAGACTTCTGCGGAAGGGGGAAAGGCCGTCCCGCCGCACCTTGGGCGCGACGATCTCGCCCTCGGCACCAGCGGCCGATTCATGACGGACGCGGCCTTCCACGACGAGGTGCTCGCGGGCGTCGGCGCCTATGGGCGAGGGTACGATCGCGTCGTTGCGATCGGCGCGAGCGCCGCCGACGCGGACGCGCTCCTGGCCTTTGGCTACGTTCCGGAGGTGCGCACGTCGCAGCTACTGCTTGCGCGATTTCGCGGCTGCGCCGTTCGTGTGAAACTCCCCACCGGCCACGGCGCCGTGCATATCGAGCACGGTGTGCGCCCGATTCCGGTGGCGCTCGGTGCGCGCAGCGTGGGCGCAAAAACCGATGACGTCGAGCTCGCTGGGCTCATGTGCGGTGCGGGCTGGGCACGCATCACCGTCGCGGGCGAAACGCCAGACGCGCCGCCTAGGCCGCTGTGCCGTGGCGCTGCGAGCGATGGGCTCGTCGAGACGACGATCGCTCCGGGCGGCGACGTCGTATGCGCACCCCGGTAGCTGCGGGTCGCGAGATTCGGAGGCTCGGTGAAGCGACGAAGGGGCGCCGCTTCAGGAAGCCGCGAGACCATGTCGCGCGAACCGCGAGAGCGTCACGGTAAACAGCTTCACGAGCGCCCGCTCGATCGCCGCGCCCGTAAAGGGGATGCGCGAGTCGAACTGGCAACGCCAGACGACGCGGGTGCCTGTTTCGTGTGGCTCGAAGGTCACTTCGCCGAGATGGCCGCGTAACGGTGAAAACCCGACGATGCGATAGGTCATGCGCGTCGGCTCGTCGAAGGAGACGATCTCCTCGCGCATTTTTAAGCCGTTGTTGAAGACGCGAATGCAGCCAACGCCGTTTTTCGACGGCGCGCCGTCGCGCTCGCGCGTGACCTTGCCGAGGCCGGCCCAACTGGACCACGCGGCGTGATCCGTATACCGACGAAAGACCTCTTCGATGGGGGCTTCGACGATCCGCTCGACTTCGACGTTGCGCATGGGACTGCCCATTACCTGGTAAATCAGCTCGGCAGAACGAGCTGCACGTTGATGACGTATTCGACTGCGGTCGCGCGACCTTGGTAGATGATCGGCGTGTAGCGGCGCGTTTTCAGCGACTCCATGAAGGCCTGCTCCATGTGGGGTAGCGCTTTGAGAATGCGGCAGTCTTCGAGAGCGCCCGAGGTCGTAATGGTGCACTTTGCAATCATCGTCCCCTGCACCCGGGCGAGGAGGGCTTCGCGCGTGTAGACGGGGTCGTGCCCCGATACGAGCTTCGGGCGCATCATGTCGATGGTGAAGGACGCGACGGGCGGCGCGGCTGGGGCCGGTGCCGCGGGCTTGGGCTCCGGCGCCGGCGCGGGCGGGCGAGGCGCTTCGATTGGGGACGGCGGCGCCTCGGGGGCGGCGTGGCTGGCGACGGCAGCGGCGTTGGCACCCGCGTGGGCCGGGGCGAACGCGCGCGCGGGCGCGAGCGCGGCGACGGGCGTCGGCGCGCGACGGAGGTCGTTCACCGCGACCGTCGCTTGCGGGCTCGACGCGGGAAATGCTTGAAGGTCGGTCGGCGCGGGCGCCGCCGACGGCGTGCGCGGGTCGTCGAGCACGGGCGTCGCAGACGGGAGGTTTTCGGCGACGGGGGCGATGGCGGCAGGCGCGGTCTGTGTCGAGGGCGCAGCGGGCGCCAGCATGCCGGTGCTCGCGACGACTGGCCCGTCGGCGCGCGGCGCCCTGAGCATCGGGTACACGAGCGCGACGAACACCAACACGAGCCCGAGGCTGCCGCCGATGATTCCACCTTGAACGACCACGCTCGCCGTGCGCCGCTCGGGGAGGACGAACGGCGCGGGGAGCGGCGGCGTCGACGGACGCTGCGGCATCGCGGCGACCGCCATGCTCTGACTACCGGTTGCATCGACCGACGTCGGCGCGAGCGACTCGACGACGACGCGCCCCTGCTGCGTTTGCGAAAGGCTCGGCGGCTGCGAGATGCGCGCACGCGAGATGGCGCTCGTGAACGTGGCCGAAGCGACCTGGCCGCGCACCGCGGTGGAGCCGGGGGACGTCACGCCAATTTCGTCGCCGGGGCGCGCGAGATCGATGGCGCGATACTCGCCGGTTGGCAGTGATCGGACGCGGCGTGTCGAGCTTTCGACGAGCAGCTTCAACCGCGCGCGGTCGTCGGCGAAGGTCTCCGAAATCAGGTGACCTATCTCGATGTTCGAGACAGGCGCGGCGAGCGTCGCGATGAAGCGCTCGATGTCGCTTCGAAGCTCGGCGGCCGTTTGGTAGCGGTCGTTGGCGTCGCGCGCGAGGGCACGCTCGCAGATGCGAACGAGCTCCTCCGGCGCGCCCGGCGCGACCTCGCGTGGCGACGGCACCGACTCGTTGGCGACCTTGATGAGCACCGCGACCTCGGTCAGCCCCTTCCAAAGGCGCTGATTCGTCACGAGCTCCCAGAGCATCACACCGGCTGAGAAAATATCGGCGCGCCTGTCGACCGAGCGCCCCATGGCCTGCTCCGGCGCCATGTACGCGGCTTTGCCCTTCACGATGCCGGCGCGCGTCTCTTCGGAAATGAGCGTCTTCGCGATTCCGAAATCGAGGACTTTCACCGCGCCGTCGTAGGTCACGATGATGTTGTGGGGCGACACGTCGCGGTGCACGACGTGGAGCGACGAGCCGTCGAAGTCGCAGAGCTCGTGGGCGTAGTGGAGCCCGGCGAGGGCGTCGGAAAGGATGCGGAGGCGCATGGGCAGCGAGAGCTCGCCGGTCCGCGCGAGGCGCGACATGATGCGCTGGAGCGGCTGCCCTTCGAGGTACTCCATCGCGATGTAATGACGCGCGCCGTCGGAACCGACCTCGTTCGTCTGCACGACGTTCGGGTGGTTCAAACGCGCGGCGAGGCGCGCCTCGTCGAGGAACATCTCGAGGTACGTGGGCTCTTCGGCGAGCGTGTCGCGAAGCTCTTTGAGCACGGCGAGCTTGTTGAAGCCCGAGGGCCCCCGCTGCACGGCGAGGTAAACGTCGCCCATGCCGCCGCGCGCGAGACGCGCGATGAGGCGATAGCGGCCAAGGTCGCCGACATCGAGGACGTCGGCATTCGATTCGGTGGAGCTTTGATTCATGGCGGCCTTGGACCCTCCCCGAACCCCTAACGGATCGTTACGACCAACCTGCAAAACGCGTAATCGAGCTTTGCGGGAATGAGGGGGCGCCACTCTATAGCCCTAATTGCCGACCGTTCAACTCGGTCGGCGATTCGGCACGTGCGAGAAGCCGCGTTGCGTCACGATCTGCCGTAAAAATGCGCTCTGCGTCTCGATACGGGATCGCTCCACGTTCGCTGCAAGGCCGTTCCGCTCGCGCTGGTAGCGTCCGCCGCCGGGGATTGGCCCCAAGGGGAGTCACACGCATGACAACGTCGATGCGCTGGTGGAAATTTTTGTCCGTGAGTGGGGTCATCGCGCTGGGCGCGCAGGCCGGCGCGTTCGGTTCGGGCTGCGGCTCGAGCGACCCTGCACCGGCCACGACGCCGCCGACACCGGTCGACGATGTCGATGCGTCTACACGACCGTCGGGTGCGAACGCGAAGTGCGGAAACGGCGTCCTCGAGATTGGCGAAGATTGCGACGACGGCAACACGCAGAGCGGTGATGCCTGCCAGAACGACTGCAGCTTCACCTGCATCGCGGGCGATCCGCAGCGTGATCATTGCGATGACAAGAACGCGTGCAATGGCAAGGAGACCTGCGGCGCCGACCACCGATGCAGCATCGCGGCGCCGCCTGCCGACGGCTCGTCGTGCGGCACGGCGAGCACGTGCCTCGGCGGCAACTGCATCCCCGCGTCGTGCGGCGACGGGCAGGTGCAGTCGGGCGAAGAGTGCGACGACGGCAACGCGAATTCCGACGACGGCTGTCGCGTCGATTGCACGTTCACGTGCGTGACGGGCGATGCGACGCGCGACAAGTGCGACGACGCCAACGCGTGCAACGGCACCGAGGTCTGCGGGGCCGATCACAAATGCAGCGCGGGAACGCCCATCGCGGACAACACCGCCTGTACGAGCGTGCCGAAGGGCTATTGCAAAGCGGGCGTCTGCACCGGCGCCACGTGCGGCAACGCGACGAGCGAGCCGGGCGAGACCTGCGACGACGGCAACACGAACGACACCGACGGCTGCACGGTCGCGTGCGCGTACTCGTGCACCGCCAACACGGCCTGTGACGACGCGAACCCGTGCACGGTCGACACGTGCGCTACGACGACGACCCACGCCTGCGGGCATGCGCCCGATGCCGCCAAGAACGGCACGGCGTGCACCGTCGGCACGACGACCGGCGTTTGCGACACCGGCTCGTGCCGCCCCGGTAGCTGCGGCAACGGAACGCTCGAAGCGGGCGAGGCCTGCGACCGCGGCAACCTGAACGGCGCGGCGGGCTCGGGCTGCAAAGCCGACTGCCAATTCACCTGTGCGAACGACGCCGCGTGTGGCGACGGCAATGCGTGCAACGGCACCGAGACCTGCGTCGCCGTTGCAAGCGGCGCCGGCAAAATCTGTCAAGCAGGCGCGGCGATCCCCGAAGCGGGCGTCTGCCAGGCGAGCCCGCGCCGCGTCTGCCGCGCGAACACCTGCTCGCTCTCGACCTGCGGCGACGGGTTCGTCGATCATGGCGCCGGCGAGACGTGCGACCCGCCGAACGGCACGTCGTGCGACGCGACGTGCAAGCTCATCGTGTGTGGCGACGGGAAAATCGGCGGCACCGAACAGTGCGACGACGGCAACACGTCGAACCTCGATGGCTGTGATTCGAAGTGCAAATACGAAGTCGTGATGCGCCTCAACACGCTCTCGATCTCGAACTTGCAGTCGCCCGCGGCGTGCGCGCCGCGCACCAACGCCCTCGGCACCGTGGTCATGACGTCGACGGCCCTCGACCAGATCAACCCGCCCCTCCAGGCGGCGATCGTCGACGGCTCGAACAACATCCTGATGCAAGCGATGAACCTCGACGACCTGACCGGCGTTGGCGATGCGAACGGCTTCGATCTCGGCGTTCTCAGCGGCGCATTGGACCCCGCAAAGGGTACCTGGCCGACGACGCCTGCGGCTTCGCAGAACCCCATCGACTGGTGGTTCAAGGCGACGCCCGAGACGGTCGACGCCGCGGGCATTCCGGTGACGAAGGTGAGCGCGACCCTCGCGGCGCGCGGCCTTGCGGCAGGCCCTGCAACCCTCGACCTGATTCTGAATCTCCTCGGCTCGCGCGCGAATCTCAAGTTGCGCGACGCCCGCTTTGCAGGCCGCATCGACGCGACCCCCGCGCCGAACGTCCCCGCGCCGCCGCCCGCTGCTCTCGCGTCCGGCCTCACGGTGTTTCAGTCGCTCACCGCCAACGGCGCCGACCAAGGGCTCTGCGGCAACGTGACGGTCGAATCCCTCGCGAAGATCCCCGTCCCGCAATCGCTGACGACGGGCGCTACGGCCTGCGCCGCGACCTGCGCGAACTCGAGGGCCTACACGTACTGCGGCACGAACAACCCGGTCGGTGCGGGTTGCAACTCGATGCTCGATCTCATCGTTGGCGGCTGCCGCGTGATCTCGCCTTTGTGCATCAACGCCATCAATGCAACCCAGCCCGACGTGGCGACGGGCACGGGCCCGGCGACGCTGACGCTCACCGCGGGCACCAACAAGGTCCCCGATGCGCAGTGGCAGGGGAACACGAACGGCTATTCGGCATTCCTGAAGTTCACCGCACGTCGGGCGCACCTGACGGGCAGGTAAACACGCGTTAGAGCACGCGCTCCGTCGCGCGAAGAAAGTGGGGCGGCGCATTCGATTGCGCCGCCTCTTTTCGCATTTCGTGCGTCTATTTCAGAGGTCACTGATCCGGATCGGCCACGATGCCCGAGCCGTCCGTGGGCGAGCCTACTTTGATGTTGGCGACGGGGCCGGCGCCCGCCGCGTGGGCCGACTCTTGGCCTTCGCCGCCCTTCGACGTGACGGGCTCATCGTCTGCGTCTGCGGCCGTTTTTTCGATTGCTTCGTTATTCATGGAAGTACCTCGCACGTGGCTGGGTTTGGTTTTCAGAAACGCGAATCACGACGTCGAAGGACGATGAAGCTGGGCTATCTCGGACCGTTGGCGGCGCAGCGAAAACCGATTCCGTAGGCCGGGAGCATTCGGTTCCAGCGGCCGCGGCTCGTCGTTCGCGCAAAGAGCGACGTGTTCCACCCCGCGCCGCGGAAGACGCGCAGGTCGGCCTCGGGGTTGGTGACCGAATCGACCTTGGGATTTCGGCAGTCGCCGCAATCGGGATAGTACGGAAGCGTGAATGCGTCCTCCACCCATTCGGAGACGTTGCCTCCCATTCCAATGACCCCTTCGGGCGTACGGTCGAGGGGCGCAGAGGCGACGTCGTGAACGCCGGGGGCCATGTCTTTGCACGGCCCGAGCGGGTCGACGCCGAAGACGACCTCGTCGCACTGAGGCTCGTTGTCGCCCCACGGGAAGCGCCGAGCTGTCGTGCCGCGGGCGGCGAATTCCCATTCCGCTTCGGTGGGGAGGCGCTTGCCGCGGGTCGCGCAAAAGGCGCGCGCGCCGTCCCACGTGACCTGCACAGCCGGGCGGTTTTCGAACCCCACTTTCGCCGAGAACCTGTCGCCGTCGAGGACGACGCCGCTGTGCGCGCTCGAAAGGTTCATCATGAGCATCCCCGAGAGCTCATCGACCACGAGCCACCGCTCGCGCGTGTCGGGATCTGGATCGACGCGAAAATTCGGCGCGATATTGAGAAACGCCGCGACGTCGGTATTCGTGACTTCGGTGATATCGATGTAAAAGGACTCGAGGGTCACCCGGCGGGCGGGCTGCTCGCGGTCCAGAAGCTCACGACGGCAGCGCGTGCCGAGGTGGGCGCACTCGGCCGCGACCTCGTCGGGCGTGCGCCCCATCGTAAAGGTACCCGCTTGAAACGCGATCATGTCGTTGAGCGCAACCTGGGGCGCGGCAGGATGCGCGCGGCGGTAGCTGTGAATGCCGAGGGCGACGGAGGCGACGACCGCCGCGCCCGAGGCGAGAGCGATGGCGAGCCGACGTACGCGCGCACGGGCGCCGTGCGGACGGGGCGCCGTGGTCTCCAGGCCGTGGGCGCCGGCGAGGAGAACGCTCGACTGCGTGGCCGCCATCGGCGAGAGCGACCCCGCGCCCGAGCGTCGGTCGGACCGGAGCTCGAGCTCCGTCGCGACGTCGGGGGCCGTGGGCCTCCGTCCGGTGTCATTGGCGAGCATCTTTTCGACGAGCTCGGCGAGAGCGACGGGCACGTCCGACGATCGCAAATAGGGCGATGTCACCCCCTGAACCAGCATCGCGCCGGCACCTTGGCGGCCGAAGGGCGTGACGCCGCGAAGCATCTCCCAGACGACGACGCCGAGCGAATAGATATCGGACGATGGCCCCGCGACACGCCCCGTGAGCTGCTCGGGCGACATGTACATCGGCGTTCCCAAAACGACGCCGGGCTGGGAGAGCGCGCTCTGCTCTCCCGTATCGAGATGGGCGATTCCAAAGTCCAAAAGCTTCGCGCGCTCGCCGCCGTCGGCCGCGTCGTCGGCGACGATGATGATGTTCTCGGGCTTCACGTCGCGATGCACGACCCCTTGGCCGTGCACCGCCGCGAGGGCCGACGCGAGCTGCCGCGCGAACCGCGTGGCCATCTCGAGGGGGAGCGCCGTCAGCCGGTCGATGCGCGCGCGTAGCACCTCGCCTTCGAGATACTCCATGAGCAAATACGCTTCGCCCTCGGGCGTGCGGCCGAAGTCGAAAACCTTCACGAGCCCCGGGTGCTGCACGGCCGATGCGGCGCGCGCCTCGTTCTCGAAGCGTTGGAAGTAGTCGGCGGGGAGCTCGGCGTCGCTCGACACGAACTTCACGGCGGCCCGCTGCCCGACCACGTCGTGCACGGCCTCGTAGACGTGGCCCATTCCGCCTTTGCCGATATAGCGCGTGACTCGGTACGACCCGATCATCGAGCCAAGGCGCTTTCGTGGAGCGCCGAACGGGTCGCGTTCGGAGGGCGCTAGCACGGGGGCGACTCTAGCACCAATCGAAGAAACGCTCGCAGGGCGGGCATGACCGCCGGTCATGTTTTCGACCGTGGGGATTGACGCGCCGAGGCGCGGCAGCCATGGAAAAACGATGCCGGTCGTACACGCCAATGGGCTCGAGATTGCTTATGAAGAAGTCGGTTCGGGCGAGCCCATCGTGCTCGTCATGGGCATCGGCGCGCAGCTCGTCCTCTGGCCCGACGCGTTTATCGAAATGCTCGCTGCCCGAGGTTTTCGTGTCATCCGTTTAGACAACCGCGACGTGGGTTTGTCGACGAAGCTCACCCGCGCGGGGATGCCCGATCCGCGCGTCGTCATCGGCCGCGCCCTCGCCGGTTTGCCGGTAAAAGCGCCCTATACGCTCGTCGACATGGCCGACGACATCGCCGGCCTCCTCGACGTGCTCGGCATTGCGACGGCCCACGTCCTTGGCATCTCCCTCGGCGGAATGATCGCGCAGACGACGGCCATC
>JANXMC010000583.1 GCA_025354825.1 Myxococcales bacterium
CGAACAAGGAGGACGTCCTCAGTCATCGCCTCGCCAAGCGCCTTCTCCCCGGGTACCTCGCCGACCTCGCCGAGCTGGAGGCGAAGAAGGCGGAGACCGAGGCGACGATCAAGGGCGCGAGCGGTGGCGATGAAGAAGAGGAAGGCGACGAGGGCGGAGAGGGCGAAGACCAGCTCTCGGAGGAGAAGCTGGCGGAACTGAAGAAGCAGCTCGCGACGACGAAGCGGGCGCTGAAGGCGAAGCAGGACGACTTCGCGAAGAAGCTGACGGAGGCGAGGACTTCGCTGCTGGAACCGAGCGCGCGGGACCTTGTGCTCGGCATCTTGCGGAGCGATCTCGATGCGATCCTCGGACGCTATGTCGCGAGTCATCGGCAGCGAGTCGTCGCCGCGTTCGAGACCTGGTGGGACAAATACCGGGTCACGCTGACGAGCATTGAGGAAGAGCGGGACGCGGCGGCGGCGAGGCTGCGCGGCTTCTTGGGGGGGCTAGGGTATGCGTGAATCGGCCTGGCCAATCCGTCGACTCGGCACGGTCGTCACCGAAGGAGGTGGGTTGCTGCAAACCGGACCATTCGGGTCGCAGCTGCACGCCTACGAGTACACCGACAACGGCATTCCGGTCGTCATGCCGCAGGACATTCCAGACGGCGTCATCGATGTCACGTCGGTTGCGCGCGTAGCAGAGCAAACGGCTCAGGGGCTCGTACGGCATCGACTGCAGGCAGGCGACGTTGTGTTCTCGCGACGGGGCGACCTCTCGCGTTGCGCTCTGGTTGAAGCGAGCCAGACTGGTTGGCTGTGCGGGACGGGATGCCTCCTCCTGCGGCCCGGTCGCTCGCCAATGTCGGGCGCCTTTGTGTCGCGCATCTACCGACACCACGCAATTCAGAGTCGCATCGCAGGCGTCGCGGTGGGAACGACAATGGCAAATCTCAACACAGGCATCCTTGCCCGTCTGGAGATCCCCAGTCCGCCTCTCCCCGAGCAGCGCCAGATCGCCGCCGTCCTCGACACCATCGACGACGCCATCCGCAAGACCGAGCAGATCATCGCCAAGCTGAAGCTGGTCAAGCAGGGCCTGCTCCGCGACCTCCTCACCCGCGGCATCGACGACAACGGCGAGCTGCGTGATCCCGAGCGTAATCCCGAGCAGTTCAAGGACTCGCCGCTGGGGCGGATTCCACGGGAGTGGAGCGCAGAGCCGATTGCTAGCCTGCTTGCGGCCGTCGACCCCCCGATGCGGAGCGGTCCATTCGGCAGCGCCTTGCTGAAATCTGAGCTGGTCCCAGCCGGCATCCCGCTGCTTGGGATCGACAACGTCCACGCCGAGCGATTCGAGGCGACCTACGCAAGGTTCGTCACGCCGAAGAAGGCCAAGGAGCTGGCCCGGTACGCGGTGCGCCCCGCGGACGTAATGATCACGATCATGGGCACCGTGGGACGCTGCTGTGTCGTCCCCCACGACATCGGCTCCGCGCTTTCAACGAAGCACGTCTGGACGTTGACCTTCGATGCAGCGCGGTATGCGCCCGACCTCGCGTGTGTGCAGATCAATCAGGCCCCATGGGTGCTGCGGCACTTCGCGCGTGACGAACAGGGCGGCATCATGTCGGCAATTCGGTCGGAAACGTTGCGGACCACACTGCTTCCCGTCCCGCCTCCCTCCGAGATGCAGGTCATCACAGATGTGCTGCTAGAACTGAACTCGCGTATTGCGGCCGAAGCCGACCTTGTGGAGAAGCGGAAGCTCCAGAAGGCGGGCCTCATGGAAGACCTCCTCACCGGCCGCGTGCGTGTCACCAACCTCCTCGAAGGCGCCGGATGAACCGCGACGAGCTCGAGGCGCTGCGCGAAGGTTGGGACTTCGAGGCGAAGCTCGGCCTCGGACGAGACGGCCAGGGCACGATCCCCGACTCGTTGTGGGAGACCTACAGCGCCATGGCGAACAGCGACGGCGGGATCATTCTACTGGGCGCCGCGGAGCGTGCCGACGGTTCGCTCGACTTGCGCGGACTGCCCGATCCCGATCGTCTCGAGAGCGAGCTCTGGAACGCCCTGGGCAACCGGCAGAAGGTGAGCGCCAATGTGCTCCGCAAGGGCGACGTCGAGCGCGTCGCCGTCGACGGTGGATGGCTGCTCGTCGTGAACGTTCCGAGAGCCGGGCGCGCGGACCGACCGCTCTTTCTCAAGGGGGCTGAACGCAACACCTACTTGCGTGTTCACGAGGGCGATCGCTTGGCGTCCGCGGAGGTCGTGCGGCGCATGATGGCGGACGCGCAGCCAGAGCGTGATGCCCAGATCCTGGAGGGGTACTCGCAGGCCGACTTCGACGCCGAGAGCGTGCGTCGCTATCGACAACTCTTCGGCCAGCGGCGGCCGGATCACGCCTTCGTCGTCAGCGACGATGCGAAGTTCTTGCGGCAAGTCGGGGCGCTCGGACACGATCGAACGCGAGCGATCGAGGGCGTCACGCTGGCGGGCCTGCTCATGTTCGGCCGCGAGGAGGCCATCCGCGACCGCTATCCGCACTGGCATCTCAGCTACAAGGAAGTCCCGGACCAGGACGCGGCGACGGCGCGATGGCTCGACCGCATCGCCAGCGATGGCAGCTGGAACGCCAACGTCTTCGAGTTCTATCAACGGGTGGTGGGGAAGCTGATGCAGGGGCTGAAGGTGCCCTTCGCTCTCGACTCTGACCTGGCGCGCCGAGAGTCGACGCCCGCGCACGCGGCCCTGCGGGAGGCGCTGGTGAACACGCTCGTCCACGCCGACTTCGAAGGACGCGCGGGAATTCGGGTGATCCGCAGCCCCGTCGGCTACGAGTTCATCGATCCGGGACTGCTCCTGGTGTCGACCGACCAGGTCTGGCGCGGCGGGGTGAGCGAGCCTCGCAATCCCGTACTGCAGCGAATGTTCGGCCTCGTGCAGCTCGGCGAGCGCGAGGGCTCGGGTGGTCCGGCCATCCGCGCCGCCTGGACGGAGCAGCACTGGCGCGCGCCGGAGCTCTGGGTCGATGTCGAGCACGCGGAAACGCACCTACGTTTGCGGCAGGAGAGCCTCTTGCCGCAGGAGTCGATCGACGCGCTGCGCGCTCGGTTCGGAGAGCGCTTCGACGCGCTCGACGAGGTCGGACGGCTCGCCTTGGCCACGGCGCACGCCGAAGGGGCTGTGGATCACGCGCGGCTCTGTTCGCTGACGGGCACGCACTCGCGCGACGTGACGCTGCGGCTGCAGGAGCTCGTGACCCGTGGAATGCTCGTCTCGACCGGCACGCCGAGGGCGAAGATCTATGCGCTGCCGGGGAGCTCGACAACGCCGGGGACTGCGAGCGTTCTCCGCCGGAAGGGCGCCGGCTCCGAGGAAAGCTCCGAGGAAAGAGGCGCGGACTCCGAGGAAAGCTCCGAGGAAAGGGCGGCGGGCTCTGAGGAAAGCGCCGGAGTCGAGGCCGCTTCTCCGACGCGTGGCTGGGCTCCGCGCGAAGACCAGCTCGCATCGCTACTGACCCTCTGCGCCGACGGCTGGCGCACCTTGCCCGAGCTGGCGAAGGCCCTCGGAAGGACCGACAGCACCGTCCGCACGATGTACCTGCGGCCGCTGCTCGCGCAGGGGGCGCTGGAGCGCCGGTACCCGGAGAGCCCCCGCCATCCGAAGCAGGCGTACCGCACGCGGCGCGACGAGTCATGAGCGGCGGCCCCGAACTCGACTACGTCGAAAACCCTTTCCTCGATCAGCTCGCCTCCATGGGCTGGAAGCTCATCACCGGCAGCGTCGATCACCCCTCCGTCACCGGGCGCGACAACTTCCGCGAAGTCCTCATCAAGGACGACCTGGCAAAAGCCCTGCAGCGCATCAACCTCCGCGACGGCAGCCCGTGGCTCGACGCTCCTCGCATCGCGCAGGCGATTGGCGCGATCGAACGCATCGGTCACGCCCACCTGATGGAGGCAAACCAAGCTGCGACGAAACTCCTGCTCGAAGGCGTGACCGTCGAGGGCCTCCCCGACTGGGACCAAGGTCGCGACAAGACCGTCCACTTCATCGACTGGGATCACCCCGAGTGGAACACCTTCACTGCGGTCAGCCAGTTCAAGGTCGATTGCCCCGGCGGCATGTCGAAGGGCTCGATTCGGCCCGACATCACGCTCTTCGTCAATGGCATTCCCGTCGTCGTCGTCGAGTGCAAGAGCCCGACGATCTCCGAGCCGCTCGCGAGCGCGATTGACCAGCTCCGCCGCTACCACAACGCGCGCAGAGATGGGGGCGAGGTCGACGACGCCGAGGGCGCGGAGCGGCTCTTCTACACGAACCAGTTCCTCGTCGCGACGAGCTACGATGAGGCGCGCTTCGGCACCGTCGGCGCCGAGGCGGTGCACTACCTCGAGTGGAAGGACACCGCGCCCGTCCCGCTCGCCGACGTGCAAGCCGAGCTGAACAAGCCGACGCTCTCGAGCCAGAACAAACTCATCGCCGGCATGCTTCGGCCTGCGCACCTGCTCGATCTGATTCGGCACTTCACCATTTACCAACAGGTCAACAGTCGCACGGTGAAGGTCGTCAGCCGTTATCAGCAGTTTCGCGCGGTGCATGCGGCCGTCGAGCGGCTGCGCACCGGCAAGACCCGAAAACAGGACGGTGAGCACGATCGGCGCGGCGGGATCATCTGGCACACCCAGGGATCGGGCAAGAGCCTGACCATGGTCTTCCTGGTGCGGAAGATGCGGTCGATGCCCGAATTGCGCCGGTTCAAGACTGTGATCGTCACCGACCGCAAGGACCTGCAGCGGCAGCTCGCGGAGACGGCGGGGCTGACCGGCGAGACGGTCGAGGTCGCGCGGAGCATGAAGGCCGCGCGGGCGCAGTTGAGCAAGAAGGGCCCTGGCCTCGCGTTCGTCACGATTCAGAAGAACGTCAATCCGGACACCCGAAAGCTGAAGCCGGGAGAAGGTCTCGGTGAGGTCGGCATCCTCAACGACGACGAGAGCATCCTCGTGCTGGTGGACGAGGCGCACCGAAGCCACTCGAACAACCTGCATGCGACGCTGCACCGCGCGATGCCCAACAGCGCCCGCATCGGCTTCACCGGCACGCCCATCATCATGGGTGACAAGAAGCGTACGAACGACATCTTCGGCACGTTCATCGATCGCTACACCCTCAAGGAGTCCGAGGCCGACGGCGCGACGGTTCCGATTCTCTACGAAGGCCGCTACGCGAAGGGCGCGGTCGCCGACGGCGCGGGGCTCGACGACGAGCTCGCCGAGATGTTCCCGGAGATGACCGCCGAGGAGCGCGAGGCGCTCAAGCGGAAGTACGGCACGCTGCACGCGATCCTCGAATCGAAGGAAGTCATCGCCGACAAGGCGAAGGACATGCTTCGTCACTACGTCGAAAACATCCTGCCGAATGGCCTCAAGGCGCAGCTCGTCGCCATCAGTCGACTGGCGGCGGTGCGCTACCGAGTGGCCATGATCGAGGCTCGAGACGATCTGGTGGTCGAGGCGGAGAAGCTCGATGTGGCGACCCGGCAGCTCGACGATCTGGAGCTTCAGGGCAAGCCGAAGAAGCTCAAGACGGCGGTTCGCGCGGCCAGGCAGCTCGGCCGCCTGCGCGCGCTCGAGTTCGCGACCATCATCTCGCCCGACAACAACGATCCGCCCGAGTGGAAGGACTCGACCGACCCGGTCCGGGCCGAGAACGCGATCGCCAGCTTCAAGCGGCCGTTCGAGCACGCCGACGCGGAGAAGCGCAGCGCGCTGGCGTTCCTCATCGTCAAGTCGATGCTCCTCACCGGGTTCGATGCGCCCATCGAAGGCGTGATGTATCTCGACCGACCGATCCGCGAGGCCGAGCTGCTCCAGGCCATTGCCCGCGTGAACCGGACCGGACACGGCAAGACGGCCGGCATCGTCGTCGACTACTACGGTATCGCCAAGCACCTGAAGGAAGCGCTCACCGAGTACAGCGCTGAGGACATCGACGGCGCGCTGCAGAGCCTCGCCGACGAGATCCCTAAGTTACGCGACCGACACATGCGCGTCATGGCGCTCTTCGAGGCGCGCAACGTCGACCCCATGGGCGACGCCGAGGCTGCCGTCGTGGCGCTCGGTGACGAGCGGCTGCGGGCCGAGTTCACAGTGAAGCTGAAGCAGTTCCTCGCGACGCTCGATCTCGTCCTGCCTCGCCCCGAGGGCCTGCCGTTCGTGCGCGACGCCGTGCAGCTCGGAGAGATCTACGCGCGCGCGCAACCGCTATCGCGAGGGCCTGCCGCAGCTCGACAAGAGCGTCGGCCGCAAGGTGCAGGCGCTCATCGACGGGCACATCATCTCACTCGGCATCGACCCGCGTATACCGCCGATCGCGATCACTGATGCCAAGTTCGCCGACCAGGTCGGCCGGCAGGTGTCGGATCGTGCCAAGGCTTCCGAGATGGAGCACGCGATTCGGCACCACATCAAGCGCAAGCTCGACGAAGATCCGGTGCACTACCAGAAGCTGTCGGAGCGGCTGGAGGAGATCCTCCACAAGTTCGGCGATAGCTGGGAGCAGCTCGCGCTCGCACTCCAGGAGTTCGTCGAGGAGGTGAAGAAGGGTCGCAAGCAGGACGAAGGCGTTCCCGGGCTCGATCCGCAGATCCACGCCCCGTTCTTCGACGTCTTGAAGGAGGAGCGCGCTAAGAGCGCGCCGGTAGGCAAGAAGGACCAGCTGTGGCTGGCCGAGCTGACACTCGACCTGGTCGAGCGGCTCATCCGCGACGAGGTGAGCAACGTGGGCTTCTGGAAGAGCGCCACGCGGCAGGAGGACCTGCGCGGGAAGATCTTCATGTTCCTCGACGAGAACGACGCCGTCGACTTCGACCGCGCCGACGCCGTCGCCGACCGGCTGATGGACCTCGCCAAGGCCAACCACGCCAAGCTAACGAGGGGCGAGTGAACCAGCTCACCGTCGACGATCTGACATTCGATGTGCGCCGAAGTCCCCGCCGGACGTCGGTGCAGATCACGGTCGACCGCGGCGGCGAGCTGCTGATCTCGGCACCGGAGACTTGTTCGGAACGAGTGATGGAGAAGTTCGTTCGGGAGAAGCGCTTCTGGATCTACACCAAGCTGGCGGAGAAGGACGCGCTCGCACCGGCGGTCCCGAGAAAGAGGTTCGTCAGCGGCGAGGGCTTCGCTTATCTGGGGCGGAGCTACAGGCTGCTGCTCGTCGAAGCGCAGGACGTGCCGGTGAAGTTGGAGCGCGGACGCTTCGCTATGCTGCGCTCCGCGGCCGATCACGGCAGGGAGCACATGGTGCGTTGGTACTCGGAGCATGGGCGGTCGTGGCTACAGAAGCGAGTTGATGGACTTCGGAAACGCGTCGGCGTCGAACCCACCGCGCTAAGCGTGCAGGATCTGGGGTTTCGATGGGGCTCCTGCGGAAAGGGCGGCCGACTGTACTTTCACTGGCGCACCGTCATGCTCCCGGCACCGATCATCGAGTACGTCGTGCTGCACGAGCTCGTTCACCTCGTGGAGCCGCATCACACACCAGGGTTTTGGCTGCGCGTAGAACGCGCAATGCCCGACTTTGCCGGGCGGAAGCGATGGTTGGCTACAGCAAGCGCCGCTTCGTCGAGCATTTAGGCAATCCGAATGGCTGTCCCACCGATCGCCGCATGCGCCCTCGGGCTCCAAGGCCAACTGCGGAAGCACGAGCGGTCTTCCGAAGACCGAAGACCAACCGCGTGCCCTCCCGATTCCAATGGCATCTGCTCGTTCGGAACCCGGCTGAATTCGACGCGGTTCTCGTGCGGAGGCGTGTGTCCGAGCCGGACCATCGTCTTCGCGTCAGGCACCTTCCCAGCATCGATTCGGCAGAAGTACCGATAGACGAGGTTGCCTTTCACTTCCCACTTGAGCTGCTCATAGCTCCAGCCCTTGAGGTGCTTGAGGACGAGCATCCGCAGCGCCACC
>JANXMC010000603.1 GCA_025354825.1 Myxococcales bacterium
CGAGGGCGAAGTCGTCGCTGCGCCCGCCCGCGGCCGCGGACATCTTCGTCCACATCCAGGCGACGACGAGGACCGACATCGCGTCCAAGTAGTCGACGGCGTGGGCGAGCATCCCTTCGGCGTCGCCCGCCATGCCGCGCCCGCCGAGATGCTGCGTGAGCGCGAGCATGCGGTCGAGGGCGTCGCTCACGGGCTTCGTGCGTGTGGCTTCGACGCCCGCGCCTTCGGCTTTCGCGAGATCCTTCCGGATTTCTTCGGCGAGCGCCAGGAGCGCGGCGCCGCCGCCTGCGACGACTTTGCGACCGAGAAGATCCATACTTTGGATTCCCGTCGTCCCCTCGTGAATCGTATTTAGCTTTTGATCACGAAGCCACGACTCGGGCAGGTATTCACTCGAGTAGCCGTACCCGCCGTGAATCTGCAGCGCGAGCGTGTTCGACTCGAACCCTTTTTCGGCCGGGAACGTCTTTGCGAGCGGCGTGATAAGATCGAGCAGCAGCTTCGCGCGCTTCTTTTCGTCGGTATTCGTACCGTGCTCGGCGATATCCGAATAGCGTGCGGCAACGCCGAGCAAGCACAGCGCGCCTTCGACGATGGACTTCTGCCGAAGGAGCATGCGGCGCACGTCGGCGTGCTGGACGAGGGGCACCTGGGGGCGGCTCGCATCGCCGCCGCTGACGGCGCGCCCTTGCTTGCGATCTTTCGCATAGGCGAGCGACTCGTGAAAGGCGACCGAGGCTGTCGCGGCCGCGTTCACGCCGACCATGATGCGCGCCTCGTTCATCATCTGGAACATGAAGCGAAGCCCCTGGTGCGGCTCGCCCACGAGAAAGCCGTGGCAGTCGCCGGCGTCGCCGAAGGAGAGCGCGAGGCTCGGGAGGCCACGCCAGCCGATCTTGTGAATCAGCCCGGTGACGTGCACGTCGTTCGGGGTGAAGGTCTTCGTGTCGCTCGTCGATTCCGATGTTGCGCGGAGGCGCGGCACGGCGAAAAGGGAAATCCCCTTCGTTCCCGCCGGCGCGCCGTCGATGCGTGCGAGGACGAGATGCACGATGTTCTCGGTGATGTCCTGATCGCCGCCTGAGATGAAGATCTTCGAGCCACGAAGTAGGTAATGCCCATCGGCGGCATTCGTCGGCGTCGCACCCGACGTCACGTCGGCGAGGCTCGAGCCCGCTTGCGGCTCGGTGAGCGCCATCGTCCCCGAGTAGCGCCCTTCGTACATCGGCCGCATGTACGTCTCGCGAACGACGTCGCTGCCGAACGCCTCGAGCAAATGGGCCGCGCCCGTGGTGAGCCCGGCAAACCCGTAGGCCGAGAGATTACCCGCCATCAAATAGGCATTCGCAAACGTGGCCACGGTGAGGGGCAAGCTCTGGCCGCCGACGTCGAGAGGTCGCGACGCGGCAATGACGCCCGCGGCGGCGAGCTCTTTCCAAAGAGCGTGCATTTTCGGATGAACCTGAACGCGCCCGTTCGCGAGGCGCGGCGGCTCGGCATCCATCGCGCGGTACGCGGGGTAGAGCACCTGGCGACCGAGGCGGCGGCACGTGGCGAGCCACGGATCGAAGGTGTCGCGCCCGTGGCCTTCGAAATCGGGCAGCGCCGCCAAGGCCTCCACGTCGAGGACGTCGTAGAGAAGAAAGTCGACGAGGCGGTCCGACACGAGGGGGTTTTCCGAAGCGGCCATGGGAAGGGTCTACTCGCCGCGAGCGTCTGCCGAAAGGGGGTCCGCGCGATGGGCCTCTACCCGAGCGAACGCGCTCTCGCGTCGCTACGCGCGCCGGAGACCGGTTGCATTGGTGAGCAGCATCTCGCGTACGGCTTGCGCTCGCTCGCGCGCTACCGGAACGCGGACGCCTCGCTGATCCGGCCCTATGCCGACGCCCACGAAAAGCTTGGTCTCGGCGCCATCTCGTTCGAGCTCTTTGATGTGCGCCGCGTTGACGAGCCAGTTGCGATGAACGCGCGTGAGCGCGCGCCCGAAGGATGACTCGATGGCGGCGAGGGAGAGGTCTAAATCGAACGTGCCGTGGGCGGTGTGCACCGACGTGAGCCGGTCGGCCGCTTCGAAGGCCCACACCTCGTCGGGCTCTAAGAACACGAGGCTCTTTCCACGCCGCGCGACGATGCGGAGTGGCGCGGGCGGGCGCGATTTAGGGCGCCGACCGTGGAGGCGCCGCAGGCACTGCTCGACGCGGTCTTCGGCGAACGGCTTGAGCAGGTAGTCGACGACGCCGAGCTCGTAGGCCTCGAGGGCGTGCTCCTTGAACGCCGTCGCGAGAACGAGCATGGGCGCGGCGGGACGTGATCCCAAGCTGCGTACGAGATCGAGACCCGCGTCGTCCCCCTCGCCGGCGAGGCGAATGTCGACGAACGCGACATCGACAGCGAAGCCCGACCCCGAATCGAGCGCCTGCCGCGCCTCCGCCGCCGACGCGACGGCGCCGACGACTTCTGCGAGGGCCGACCCTTCGAGGAGCTCCACCAGGTAGTTGCGCGCGGGCCATTCGTCTTCGACGACGAGCGCTCGGAGCCGGGTGGCGACCGCTGAATGTGCTGCTTCGCCCATCACTGGACCCCTGCGATTGTTGCCGCGCCCGCGTTTGCCGTGGCGACGAGAGGGAGCTCGACGACCGCTCGCGTCCCTTCCGATGATGCTTCGAGCTTGAACGTTGCGTCCGCGTATTTCAGCTCGAGGCGGCGACGCACGGCACGGAGGCCGAAGGCGCCCGCGCGCGGCTCGCCCGCGGGGACGCCCGGCCCGTTGTCTTCGATCACGCAGACGAGCCGGCCCGCCGCCACGGCTGCGCGCACGGTGACCAGACCTTCGCCGCCGCGACGTAGGGCGCCGTGCTTTACCGCGTTCTCGACGAGCGGTTGCAACAGAAGGCTCGGCACGAGCACGGGCTCGGCGTCGGCCGTGATCTCCCACAGAAACCGCAGGGCTCCAGCGTGACGCGACTCGAGGATCTCGGCGTAGCGACGGAGCCACGCGATCTCGTCGGCCACCGTCTGCATTTCCGATGGATCACGAAACGCGTCCCGAAGGAGATCGCCGAGGCTCGCGAGGAGGCGACGCGCCTCGCGAGGATCCTGCGTCACGAGGCCCGCGATGGCGTTCAACGTGTTGAGAATGAAGTGCGGTTCGAGCTGCGTGCGAAGGCGAGCGAGCTCGGCGGCGCTTCGGAGCTGCTCGGACTCGAGCTTCAGGCGCTCGGCCTCGAGCCAACGAAGGCGCGCGTCTTCGGCGGCGTAGGGATAGATGAACGCGAGCGCCCAGACCCCGCATTGCAGCAGGCCGTACACGCAACCGAACGCAACGGCCGTTGGAATCGGAGGGATGACATCTGCGCGAAACCCGAGACCCGGTGCAGTGCGTACGGTCAATCGCAGTACGAAGGCGCATATGCCCGCGACGACAAGCGAGAGCGCAACACTCGCAAACACAGTTCGTGCAGAGTTAATCCGTTTTCGCGTCGCCCATTGGTAATGAAGAGACAACACCACCATGAGGAGCGGCATCTCAATTCCCCAGAAGGCCGCGCGCATCACGACATGCCCACGGGGTTGCCCCGAAAGCAGTTGGGGAACCATCTGAAGAAGGATGACCGCCGTGACCACAGCAACGCCGATGAGCCAGCGCCTGCGCCCGAAGAGGTCGGGGTGCGCGTGGCTCGTGCCGCGGTCGAAGTCACGGGCCCCCACGGCAGCCGCGCCCGCGCGAGCGTTCCCGGAGACAACCCGCGGTGTCGTGTGTTGCATTGCTAATGGCTCTGGCGGAAGCGAGGCCACTGCGCTAGACGGCTCGCCCTTCATCGCGGCAAAGCTAGCCCGCGGGGCGGCGCCACGCAGCCTGAAGTGCGCGCCTAAGCTCACGATTAAATTGATGTTACGGGTCGTCCAAGGGAGGACCCCGTTCGTGCCCAATCGCCCACGGCTCGTCGGATAGTTCAACTTTCTGCGGAGAACCGGAGCACCCAAAGTGCGGGCCCGGGCATCACAATTCCCGAGGTCGCTAGCTCTCACGGTCGGCCTCAAAGGATCAGGACGCATCACATGGATATTCAGCCCGCTCGAGGGAAGCTCGCCGTTCTTCTGCCCGGCCTTGGCGCCGTGGCCACGACATTCATCGCAGGCGTGATGCTCGCGCGGCGCGGAATTGGCGTGCCCGTCGGATCGCTGAGCCAACTCGGCACGATCCGGCTCGGCAAGAGGGACGAGGCGAAGACGCCGAAAATCTCCGATGCGCTTCCCATCGCCAAGCTCGACCAGCTCGAGTTCGGCGCGTGGGACCTGTTCGAGGACGACGCGTACGCCTCGGCGAAGCACGCCAACGTGCTCAAGCCCGAGCACCTCGAGGCGATCAAGGAAGAGCTCCTTCAGATCAAGCCGATGAAGGCGGTCTTCTACCCCGAGTTCGTGAAGCGCCTCCACGGCACGCACGTAAAGACGGGCCCGACCAAGGCCGACATGGTCGAGCAGCTGCGCGCCGACATTCGCAACTTCATCCGCGATAAGGGGTGCGACCGCGCCGTCGCCGTCTGGTGCGGCTCGACCGAGATCTACACGGAGCCGACGGCGCCCCACGCGACGATCAAGACGTTCGAGCGCGCCCTCGTCGACAGCCACCCGGCCATCACGAACTCGCAAATGTACGCGTGGGCTCTCCTCAAGGAGAAGGTCCCCTTCGCGAACGGCTCGCCCAACGTCGCGCTCGACTTCCCTGCGGCCCGCGAGCTCGCCCGCCTGAACGAAGTGCCGATTTGCGGCAAGGACTTCAAAACGGGCCAGACCCTCATGAAGACCATCATCGCGCCCGGCCTCAAGGCCCGCATGATCGGTATTCGTGGCTGGTACTCCACCAACATTCTCGGCAATCGCGACGGTGAGGTACTGGACGATCCCGATTCGTTCCGCGCGAAGGAAGTCTCGAAGCTAGGCGTTCTCGAAAGCGTCTTGAAGCCCAAGGAGCATCCGGAGCTTTATGGGAACATCACCCACAAGATCCGCATCGATTACTACCCCCCGCGCGGCGACGACAAGGAGGGTTGGGACAACATCGATATCTTCGGTTGGATGGGGTACCCCATGCAAATGAAGATCGATTTCCTCTGCCGGGATTCGATCCTCGCGGCGCCCATCGTTCTCGACCTCGCGCTCTTCATCGACCTCGCGCACCGCGCCGGAATGCGCGACACGCAAGAGTGGCTCGGCTTTTATTTCAAGAGCCCGATGGCGCTCACCGAGCGCGAACCCGATCACGACCTCTTCCTCCAGCTGAAGACGCTGAAGAACACGCTCCGATGGATGCTCGGCGGCGAAGCCATCAACGAGCTCGGCGCCGACTATTACGAGTGACCCGCGGCGCGTGATCCCGCCCGCTGGCGCGTGAGCGCTCCTCCCCATGAACCTCGGACTCTCCATCGCCTTCGTCGCGTTTCTCGCCATCGTCGCCGTCTCTTACGCGGCGATGGTTCGGAGGCGTGGCCGGCCGGACTATCCGAGGCTCGATAAAGAAGGGGGGAGCACGCTCCTCCGCCGCGGCGTTTACGAGCCGCTCTATTCGGTGGTTGTCGCTGTCGGCGATGTCGTGAAGCGCCTCGGGGTTTCGCCCAATGCCGTCACGTGGGCGTCGCTCGCGTTCGCACTTCTCGCAGGCGTGTTTCTCGCGCTCGGCATGTTCGGCGCCGCGGCCTTCGCATCGGCCCTCGCCGGCGGGTGCGACGCTCTCGACGGCTGGCTCGCCCGCGAGACGGGCACGGCCAGCGCCGCCGGCGCGATCCTCGATACGACGATCGACCGCTACGTCGAGCTCGCGTTCTTCGGAGGCCTCGCGCTTCACTACCGCTTCGACAGCATGATGCTCGGCCTCGTCCTCGCAGCCCTCGCCGGCTCCTACATGGTCAGCTACGCCAGCGCGAAGATCGACGGCGGCACGGTCGACGTTCCCCGGGGAGGGATGCGTCGCGGCGAGCGAATGGTCTACTTGATCCTCGGCGTCGCCCTGGCGCCCGTGGCCGCGCTCGTCAATCCGGCCTTCGTGAACGCGCCGATCGCGCTTGTTTTGTGCCTCATCGCGACGCTCGGAAACTACTGGGCGATTCGCCGAATGCACCTTCTCGCGCGCGGTCTCACAGAGCGCGAGCCGCCGCGCTCGAGCCCGCCCGGCCGCATCGTCTCCACGAACGTGGCCGACGAGCACGCCGCGCAAGGCGCGCTGAGGCACCCGTGACCACTCTCGAGCGAAGCTTTCGATCGTCGGCGACGCTCCTCCGCCACCAGGCGGGCGCCTTCGCCGCCACGGCCCTCGACTTCGGCGTGATGATCACAGCCGTTCGTCTGCTCGGGGTCTACCCAACGCGCGCGACGGCCATCGGCGCGCTCTCGGGCGCCGTCCTCAACTTCGCGCTCGCGCGCGCGTGGATCTTCGACACGCACCGCGGCTCCATGCACGCGCAGGCTCTGCGTTACGCCCTCGTCGCCATGGGGAGCCTTCTCCTCAACGTTGCGGGCGAGCACCTCGCCTTCACGATCCTCGGGCTCAACTACGTGGTCGCACGCCTCATGGTCTCGCTCGGCGTGAGCATTCTTTGGAATTTCCCCCTCCACCGAAGCTTCGTTTTCGACGCTCGCCCATGAGCGGTAGCGCTGGTAGCAAGGCGCTCGCGCACCGTCTCGGTCGGGTAGCGCCCTTCGCGCTTTGGCTCCTGTTCGTCACGATCCGTGGCGAGCGCCGGCTCGATATCGCGCTCATCACGCTCGCCGTCGCGACGCTTGCACTCTACAGCGATAAGACACGCAGGCTGTTGGGCGGGCTCTATCCGTTCGCGCTTCTGGGGCTCGTGTACGACGCTATGCGCTTCGTGAAGAACGTGGGCCTCTCGGCCGATCGCGTTCACGACTGCGACCTTCGCGGCGTCGAGATGAGCCTCTTCGGCTTCACGATCGACGGGGTTCCGAGCACGGTTCACGACTGGTTTCAGGCCCATCCGTCGACCGTGCTCGACCTGATTTGCGCGGTCCCCTACGGAATCTTTCTGTATGCGGCCATCGCATTCGCCGTCTATCTGTACATCCGCGATGACGACGCAATGCGCAGCTTCGCGTGGACGTTTCTCGTCCTCAACATCGCGGCATTCATCACCTACCATGTCTATCCGGCCGCCCCGCCTTGGTACTTCCACTCCCACGGCTGCACGGTTGATCTCTCAACCGCGGGGAACGAGGGGCCGCGCCTCGCCCATGTCGATCAGCTGCTCGGTTTTCGCTATTTTCACGGCTTTTACGCGCGATCGAACAGCGTCTTCGGCGCCGTGCCCTCGCTCCACGTCTCCTATCCGCTGCTGATTCTCCTCCATGGTCGTCATTACTTCCGTAAGCCGATGTTCGCCGCGTCGATTGTCTTTTTCGTCCTTATGCTTTTCTCGGCGGTCTATCTCGACCACCACTGGATCGTCGACGTGATTCTCGGCGTTGCCTACACGCTCACAGCTCACAACGCGGTGCGTATCGGGCGCGCTTGGCTGCGTGATCGCGAGGAGCCGAAGCGTGACGGCAACCAGTCGAACGGCTCGATCGAGGCGCGTCATGCCTCCTGAGCCAGAGCGCTCCGCCGCGCCTCTCACGACAGCCGCCACGGCGCCGGGCGAGCGCGCGCCTCTGTCGCGCGCAATTGCCTACGTGCTTGCAACCTGGTTCGGCTGCGGGCGGATGCCGCGCGCGCCGGGAACGACCGGCACCCTAGGCGCAATTCCCCTGTATCTTCTCGTGAGGCCCTACGGCCACGTCGCCGTGGGCGTCACCGCGCTGGTCATCACGGCCGTTGGCCTCTGGGCGGCTTCCGTCGTCGTCGCGCACGAGAATGCCAAAGACCCTCAACACATTGTCATCGACGAGGTTGCCGGCGTTCTCGTTACGCTCACGGTCGCACCTCCCACATGGCAGGCGCTCCTTGTCGGGGTGGTTGCCTTTCGGGTCTTCGATCAGCTCAAGCCTTGGCCCGCCCGCGCTCTCGAGCGGGGCCTTAAAGGTGCGCCCGGCGTCGTTTTTGACGACGTGGCCGCGGGCGTTTGGGGGGCAGCAGTCGTATTCCTATTGGAAAGAATTGGAGTGCTCGCATGAGCAACACACCGCCAACTCCTAAAATGCCGACGAGGGGCTCGCTCCTTTCGGGCTCCGCGCGCACCCTCGCCGTTGCGCTCGCGGCAGGATTTCTAGGCTCCGCTGCCTTCGTGAGCGCCCCCGCGGCCCACGCCGAAGGGCTCACCGCGGGCAGCCGCGTCTATTGGCAAGAACGGTTCGACCGCCCCGATATCCACTGGGTAGACCCTGCTCGCCACGACGCCACGGCGCTCTCGCGCGTCTATTCGATTGGCCACGAAGGGGCCGTCAACTTTCTCCACGCGCACCACGACGGCACGGGCGAATCGCCACCCAAGGCGATGCACTACGGCCGCGCCTTCCCAAAGGACGCGCCGCCGCTCGAGCGCATCGCGAGCCTCACCTGGAGGTGGCGCGTGACGCAGCACCCCGCCGTCAGAGACGACGCATGGGAGGACATGGCCGCGGGCGTCTACGTCATCATGCGCACACCCGATCTCATTACGAGCGGCAAAGGGTTCAAGTTCGGCTGGCTCGCAAAGCCCGGCGCCAAAGGCACTCGGCAGCGCGGCATTCGCCAGACCGAGCTTCGTCACGACGCGGCCGGCGGCGGCTGGGTCACCGAGAACGTCGATATCTGCGCGCTGTTCGAACGCGAATACGGCAAATGCGACGGTGAGCATGTGCTCTACGTTGGCGTCGTGACGGACGCGGACGGCACGAAATCGGTCGCCGACGCCGACTACGCCGACTTCGCGCTCGTCGCGAAGTGAGCGCGGACGCAGAAGCGCGGTAGCGTGGCGGGATGATTCGACGGGCGCGCCTCGACACGTCATTCCGGGCCCGCGTCGTTTCGCGCACGCCCCTCCGCTACCGCGCGGGCGCCGACGCGCGCGACGATCGGCCCGCCCACGTGCGCGCGGGCTCCGCGCTCGTCTGGCACGCGGGCAGGCTAGGCGTTGTGCAGGACGACGCGAGCTTCGTGGCGTTCGTCGACGTCGCGTCGGGCGAGGTCGACGTGGTCGCGTTGCCGCGTGGCGACGACGGCCGTCGCGTCTTTGGCGACGACCTTGGAAACAAGCGTTTCAAGCTCGATCTCGAAGCATGCATCGCCTTCCGCGACGACGAGGGCGAGCCTACGCTCATGGCGTTCGGCTCGGGCTCGGACGCGCGTCACGCGCGCGACAACATTGTCGTAGTTCGCGGTGCAGCTCCGACCGAGGCCGATGTGCAGGTTATCGCCGCGCCGCGCTTCTACGACCGTTTGCGCGCGCTCACGGCGTTCTCCGGGAGCGAGCTCAACGTCGAGGGGGCAGCGCTCAAGGGCGACCACCTCACCTTTTTTCAACGCGGCAACGGCGCGCCGCGCGGCCCCATTTCGCCGGTCAACGCGACCTGCACCGTGAGCCTCGCCGCGTTCCGCGCCTTCCTTCTAGAGCCGTCGCTCCTGGAAGCTCCCGAGCCCGCAGCGATTTGCCAATACGACTTAGGCGCAATGGGCGGTTGCCCCTTTGGATTTACGGACGGAACCCACGCGGGCGAGCATTTGTACTATCTCGCCGCCGCCGAAAGCTCGCCCGACGCGGCGACGGACGGCCCCGTCGCAGGCTGCGCGCTCGGGCGTCTCGGGGAGGATTCCTACTACGCACACATCGAAGGTTCCGACGGCGCGCCGCTGCGCGACAAGCTCGAAGGGCTCGCGCCGAGCCTGCACGATTCCAATCGATTTTACGGCGTCGTGGATCGCGACGATCCGAATACGCCGTCCGAGCTCGTCGAGCTCGAGGTGACTTGGGCCGTGTAATGGGCTGAGTTTGAAAGGGCACGTGGCGCGCTCTACGCTTCGTCCGTGCTTCGCGGCGTCTCGAATCCACCGAATCCGTGGCGGTCGACGGAGGTCGAGTACCTCGGCGACATTTCGCCTGCGCACCTCGACGTCTTCGAAGACGACACGCGAACGATTCTCTCTAAGAACGATCCGTCGCGCGTGGGGTTCGAGTTTGGACTGAACCCGTATCGGGGATGCCAACACGCCTGTTCGTACTGTGAGGCGCGTCGCCGCCACGAGTACTTGGGATTCGGCGCCGGCACCGATTTCGATTCGAAAATCGTGGTGAAACCTCGCGCGCCAGAGCTCCTTCGCGAGGCGTTCGACGCGCGATCGTGGAAAGGGGACGTCGTCGTCTTCAGCGGTGCCACCGACTGCTACCAGCCCCTCGAGGCGTCTTACCGCCTCACACGGCGCTGCCTCGAAGTGTGTGCAGACTACCAAAACCCCGTCGCCATCATCACGAAGGGCGCGCTCATCGAACGGGACATCGACGTTCTGGAACGACTCCACAGCGTGGCTCGCGTGACTGTGAGCGTGTCCATTCCTATTTGGGATACCGAGGCCGCGCGGCGGATCGAGCCCCTCGTGCCGACACCGCGGCGCCGTATCAGGACAATCGAGCGGCTCGCGCGCGCGGGCCTCGACGTGGGCGTGAGTATCGCGCCGATGATTCCCAGTTTAAGCGAAGTGGGCATGGTGAAGGTGCTCGAAGCCGCGCGCGCGCCGCGCGGTCTTGAGCTTCCTGCGCCTCGACGGCGCGGTGGAAGCCGTATTCGGCGAGCGGCTTACGGCCGACATGCCCGGGCGCGCCGCCCGCATCCTCACACGCACGCGCGAGATGGCGACGCGAGGCGACCCGGGCCCCTACGCGCAGGCCGTCGAATCTCTGTTCGCCGTCACCTGCCGCCGACTGGGCCTCGCCTTCGCGCGCGCGGGGGACGACCGCGCCAATACGCCATCGGCCGGCCCCATGGAGGGTCGAACATTTCGGCGGCCGCCGCGCGTAGGGGAGCAGATCGGGCTTTTTTGAGCGCGCACTACCCGAGCTTGTTGAGCGCGACGAGTCGCCAGTCCTCGAGCGCCGCCTTGCGGTGGTAGGAGGCCTCGGCGTGGTAGGCCTCGCTTTCGACGATGGCCCAAACGCGGCGTAGCTCGGGTACTTCACAATGGCGATTTCGTCCCACCGCTCGCCGACCGGGGCGACGAGATGGGAGAGGACGCTTCCAATGAACGCGACTTCCACCCCCGCGCGCTCCGCGATCTTGACGAACCAAGCGATGTAGCCGTGATGGTAGGCCTTCCGACGGCAACGACGTTCGCACCGTCGAGCTTCTTTCGTTGCGCGCGGGAAGGATCGTTGCAATGGCCACCATGTCGGGCGCCGTCGTCGAGCACCTGCCGGCAAGCGCGTCGGCGCCGTAGTCAAGCTCCGCATCGCCCGTGCGCCTCGTACGAAACTGTGTAGTGTCACGCGCTTGTCGATACCGCCCGAAGAGCTCACGAGTGACGCCATCACCGCGTCGTTCCGCCTCATTCAGCGGCGGCGCGGCCACCGTTTTTCCGTCGACGATCTCGCGACGGCGTGGGAAGCCGCGCGCGCCGCGCCGGAAGCGGAGACGTTTCTCGATCTCGGCTGCGGCATCGGCTCGGTCCTCTTGGCGGTCGCTTGGCGGCTACCGAAGGCCCGCGTCTTCGGCATCGAAGCGCAAGACGTGAGCATCGAGCTTGCGCGGCGCAACGTGCACGAGAACGGCCTCGACGGGCGCGTGACGCTCTTCCACGGCGACCTCCGCGACGTGACGCGCGATTGGCAGCACGGCCCCTGCACGCTCGTGACGGGGACGCCGCCGTATTTGCCATTGGGCACGGCCTCGCCGTCGCCCGATCCGCAGCGCGCTGCCGCACGCATCGAGCTGCGGGGCGGCGTCGAGGACTACCTCGCCGCGGCCGCGCGCGTGCTCACGTCCGACGGCGTCGTCGTTGTGTGCTCCGATGGGCGCGCACCCGAGCGCGTCGTTCGCGGCGCCGCGGCGGCGGAGCTCGTTCCCGTGCGCCGCGTCGACATCGTGCCGAGGGCGGGCAGGGGGCCGCTGTTCTCGGTGTGGACCTGCGGCCGTACCCAACGCGCCGCACTCGACCACGTCGAAGTCGTCATGCGCGACGAGCGCGGCGAGCGCACGGAAGCGAGCCACGAGATGCGGCGCGCCTTCGGCCTCGGTCCATAACCCACGTGGAGAGCGGGCGACGCGAAGCGCCGCGCGCGCCCGTTCGATCATTGGCATTGGTACAAACTGGGAAACTCGAGGCTCGCGCGGCATGTGCGCCCTCCCATGCACCCGCCGGTGTCGTCCGCGCCGTCTCCCAAGCCACATAGCCCGTCGTCGGCATCGCAGGTCGCGGCGCACCTGGTGCTCGTGAACGCGCCACCCGACAGGCGCACCACGCAGCACCGCGCGCCCGCCGAGCCTGCGTAGCCGCAGTCGCGAGGCCGCGTGCATGCGAAGTAGTCGCCTGTCTTGCAGCTCTCGCGCGTTGCACAGGCGCCGCGACGGAAGTCGGTATCGCCGAAGCTCGATGCGCAGCAAACCGAGACGGGCGGCTCACATGCGGTGGCTCCGCAAGGCACCGTCGCCGGCTCCCCCGCACCGGCGTCGAACGCGCGCGCATCGCTGCTCGCCGCCGCATCGCCGCGTAGGAGACCCTCGTCGATGCCGATGAAGCACCCGGGCGTTGTCGCCACGGCGGCGGCGAAGCCGACCAGCGCGAGAACGAGCGCGCCTCCCACCGCGGCGTGGCGACGCGTTTTCAACACCGGTGCCCCGCTCGCAGCACGCCCGTATACTTACCACGCGATGCCGACCACCGCGACGATGCCCGAGCCGCCCAGCGGCCCCGAGTCGCCGCCGCGCCTTCACCCCGGCGCGCGCCTCGGCAACTACCGGCTCGTCACGACGATCGGCGCGGGGGGAATGGCCAACGTGTGGGCTGCTGCGCGCACAGGCGATTACGGTTTCGAGCGCCTTTTCGCAGTCAAAGTGATGCGCGACGAGATTGCCAACGAGGCGTCTTTTCGAAAGATGTTCTTGGACGAGGCGAAGGTCTCGATGGGGGCGGGTCTTCGACGCTTTCCCCCGCCCCAGCGGTGCCAGCGCTTAGCCGTTCGGCATCTCTACGCTTGCACGAAAATTTGCCGATGGTATTCTAACTCCATGATTTCCACGGTAGAGGCTGTTG
>JANXMC010000605.1 GCA_025354825.1 Myxococcales bacterium
CCCAGATCGCCGCGTTCGATCTGCGCGCGAACCTTTGCGGCGAGCATGCGATCGGCCTCGTCCGCGCTTTTGTCTTTTAGCGCGAGGATGGTCTCGATGGCGGCGACCGGCACGCCCTCGATGTCGGCCACGGCGTACGTGATGCGTTCCCACCCCAAGGTCTTCGGCTCGTACAGAAGGTCCAAGCTGAGCTTGTCGCGCGTCGCGACGAGCCGCGATTTCCCCGCGAGCGCCTCGACGTCGACGAGCCCATCGCCCGCGCGCTTGGGCACGAGCTCACCGCCCGCACGAACGTCCCATCCGCGCTCGGCGAGGGTCACCACGGCGCGTTCGAGGTTCGCCTTCGAGGCGCCCAGCACGACGTCGCAGTCGTTCACTTCGAGCGCGAAGGCGTCGCGGAGAAACAGCTCGAGGCCGAAGTTGCCGACGACGACATAGCGGATGCGCGCCCGGACGAGAGACCGAAGCACGTCGAGGTAGAGGGGCCAGCGCTCGTTCGCCATGATGCGCCTCGGAGTCTACCGCTCTCGGAGGGGCGGGGCACCGGCCATTCCGCCGAGAAACATGTTCTACATGTTCTAAAAGTGTGCCGGGGGCGTGACGTGCGCGGCCCGCAGAGAGCTATCGTGAAGCGGCTTTGAACGGCGATGTAATCAAGATGGAGGCTCGAATCCGCGGCCGCGCTACCTTGACCCCCAATGCCTCGTATGTAAAAGCCGCTCGTTCAATGGGGTGGGGACTTTGCATTGATTTCCCCTGATACGATCCAAGCAGTACGCGAACGCACGGACATCCTGGCGGTCGTTGGGGAGAGTGTGCCGACGCTCAAGCGTCGCGGCCGCACGTTCTCGGGGCTTTGCCCATTTCACAAAGAGAAGTCGCCGAGCTTCCATGTGAATCCCGATCGAGGGTTCTTCCACTGCTTCGGGTGCAAGGAGTCGGGAAGCGTCATCGACTTCGTCATGAAGCACGACGGCTACACGTTCCCCGAAGCCGTTCGCATGCTCGCCGAGCGCCTCGGCATTCTCGTCGAAGAAGACAGCGCGCCCCGCACCGACGCCGATCGGCAGAAGAAGCAGAAGGACGACCTCTACGCCGTCAATCAGCTCGCGGCGACGTACTTCGAAACGCAGCTTCGCGAGCACCCGCATCGGTCCTATGCGATCGACGAGCTCGAGAGCCGCGGGCTCGTTCCGGGCTTCGCTGCGGAGAGCCGTGGCGCGACCCCGGATGCGAAGATCGACGACGCCCTTCAGGCCTTTCGTATCGGCTACGCCCCCTCGGGTTGGGACGGCCTGACGAATTTTCTGAGGGCCCAAGGCATGTCGTCGATGGCGGCCGAATCGGTGGGGCTTTTGGTCCCGCGATCGAGCGGAAGTGGCCATTACGACCGGTTTCGGCACCGTCTCATGTTCGCCGTGGTCGACCCTCAGGGGCGCGTTCTGGCCTTCAGCGGGCGGGCCCTTCGCGACCTGCCTGACGAAAAGCCTCGCGACGAGAAGCCCGCCAAGTACATAAACTCCCCCGAGAGCCCCATCTATTCGAAGGGGCACGCGCTGTTCGGTCTTCATCAGGCCAAGAGCGCGATTCGGTCCGAGCAGGTGGCTATCGTGGTGGAGGGGAACTTCGATGTCGTGTCGCTGCACGCCCGCGGCTTGAGCCACGTTGTGGCTCCGCTGGGCACGGCGTTCACGCCCGATCAGGCGGCGCTTCTGAAGCGCTTCGCGCCTGCCGTCGTCGTTCTCTTCGATGCCGATCTCGCGGGCAAAAAAGCGGTCTTGCACGCGCGCGAGGCGACGCGAAAGGTCGACCTCTCCGTGCGCGTCGCGTCGCTACCCGAGGGGAAAGACCCCGACGAGCTGGCGCGGACGAAAGGCATCGAAGCGGTTCGGCAGACCGTCGCGGCCGCGAAAGGGATGCTCGAATACCTGCTCGACGTGACCCTCGACGAGACGTTCGTCGCGGCCGATGCGTACGAGCGCGCGGCGCGCGTGGAGCAGGTGACGAAGCTCCTGTCCGAGGAGAACGACCCTCTCGTGAGCGTCATGGCGAAGTCCTACGCCGACAGGCTCGCGTCGCGCCTCGATCTGCAGCGCTCCCTCGACACATTCCAGGCCCTCGAGCGCACGGTTAAGCGCGCGCTCGCGTCGGCCGGCCCGCGCCCCGATCCTGTGGGAGGCGACCCGAGACGCGCACGCATTGCCCCACAAGCGCCCGAGAAGCCGCTTCGCGCCGCAATGGTCGGGGCAATCATCGAATTTCCGGAGCTTTTGGGCGACGCGGCGGTCGAGTCGGCGTTGAACCTCCTCGAGGGCCCTTCGGCCCAGACGATCGCGGCGATCTCAAAGTCCACTCGAAACGGTCCAGCGGGCGCGAAAACCCTGGACACATCTGTATTTCTTGCGCAAATCCCTCCTGCTATTCAGGAATTTGCCAAGAAGCGAATGGCGGCTCCCCTGCACGACAATCTCGAGCACGCACGCGGGGAGTTTCTTCGCAACGCAGCACTACTTCGGCGCCTGGTGCTGTCGCGGGAGTCGAACGAGATCTCGCGCTCCACCCACAAGGTCTCCGGCGATTGGCAAGCCGAGCTCGAGCTCGCTCGCGAGGTGCAGGCACGTCAGCACCTGAAACACGCGGGGAGCGCCATCTCGCCGGGCCGTGCGGCCGTCGTCGCGGCGCCCGTCCCGGCGCACGCCGAAGCACCCGAAGATGCAGAGCCCGAGGTGCAAACCGCGGGAGCAGGATACGATTCCGACGGCGCGCGGTTTGACGACAGCGCGTACTCGGACGCCGATGACACACGCTTAGACGACAGACCGTTCGACGACACCGAATAGCCACCTACGAGACCAAGAGAGCCGCGCACGGGCGCGGGAGCACCACTTCGAATCCCCGCACATGCACCGAGCGGGGCCGGTCCTAAAGAATCACGAGGTAGAGCGGCGATGGCGACAAAGAACCGTGAGCGCAAGGACACCCAGCAGCTCGTCGATACGGGCAAATCGAAGGGCTATCTCACGTACGACGAGGTGAACGACGCGCTCCCCGCGGACGCCGCCGCCGATCAGATGGACGACGTGATGAGCGTCCTCGGCGACGAGGACATCGAGATCGTCGATGCCGCCACCCAGGTGAAGATCGCGCCGAAGCGTATCGTCGAAGAAGAAGCCTCCGAGAAGAAGCCGGTCGCGCACGCGGGCAGCAAAACCGACGAAGGCGACGGCGACGGCTACTACTCGAAGTCGAACGACCCGGTTCGTCTCTACCTGCGCAAGATGGGCAGTGTCTCCCTCCTCACCCGCGAGGGGGAGGTCGAGATCGCCAAGCGCATCGAATCGGGCGAGCACGCGATCCTCAACGCGATTTTGAACTCGCCGGTGGCCGTTCGCGAGATCATCGATCTCGGCGACAAGCTCCGGAAGCACAAGATCCGCGTCAAAGACATCATCCGCGACGCGGAAGACGAAGACCGCGAGTTCGACGAGGAAGAGGCCGACCGCCGCATCCTCCGCCTCATCGACAAGGTGAAGCACCTCGACAAGTCGACGGCGGATCTCACCGAGAGCCTCGCCACCTGTGCGGCGTCTCGCAAGAAGGCGATCGACAACGAAATCACGGCCAACAAGGCGAAGCTCGTCGAGACGCTCGAGGAGATGCGTCTGAACAAAAAGACGATCGACCGGATCGTCATGAAGCT
>JANXMC010000659.1 GCA_025354825.1 Myxococcales bacterium
GTGTTGCCGAAGAAGGCCGAAAGCGGAGTCTGATCGCTGGCGACGTCGGGGGTCGTCGCGAAGTGGTCGACGAGCAAGTAGAAGTGCATCCCCTGCACGACGAGGAACGCCGTGATGAGCACCCACGCGAGGGGCGTCACGAAGAACGCGAACAGCTCGCGCTTCAAAATGGCGACGAACGCGGTCACGCGGAAGCCTCGTCACGCGTGAGCTCGGCGAAGACGTCTTCGAGGGATCCCCCGTGGGGGCGCACTTCGCGAACGCCGAGCCCTGCGGCGACGAGCGCGGCAACGACCTGCTCCGTCGCGCGCGCGATAGCCCGCACATCGAGCCCGGCGCTCCACGTCACGCGGAGCGTGTGGGCGTCGTCGCCCCCATCGCCCGAGCGCTCGACCGTCGCGACAGCGTCGATCGCGCGGAGCGCCTCGAGGGCGTGCGTCGCGTCGCCGCGCACGACGACGTCGGCCGCCGTGGCGCGACGGAGCGCACGAATGGCCTCCGTCGTCCCCGCAGCCACGAGCTTCCCTTTCGCGAGCACGAGGACGCGGCTGCAGCTCGCTTCGACCTCGCTCAAAATATGGGTCGAGACGATCACCGTGTGGTCGCGCCCGAGCGACTTGATGAGGGCGCGCACCTCGAGAATCTGATTGGGATCGAGCCCCGCCGTCGGCTCGTCGAGGATCAATATCGGCGGCTTCGCGACGAGCGCGTCGGCGAGCCCCACGCGCTGCCGGTAACCCTTCGACAGCGACCCGATGAGCGTCGTCGCTTTGTCGGTGACGCTCGCTTTCGCCATCGCGTCGTCCACGAAGGCGCGCCGCTCTTTCGCGCGAACGCCTTTGAGCTCGGCACGAAACGCGAGGTACTCGGCGACACGCATCTCCGGGTACAACGGCACCGCCTCGGGCATGTAGCCGATGGTCTTTCGCGCGGCGTGGGCATCGGTCACGACGTCGTGCCCGTCGAGCGTGACGCTGCCGCTCGTCATTCCGAGGAACCCCGCGATCACGCGCAACGTGGTGCTTTTCCCAGCGCCGTTGGGGCCGAGGAAGCCGACCACGTCGCCGCGCTTCACGTCGAACGAGATGCCGCGCACTGCGGGCGAGCGGCCGTAGCTCTTCACGAGGTTCGAGACGGAGATCATGAAATCATGCGCGGCACGCCACGCTGCTCTTTAGAAAGGCGGTGGGGGCGGCGCAAGGGGCGAGTAGTCTTCGCGGCCGATGGGCTTCGTCTCGATCTCGCGCGTCGCGTTTGCCGCGCTCGTTCTCGCGGTGCTTGCGTCGTGCGCGCGGCGATCGGCCGGCACCGACACCGATGCGCCCGCGCCGTCGCCCGCGCCGTCGTCGTCGTCGTCGTCGAACGCGCCCACCGCCGCGCCCGTCCTCTCGGCCGTTGGCGAACGCGACGTGTCCGTCGTCGACGCGAGCGCGGAGCCCGCGACGATGCCCAACGCGCCGCCCGACATGCTCCTCGTCCCCGGCGGGCCTTTCACAATGGGCGCGGACACGGGCGGCGAGGCCGACGAGCACCCCGCCCATACGGTTTCGCTCGACGCGTTCTTCCTCGACAAAACCGAGGTCACCAACGAGGCGTACGCCGCCTGCGTCGCGGACAAAAAGTGCCACCAGAACGACCGCGAAATCGCGAGCCGCAACCACGCGGGGCCGGACGTCGGCTTCCAAAAACCGAAGCAGCCGGTGGTGGGCGTGAGCTGGTCGGACGGGGTTGCATTCTGCACGTACATGGGAAAGCGCTTGCCGCGCGAGGCCGAGTTCGAGAAGGCCGCTCGCGGCACCGAAGGGCGGCGCTACCCATGGGGCAACGACGCGCCCACACCCGAGCGCGCGGTCTTCGCACGGGACTTTGGACGGGACACGACGGACGAGGTGGGGACGCACCCGGCGGGTCGCGGCCCCTACGGCCACGACGATCTCGGCGGCAACGTCTGGGAGTGGCAAGAGGACGAGTACGACCCCGTCGCGTACACGCGCGCCGGCGCGCCCCAGGGGCGACCGGGCTCGTGCCCCGAGATTTTGGCCACGTTGCGCGAGCTGCGTGCGAAGGGCTCGCAAGGGTTCACGGGCTCGAATCCGATCCCGAACGAGTGCGAGCACGTGCTCCGTGGCGGCGCGTTCAACTACTTCGGCACCGGCCTTCGCGGAACGAACCGCGTGCACCACCCGGGCCGCTTCCGTCTGGTAATGAGTGGATTCCGCTGCGCGAAAAGCGCAAGCGCGTCGTCGGAATCGAACGCGCGCGACAAGTAATTTCCGAACGGTCGTGAGCGCTCGTACGCTCTACACGGTGAAGGATCTCGAGCTTCAGACGCGCCACACAGTGCAGGCCCACGAGCTTGCCGATGCCGTGAACGCGGGCCTTCAGTCGATGAGCCTCGCCCCCGGCGCCTACGTCGGCGAGCTCACCGCGCCCGAGGGGCAGTCGACCGCCGGCGGCGTGCAAAGCCTGCAGCATCTGCGTCTCGTGCCGCGCACGCCCGGCTTCCCGACGCTCGTCGTCGGCATGGCGAACCACGTGACGGGCGCCGCCGACGTGCGAAGCTTCGCCTACGTCGACGCGGTCTACCAAGCGCGCTTCGGCACTACGGTGCCGCTCGATCGCGCGGCCTACGACGAGTTTCTGAGCGCCGCGACGAGCCTCCTCGAGGTCGTGCAGCTCAAGGTCGCCGTCGTCGATGCGCCTCGCGCCGACCTCGACGCCGCCGCCGCGCGCATGGCCCAAGAGGCCCGCGCCGTCGACGACGACGGAAGCGCGACGCGCGCGATGACGGGCCTCTCACCCAAAGTGCTCGGCGGACTCTTCGCAGGCGCGCTCGTCGTCGGCGCGCTCGTGGTCGCGCTTCGTGCTTGCTGACCGCGGTCTACGAACGCACGCGCCAGTTACCGACAATCGTGGTGGCCACGTCGTCGAAGGTCGGGTCGGTCACAATGAGCTCGGGGCGCGCGTTGCGGCAGACGAGGATCGTGTTCTGGCGAAAGACGCGGCCGAAGCCAACGGCCTCGTCGCGCTCCATTCCGTGAACGAGCCACGACGGCTCGCGCCACGTGCCGTCCGGATCGTCTTCGTAGCCGGCGCACGCTTCGACGCGGTAGCAGCCGAGAATCAGCAGATCGCGTAGGACGACGTGGCGGCCTTCGTTGACCTTGCGCGGCAGGAGCATCGACCGCGGGTTGTAGGCGGTGAGCACGGTGAAGCTCTTGGTCAGCAGATCGGGCAAGGTCGACGCGTCGTTGACGATGTCGCCGTCGAGCGAGGCGCGAATCGGCCCATTGTTGCTCGGGAACTCGTAGACGGTCGCGAGGTACTGGCGGAGAAGCGTCTGGTCCATTGCTGGGCCGGTCTTAGCACGCGGGCGTAAGGGAGAGATATTGACACCGTTCCGCCGTTCCTCTTGGCTTCGGCGCATGGGCCGCCCCTGCCGCGTGCACGCCTCCGCCTCGGTCGTTGCGCTCCTGTTCCTCGGCTCTCTCGCGGGGTGCGCGTCGTCCAGCGCCGCCACTGCGGCGAACGCGGCGAACGCGGCGAGCCCGAACGACCGCCGCGCATCGCTCGTGGCGGCAACCTCGCCGGCAACGTCGCCCACGCACCCATCCCAGCCCGCTCCGAGCGCGCTCACCTCGCCCGAGGCGAGCACCGACGCGAGCTTCGACGACGGCGTCGCGAGCATTCGCGGCCGCGTTCCCGAATGGGACAACGGCACCGGAATGGCGATTCGGTTCGTGCAGCTTCAAACCGGGAAGAGGCTGACCTTCCTGTACGTCGACAGGACGCCGCCGGAATGGAAGGAGAAGCTCAACACGTGGCTCATTCTTTCGAAGGCGACGTGGGACGGCGAGATCGTCTCGACCATCGCCGTGACCCTCAACGCGCTCAAAGCAGGACGTTTCGAAGGTGCCGCCACGAAAAACGACTGCATGATCGGCGCGGCCATCGGAACGGATCGCTGGGACCCGAAAGACGCGAGCACGGCGTGGTCGAACAACGAAGGCGGCTTTTGCGAGGTCGAGCTACGTGAGGCGTCGCAACCGGGGCACCTCGAGGGGCGCTTCAAAGCCAAGCTCGTGTCGGGGCAGGGCGTCTTCTATACGATCGACCAGGGGTACCTTTATATCAACCGGTAGCGGCAACGTTCGGGGGGCACGACCCGTTTGGAGATCTTAGACACGATCGACGACGCATCGAGCTTCAGCGCCGCGGCGTTGCGCGCGGTGCAAGCACACCTTTTCGTCGCCCTCGAGGCCGACAACCCGGCCGCACGCGGCGCGCGCGTTTCGCTCGCGGGGATCGACGAGGTCATCATCGGGCGCGGCAGCGAGCGGCGTATCGAGCGGCGCATCGAAGACGCGCGCTACAAGCTTTACCTGTACGTCCCCGGGCGGTCGATGTCGTCGACGCACGCGCGCATCGTACGAGCGGGCGCGCGTTGGGTGCTCGAGGACGCGGGGTCGCGCAACGGCACGTACCTCGACGGCGTGCGTGTGACGCGCGAAGTGATGCGCGACGGCGCGGTCGCCGAGATGGGGCACACGTTTCTCGTGCTGCGCGACGCGCTGCCGACGCCCCACGATGCGCCCCTCGACTTCGACGCACGCGACGTGATGCACGCGCCGTTCGGCCTTCGCACGCTCGACCCCTCGCGCAAGCAGCGCCACGATGCGCTCCTCCGCATCGCCGCGAGCATCGTCCCCGTGCTTCTTCTCGGCCCAACCGGCACGGGGAAGGAGCTCGTCGCCCGCGCCGTGCACGCCGCGTCGAAACGCACCGGCGCCTTCGTCCCGGTCAACTGCGGCGCGCTCCCGGCATCCCTCGTCGAAGGGCTCCTCTTCGGCCACACCCGTGGCGCGTTCTCGGGCGCGGTGCGCGACGAGCTCGGCTTCGTTCGCGCTGCCGACGGCGGCACGCTTTTTCTCGATGAAATCGGCGATCTCCCGGCAGCGTCGCAGGCGGTGCTCCTCCGTGTTTTGCAAGAGAGCGAGGTCGTTCCCGTGGGCGCGACGCGCCCCATTCGCGTCGACGTGCGCGTCATCGCGGCGACCCACCACCCCATCGACAAGCTCGCAGCCCACGGCGGCTTCCGCAGCGATCTCTTGGGGCGCCTCAAAGGGTTCACCCACGTGCTTTCGCCGCTTCGCGAGCGCCGCGAAGACATGGGCGTTCTCGTGGCCGATCTCCTCGAGCGCCTCCCCGCGCCGGCCGGCGCCGCCGCGCCATCGGGCTCCTCCGCGTCGCAGCCCAACTCCGCCGCCACGGCCGCGGCGGTCGCGCTCTCGACACGCGTTGCCCGCGCGTTTCTCCACTATGCGTGGCCGCTCAACATTCGCGAGCTCGCCCAGTGCCTCTCGGCCAGCGTTACCCTCGCGACGGGCGGCATCATCTCGCCGCAGCACCTTCCCGCCGAGCTGAGCGAGCTCGCCCAAGGCGACGAGATCACCGGCGTCGCCGCCCTCGCGACCTCGGCCGAACGCGCATCGACCGCGCCTCCGCCCCCCGTCGGCATCGACGACGACGACGTTCATCTCGAGAGCGTGCTTGTCGCGTCCCTGCGCGAGCACCGCGGAAACGTCGCGGCCGTCGCGCGCGCCATGGCCAAGGCGCCCATGCAAATTCACCGCTGGATGAAACGCTTCAAAATCGACCCGAACGACTTCCGCGCGTAACGTCGCGCTCAACACGCGATTGGCCGAGTCGTCGGCACGAAGGAGAGGCGCCATGGCCCGTAAGATTCTCATCGGAATTGCAGCCGTACTTGGCATTCTCATCATCGTCATTGCGATGCGGCCGGCCACGTTTCATATCGAACGATCGATCGTCATGAATGCGCCTCCCGTAGTGCCGTTCGGCGAGGTGAACGACTTTCATCAATGGGCGGCCTGGTCGCCCTACGAAAAGCTAGACCCGCAAATGAAGAAAACGTTCGAAGGCCCGCCCTCGGGTCTCGGCGCGATCTACAGGTGGGACGGGAACAACAAAGCCGGCGCCGGCTCGTCGACCATCGTCACGTCGGAAAAGCCGTCGCGCGTCCTCATCAAGCTCGACTTCACGAAGCCGTTCGAAGCGAGCAACCTCGCGACGTTCACGTTCACGCCCGAGGGCGCGGGCACCAAGGTGACGTGGGCGATGGACGGCCACAACAACTTCGTATCCAAGGCCTTCGGCCTCGTGATGAACATGGACGCGCTGATTGGCGACGACTTCGCGACGGGGCTCACGACGATGAAGGCCGTGAGTGAATCGAAGGCAATTGCCGTGGTGACGGCGCCGGTCCAGCCGAAATAGCGTTTTCGTCGACGTGATTCAGCTTTTCAGCGCGACGCGGACGCGACCGTCGAGATCGGTGACCGTGACGTCGACGGGAATCTGCTTCGTCTTCGTCGTCGCCATACACGAGAAAACATCGCCGACGGCCTTCACGAGAGGGCCGTCGGGGCAGGTGATTTCGGTTTTGCGACGCTTCTTCTTCGTTTTGGCGAGGGCCGTGCGAATTTGGCCGACGACCTTCTCGCGATCGACCACGGCGACGTCGAGCTTGCACGTGGGCGTGTCGCTGTCGCCGCGGCACTCGGCCGCGATTTTTTCGCCCGTGGTCGCGACGATGGGGCACTTCACGGTGAAGTGATTGGCGGCGTCGTCGGGGCACGTGACGCTCGCGACCGCGAGCCCTTTGCCCTTCACGAGATCGGCGACGAGCGCCTCGATCTTCTGCTTTCGCTCGAGCGACGCGTGGCTCGCGCCGGCGTCGGCGGCCGTCGCGACCTTCGGCGCCGGGTCGTCGGGCTTCTCGGCGCCTTTGCACCCGGGCGCACCTGCGGCGACGACGAGCATCGCCCACGCGGCCACGCTCTCGAAACGCCGACACATCGCCCGTTCGAAACCCATGAACGCGTGTGCTGCAAGCGCTACGCCCAATAGGCGCGCCCGCGCGACTCTCGATTTCGGCGCGCACCGCAGGGCGCGACACTCACGCGATCACCGGGATGGATCGCGAGCATCCCAGCCGCACGCCCCATGGGCGCGACGCCGCACCCTTCGCCGCCTGGTCGCGGAGAGTGCCGTCTCATCGCTGTCCCGGGCAAATGCGGCCTCCGTTGGAATTGGGAATGGGCGCGCGGGGGGGCATACGCTCGTTTCATGAGGGGCACGGCGAGAGCGGCTCGGGGCTATTTGGCAGTTCCGCGATTCCAGCTCTGGGCGCCGCTCGCGCCCGTCGCCGCGTTCGCCGCGTTCGCCGCAGCGTGTGGAGACGCGGTGCCCGTGGCCGCGCCGCCACCGAGCGAGACCCACGTCGCGCAGACGCCGGCCGCGCCCGAGCCCCCCGCCGCACCGGGGACGCCGGCTTCGAGCACGCCGACCCCGCCGCCCGCTGAAACGCCCGCGCCCCCGGTCGTATGGTCCGCGCCCATCGCCGTCGACATTCCGTGCGGAAACATTCGGTTGGTCTTCGACTTCGCACCGGCGCTCACGGGCTATAGCCTGTCGAACGCATTTTGGATGATGTGGGCGGCGATGCGCTCCTTCGATTCTGAGAAAGAGGCGACCCGCGAAGAGCTCGCGTCGGTCGGCTTTGCCAACTACGCGGCGTTCGACGACACGGCGACGAGCCTCCAGGCCTACGTCGCCGGGAGCGACACGGCGGTGATTCTCGCCTTCCGCGGCTCCACGGATTTGCGCGACTGGATTGGCAACTTCGATTTTCCCGAACGCGACGGCGCGGGCGTAGGGCAGGTCGGCCGCGTTCACGAAGGCTTCGCGAACGCCATGGAGCCCTCCTTCGCCGCCATCGCGTCGGCCATCGAGCGCTTCTCGCAGGGGAAGAAAGAGCGGCCGGCGCTCTACGTCACGGGGCACTCCCTCGGCGGCGCGATGGCCACGCTGGCGGCGGCACGCCTTCAGCACACGGGTCATCCGGTGCGTGCACTTTACACGTTCGCCGCACCGCGCTCGGGCGACACGGTCTTCGCGAACGACGCCTGGGCGGCGCTCGACCACCAGCACTTTCGCTTCGTAAACGAGAAAGACCTCGTCCCCCGGCTGCCGCCTTCGGGCAAAGCGGCCGCCGCCGCGGGCGCCCTTGGGCAGATCGAGTTTGCGCAGAAGGGTCTCGAGACACTCTTGCGAAAGATGGACTACGCGCACTCGGGTGCGCTCTATAAATTCGACACGGCGAGCCATCTCACGGCCCTTCCGCCGATGAACGAGGACGACGACGTGGCCTATTGGGGAGAGCTCGCGGCCCATTCGGCGAATGGGCAAATTCTCAATTTGATTACCGACAACGCCGAGCAAGCGACGCGCCACAGCGAGAAGACGTACCTCTGCAAAATGCGCGATGCCTACTTGAGCGCGAAACCGCATTAGCGGGAAGGCCGCGCCGGCGCGCCACCGAGCAGGCTGCTACGATCCGCCAATGCGGTATCGCGTGTCGTTTCTGGCCTTCGCAAGCGCGCTCGCCGCGTGCAGCACCCCCGACGTTACCCCCGTCGTCACGCCGGACGGCGGCTCGCCCGCGAGCGACAGCGGCCCTCCGGCGAGCTGCGCCGATGCGCTGCCGCCTCTCAAGCTCACCCAAGTCGCGACCAGCTTCACGGCGCCGGTGCTCGTCACGAACGCCGGCGATTCGAGGCTGTTCGTCGTCGAGCAAGGCGGCACGATTCGCGTCGTGAAAGGCGGCGTCGTTGCGCCGGCGCCGTTCCTCGATGTGTCCTCCGTCATCGTCTCGGGGGGCGAGCGCGGCCTCCTCGGGCTCGCGTTTCATCCGAGCTACGCGCAGAACGGCCGCTTCTTCGTTCACTATTCGGGCGCGCCCGATGGTCATACGGTGATTGCCGAATACAAGCGCTCGGCCGCAAGCGAAGACCTCGCGGAGGGGGCGATCGTCAAAGAGGTCTTCACCGTCGCGCAGCCGTTCGCCAACCACAACGGCGGCCAAATCGCATTCGGGCCGGATGGCTATTTGTATATCGGACTAGGCGATGGCGGGAGCGCCAACGACCCCAACGGAAACGGGCAGTCGCTCGCCACGAAGCTCGGCAAGATTCTCCGAATCGACGTTGACACCTACCCCACGCCGCCGAGCGGCAACATGACGGGCGACGGCGTCGACCCTTCCATTTGGGACTACGGCATTCGCAACCCGTGGCGATTCAGCTTCGACCGCGCCAACGGCGATCTCTACATTGGCGACGTGGGGCAGAACACGTGGGAGGAGATCGACTACGAGCCCAAAGGCGCCGGCAATCGGAACTACGGGTGGAGCATCACCGAAGGGCTCGTCTGCCGCCCACCCGCCACCAGCTGCGCGATGACGGGGATAACACCGCCCGTCGCCGTGCATCCGCGCACCGAAGCGCAGTCGATCACCGGCGGCTACGTCTACCGTGGCGCCGCCCTACCGTGTCTCGCCGGCCGTTATGTTTATGCCGACTACGTCGAGGGGCGTATTTTCTCCTTCGTCATCAAAGAGCATGCGGCGACGGCCAATGCCGAGCTCACCGCGATGCTCAACCCGGGGAGCGCTCTCAAACTGGCCATTTCGTCGTTCGGCGAAGACAGCGCCGGCGAGCTCTATATGCTCAATTACGCGGCGGGCACGCTTTACCGAATCGACGCACAATAGCCCTATTTAGCATTCACTCCATCGGCAGCGTAAACCAGAATATCGACCCTTCGGGGATGCCGGTGTCGACGCCAATCTGCCCTTTGCTCGCCTCGATGAGCCCTTTCGCGATGTACAGGCCGAGGCCCGTGCCGCGGCGTGCAGCGTCGTTCGAGCGGACGAACCGTTCGAAGACGCGGTCGCGCAGCTCGGGGGGGATGCCGGTGCCGCCGTCGTGCACCTCGAAGCGTACGAACCCCGTGACGGCCTTGGCTTTGACCCAGATCTCGCTTCCGTCGCGGCTGAATTTCAGCGCATTTTCGATAAGATTCGCGAGCACTCGGCGGATCGACCCGCGGTCGCACTGCACCTGCGGGAGGGTGTCGGGGCAGTCGATGTGCATCTCGATTTTGCGCCCGAGGGCGCTTTCGGTGAACGACGCGAGCGCCTCGTCGACGAGGGCGCGCGGCGCTTCGGGGTGCGTATCGAGCGCGGGCGCACCGCTGTCGAGGCTCGCGAGATCGAGCAAATCGCGAATCATCCCGTTCATCTGGTCGGCCGAGCGGCGAATGGCGCCGACGACTTCGTATTCACGGGTTTGCGACGTGAACCTGCTCGCGAGCAAGTGCGTGCTCATCATAATGGCATTAAGGGGCGTGCGAAGGTCGTGGGATACAATCGCGAGAATCTCCTCGCGCGCACGCAACGCGCGGTCGACGTCTTCGGTTTTGTGTGCCGAATACTCGCGAACGGCATAGGCCGTTCCCATATCGACATAACGCGATAGCTCGGCGAACTCGCGTACGTTGATCTCGGCGCTCTCTTGATCGACCACGTCGAGGATGCACTCGCGGAGAATTCCGTATTCGCGCACCACGGCTTCCACGTCGAAGCCTAGGCGCAACCGCTGGAGGCCGTGCTCCTCCCCCGCCGTCGAAATGCGCGGCGCCTGCTTCAAGCGCGCCGGGTCGGCCGGATCCAGGGGCTCGCCCTCGGGGATGGGACGCTGGGTGACGGCGGTCGTATTTCCGAGTGCAACCGAGAGGGCGTCCAGGAACGACGGCAGATGGTCGACGAGCTCGCTCCGCCGCGTTCCCGACGGCGGCGGCGCGATGCCGTCGTTCATGACGCGAGCGACGAAGAGGCCGAGGATCTCGGTCCTTTTGCGAATGATGAGGTCGCGCAGCACGGTCACGGAACCGCCTCCGTGCACGCTGCATCTCGGCCGTTCGTGGCAATTCGCCGCGGCGACCTTGGGCAATTACGGTCGATTTCGCGCATTTCAGAGGTCATGCTCCGCGGCAGTGCAAACCGCGTGCATGGCGCGGCGAGTCGCGCTGCCCCATCCGTGTGCTATTGGATCGCGCGACGAATGAGTGCCCCCGACCGTCTCCGCGGTGCCCGTGTCCTCGTGGTGGAGGACCACGACGACAGCCGCGAGCTGCTGGGCGAGCTGCTCCGAGCCTACGGCGCCGTGGTCCGCACCGAGGGCGACGCCACGTGCGCCCTCGCGGCCTTCGGCGATTTCCGCCCCGACGTGGTCGTGTCGAACATCGCGATGCCGGGCATCGACGGCTGTACGCTCCTCGGAAACATCCGCGCGCTCGGCGCGGCGAGCGGCGGCGCCGTCCCGGCCATCGCGGTCACGGGCTATGCGCGCAAGGTCGATCGGGCGCGGTTCGAGGCCGCGGGCTTTCGCGAGCTGATCGCGAAGCCCATCGATCCGTCCCACCTTTGCCAGTCGCTCGAGCGCGCGCTTTCGCCTTAAGCGTCGAAGCGGTAGCCAACGCCGCGCACGGTGACCAAGTGCTTCGGCGCCTGCGGGTCGGCCTCGAGCTTGGATCGCAGCTGCTGCATGAAGTTGTCGATCGTTCGCGGGGTGCCGTGGTGGTTTGGCCCCCACACTTTGCGAAAGATCGCGTCGCGCGAGAGGGCCCGCCCGCGCGCTTCGACGAGGCACATGAGCACGTCGAACTCGGTGGCCGTGATGTCGACGGGTGCGCCAATACGCAAGACCGTGCGGGCGTTCACGTCGATGCGAATCTCGCCGAAGACGTGGGCGGGCGGGGGCGGCTCGGCGGCGCCCCGGCGAAGGGCGGCGCGCACGCGGGCGAGCAGCTCGGCGAGGCTGAAGGGCTTCGCAACGTAGTCCTCGGCGCCTAGCTCGAGGCCGGTGACTTTGTCCATTTCGCCCGTGCGCGCGCTCAGAACGATGATGGGCATTCGATACCCTTCGCTCCGA
>JANXMC010000683.1 GCA_025354825.1 Myxococcales bacterium
GGGCGGCGAAAACGGATCGTCCTCCGCGTCGGCCGGGCGTAGCTCGAAGGGGCGCTCGGTCGTCAGGCGCTCACGCAAAAAGAGGGGGAGCTTCTGGGCATAGGGGGCAATGCGCTCCTGCTCCGTAGGCAGCGACGCAGGCTTCGGCGCCACGGGCATTTCGTCTTGGTGCTCGAAGCCGTGCTCGTCGATCTGAAAGGACGCCGCCAAGTTGAAGATGGCTTGCCCATTCTGAATCGCGACAACGCGCCGGGTGGTAAACGAGCTTCCGTCGCGAATGCGGTCCACGTCGTAAACGATCGGTTTCGTGACGTCGCCGGGGCGCAAGAAGTAGGCGTGCAAGGAATGAACATGGCGCACCTCGGGCGACGTTTGCACGGCCGCCGAGAGCGCTTGCCCGAGCACCTGGCCGCCGAAAACCGTCCCCCAGCCTAGGTCTTGGCTCTGCCCGCGGAAGAGGTTTTCTTCGATCCGCTCCAGGGCGAGAAGCTTGACGAGCTCGTCCAACACGTTGGCCATGACGCGAGCATACCGAAAGGCCAAAGTTGTGCGACGATGCGGCGCGAACCATGACAGGCACGACCGAACAGATTGGGCTCCTCGCGTTCTGGAAGAATTACGACCGCAAGCTGTACCTGCGCGCCGCGCAGCTCGCCGACGAGCTCGGGTACGACTCGTTCTGGCTTCCCGAAGCGTGGGGCTACGAGATCTTCACGCTGCTCACAGAGATGGCGCTCGTCACCAAGCGCATCAAGCTCGGTACGGGCATCGTCAACGTCTTCAGCCGCACGCCGGGCGTCATTGCGATGTCGGCGGCGACGGTCGACGAGATTAGCGACGGTCGCCTCATTTTGGGTATTGGCACGAGTGGCAAGAACGTCATCGAAGGGTTTCACGGTCGCCCCTTCGACAAGCCGCTTTCGCAAGTGAAAGACGTGATTCGCGTCACGCGCGCGCTGTTGGCCGGCGACCGCCTTTCGGGGACGACGCCGCAGGGGGCCGAGTACCGCCCGTTCAAGCTCGAGATGAAACCGGTTCGGCGGGATATCCCGATTTACGTCGCCGCGCTCAAGCAGAAGGCCATCGAGCAAATCGGCGAGACGGCCGACGGCTGGATCCCCACGTTTTGGCCCTACGAGAAGCTCGGCGAAGGTCGCGCGTGGATCGAAGCGGGCGCGGCGCGGGCGGGGCGTGATCCCAAGAAAATCGTCACGGCGCCCTTCACCACCGCGCTCCCCATTGGCGCAGGCGCGGCCGGCGTGATGGCCAAGCAGATCACCGCGTTCTACATCGGCGGAATGGGCGACTACTACATCGAGCTTCTCACGCGCTTCGGCTTTGGCGACGAGTGCCTTCGCATCGCCGAGCTCTACAAAGATCCGGCGACGCGCGCCCAGGCGCCCGACGCCGTGACCGATCCGATGATCGAAGCGCTGACGATCTCGGGCGATCCGAAGTTCTGTATCGAAGAGCTACGCCGCCGTCGCAGCTTCGGAATCGATCTGCCCATTCTGAATCTCCCGACGAACATGCCGTGGGAGGCCGTCGAAGGGTTCATTCGTGCGATGGCGCCGAATCCGTAGTCCACTACGCTCGGACGACGCGATGCACGACTGGAACGGGGGCGCGGCCTCACCCGGCGGCGCCCTCGGCCACGCCTTTGACCTCTGCGACGAGACGCTCCGCGATGGGCTCCAGTCCCCCTCGGTGACCAATCCGTCCCTCGACGAGAAGCGCGAGCTTCTCACGTTGATGGGCGAGCTCGGCCTCGGCGCGGCGAGCATCGGCCTTCCCGGCGCGGGGCCCGGATTTTTAGACGAAGTCGTGGCCCTGGCGCGGCACGCCGAGGCGTCGCACATGGCGATGTCGATCACCTGCGCGGCGCGCACCCTCGTGGCGGACATGGAAAAGATCGCGACGGCGTCGCAGCGGAGTGGGCGCGCCCTCACGGCCTACACGTTCATCGGCTCGTCGCCGATGCGGCAGTGGATCGAAGCGTGGGACCTCCCGTTTCTCGTCCGCTCCGCGCGCGACGCCATCGCCTTCGCCGTGCGCGAGGGGCTCGCGGTCGCCTTCGTCACCGAGGACACGACCCGTTCGTCGCCGCGAGATCTCGAGACGCTTTTCACGGCGGCGATGGGTGCGGGCGCCTCGCGCATCGTCCTTTGCGACACGGTCGGTCACGCCACGCCCGACGGCGCGATCGCGCTGGTCGCGTGGACGGCGGCGCTCATCGCGCGCGTGTCGCCGACGACGAAGATCGACTGGCACGGCCACGACGACCGCGGCCTCGCCATCGCCAACAGCCTCGCCGCCCTCGGCGCGGGCGCGCACCGCATTCACGGCTGCGGCCTCGGAATCGGTGAGCGCGTGGGGAACGCATCGCTCGACGTGCTCTTGGGAAATGTCGCGCTACGTGGATGGGCGAGCTACGACGCGTCGCTGGTCGCGCGGTACATCGCATCGGTCGAAAAGGCGTGTCGCGTGTCGAGGCCAAGGGGCTACCCCACCTTCGAAAGCCTGCGAGACGTGTAAGAATGGCGACCGAAGAGGGTATTTGGATATTTGGATATGGGTCGCTGATTTGGCGGCCGTCGTTCCCCTTCGTAACCAGGCGCGAGGCGTACATCGAAGGGTGGGCACGCCGCTTCTGGCAAGGCTCGCCCGATCATCGCGGCACGCCCGACGCGCCGGGCCGTGTGGTGACGCTCGTCCCCGAGGGGGGGGCCTTTTGCGCGGGCGCGGCGTACCTGATTGCCGCCGCCGACCAAGACGCGGTGATGGCCCACTTGGACGAACGTGAGCAAGGCGGGTACGAGCGTCACGCTGTCGCGCTGCTCCCCGCGCCCCATGCGCCGCCGTTCGCCGAAGGGGTCGTTTACATGGCCGTAGAGGGGAATGCCCATTATCTCGGCCCCGCGTCGCTCGAGGCCCTGGTCGTGCAGGTGCGCGCGTCCCACGGGCCGAGCGGCGCCAATCTCGAATACGTCGCGCGCCTCGCCCTCGCGCTCCGTGAAATGGGAGCCGTCGACGGTCACGTGGCCGAGTTGGACGCGGCGCTTGCCGCTTGCGTGCCCTCCGCGGCGTTGGCATAGCCCACGCCGACCATGGGATATTTCACGGGGCCGGCGGGCTCGGAAGGGAGCTGGCTTGCCGAATGTGACCTCGATCACGTGCGTCGCGCGGTTGGGCAACGCACCTTCGAAATCGCCCTCGCGAGCGGCCTCGTCTACGTCGATGCGCCCCGACTCACCGGCGCGTTGGTCCATGCAAGCTTGCGCGACGGCGCGCCCACCACGCGCGCGTCGGCGATCCCAGACGGCGTGCGCATCGCCCTCACCAAAAGCGTCGGCGTGGGTCCGTCGGCGGGCTTCTCCGGCTCGTGCTCGCGGTGCGCCATCGCCTTTGGTCCTTGTATGCACATGGCGACGGTCGCCGTCGATCTCGCCTGCTCGCGCGCCCTTCGCGAAGCGCTCGTCGATGGCGACCCCACGGCCGGCTTGGCGGCCCGCGCCCCCGAAGCGCGCTTCGCCGTGAACATCGAGCGGCGGTTCGATCAGGCGTTGGGCTTCTGGCTCGCGCCTGGCGCCCAGGGGGCGCGCGCCGAGATCTCCGCGACGGCCTTCGCCGATGCCGATCCCGTGATCGCGCGCAGCTACGACGACCGCGTCGATCCTCTTCGGAGCAGCATGATCTCGTTCAGCGTGCGACGAGCAGGCGAGCGCAAGCTCTTGCCGCCGCGCGAGATTCACGGCCCCAACGCGCAGCCGTTCGCGCCGAAGGACAGGCGTGTTCTCGCCCACGTGAGCGAGCGCGGCTCCGCGCGAAAAGCGGTCTACGCCATCGGTGTCGATGCGTCCCTCGCCCTCGAGGCGATGCGCGCGCACGGCGGCATCTTCGGCGTCGGCTTCAAGAGCATGCTCGACTTTCGCGCAGCCTACGTGCGCCCCACCGTCACGCTCGATCCGCGTACGCCGAACGGCGAGGGCGCCGGCAGCTCGCCCCGCGAAGAGCTCGACGCCCTCACCGCGAGCTGGGTCACGGCGGCGAGCGGCGAGCGCATCACGTTTGCCGATTCCGTCTTCTTCGCAGGACCTTTTCCCTATGTTTGGGCGCGCACGGGCGGCATCTACCGCGTGGCTCCCGACGTCGATCTCGACTTCGCGACGCACCTCGCGCGCTCGCCGGTGCTCTACGTGCCACCGGGCCGCCTGGGCGATGCCGGCTCGCGCCTCCTTCGGGCGACGCGAGGGCGCGGCATCGTCCTTCCGATGCGCGATTCGTTCGGGCTGCCGCCCATCGAAACCCCGTCGATCGTGCTGCGCCTGTCGGGCGAGCCGCTCGATCTCACGGGCGAGCTCGTGGCCGTGTACAGATCGCGCGAGGTGCGCCTCCTCGAGCCTATTCCTCCGGCCGACGACGGGCGCGACGTCGAGACCGAGTCGCGCGCCCGCGCGCGCATCGAGAGCCTTGGAATCGTGCACTACGACGAGGGGGAGCCCGATATCGGGCATATCAAGCTTTCGTCCGAAGAGGCCATTCACCTATGGCAAAAAGCGCTCCCTGATTTGCGTGAGTCGGCCGATCCGCCGATTGGCGTCGAGCTCGCCGACAACCTCGCCCGCGTCCGCGTCGGCGCGCCGATCGTGGGGCAGGTGCACGTGGCTCTCGAGGGGGATTGGCTCGATACGCGCCTCGAGTTCTCGTCCGAAAAGCTACCTGTCGAAATCGAGGCGATTCGCGGCGCGCTTCAGCGCAAAAACGCGTGGGTAAGCCTCGAGGACGGCACACTCGCGAAGATCTCGGCGTCCCTCGCGACGCTCCTCGACGAAGCCGCAGACGTGATGGGCGAAGGGGCCGATGCGCGCCTCGCGCTTCATCAGCTGGGGCGGCTCGATCGCTGGATCGAAGAGAACGACGGCCGCATCGATCTCGCCGTCGAAACCCTGCGCAAAAAACTCCGCGCCCTCGCCGTGGCTGCCGAGCCGGACATGCCCGAGGGGCTCACGGCGACGCTCCGCCCGTACCAAAAGCTCGGCCTCGCCTGGCTGCAGTTTCTCCACGCCCTTGGCGCGGGCGGCATTCTCGCCGACGACATGGGGCTCGGAAAGACGATCACGACCCTCGCGTTCTTGCTCCGGCGCAAAGAGCTCGAAGGGGCGCAGCCGTCGCTCGTCGTCTGCCCCACGTCGGTCGCGACCAACTGGGTGCGTGAAGCCGCGCGGTTCACGCCGGGGCTTCGCGTGCTCTTGCTTCATGGCCCCGCGCGCGATGCGTCGGCGATCGCCGAGTGCGACGTCGTGGTGACGACCTACGCGATTCTTCGGCGCGACATCGCGGCGCTTTCGGCGGTCACGTTTCGGTGCGCGGTTCTCGACGAAGCGCAGAACATCAAGAACGCCGACAGCGCCACGACACGCGCCGCGAACAAGCTCGATGCCGGTATGCGCCTCGCCCTCTCGGGGACTCCCATCGAGAACCGCCTACGCGAGCTGTGGGCCCTCGCGTCCTTCGCGAACCCGGGCATCTTGGGCTCGCGCTACGCTTTCGAAACGCGTTTCGAAAAGCCGATTACCCAGGATCGCGAGAGCCCCGCGGGGCCTATTCTTCGCGCCGTCGTGCGGCCGTTTCTGCTTCGCCGCACGAAGGACGACGTTCTCCGCGAGCTTCCGCCGAAGACCGAGATCGAGCGTGAGGTCGTTCTCTCGCGCGCGTCGAAACGGATGTACGACGCCCTCGCGCACACGGTGCGATCGAGCGTCGCGAAGGACATCAAGAAGCGCGGGCTCGCCCAGTGCTCGCTCAGCGTGTTCACGGCGCTCATGCGCCTTCGCCAAATGGCGTGCGACCCGCGCTTGGTCGACCCAACGTCCGAGCCGTCGGCCAGCGCCAAGCGCGAATCGTTCTTGGAGCTCGTTCGCGAGCTGGTCGCCGAGGGGCGCCGCGCCCTTGTCTTCTCGCAGTTCGTGAAGCTTCTCACGCTGTGGCGTGTCGATCTCGACGAAGAGGGAATCGCCTACGAGTACCTCGACGGCTCCACCACACACCGCGACGAGGTGGTCGACCGCTTTCAGAATGGGAAGGCGCCGCTCTTTCTGATTTCGCTCAAAGCGGGCGGCGCCGGGCTCAACCTCACAGCCGCCGATACGGTGATCCACTGCGATCCGTGGTGGAATCCGGCGGTCGAGGATCAGGCGACCGATCGCGCGCACCGCATTGGCCAAGACAAGCCCGTGACGGTCGTGCGCCTTGTGGTGCGCGGTACGATCGAGGAGAAAATCGGCTCGCTCAAAGCAAAGAAGCGCGAGCTTACGAGCGTCGTGGTGGGCGGCGACGCGCGGGCCCTCGAGGGGCTCAACGAAGACGACATTCGCGCGCTGCTCGGCGACGTCGAGGGTGAGGTCGACGATCTCGCGGAGGACGGTGGCGAAGACCCGCGCGAGCGCGAGGCACCGACGGACAGGCTCGCGTCGAACGCGCAAGTGCTGAATCCGGATTACCTTGAGGTGGTTCTTCTCGCGCAACAGTGGATGGCGCAAACGGGCCGCCTCGAGACCGAGCTCGCGCGGCTCGTCGACATTCCTATTCCGTACGCGACGCGCCTCGCACGGGGAGAGCCATTTCCCTGCTCCCGCGCCGTAGCCGCGCGAATCAGGCAAAAAATCCGCGATTGGTGACGTTTTAAACTCAGCCAATAATAATTGTTAATATCTTGCGCACAGTCAAAAGGGCGGGCAAGCATCCGCGGTATGCGCAATTTCGATATTCGTAATTCGGCTATCGCGGGCGTCTTGGTCGCGACGGCATCTCTCTCCTTTTTCGCGGCTGGCTGTAGCTCGAGCGACTCGACGACGCCGACCGGCACGGCGGTAAGCCGAGGCGAGGCCCTCGTGAAATCCCAGGACTGCGTGAGCTGCCATCAGGACACGGGCGGGAAGACGCTCGCGGGGCGCCTTCAGCCCGTCGCCAACACGGCAAAGAGCGTCGTCGTCTATGGCCCGAACCTCACCCCCGACGTCGAGACCGGTATCGGCTCGTGGACGGACGCGCAGATCCTCACGGCGCTCAAAAACACCAAAGACGACGAGGGGGCCCAGCTGTGCTCGACGATGCCGAGCTTCACGCGCCTCGGTGATTCGTCGTTGAACGATATCGTCGCCTACCTCCGCAGCATCCCCGCAGTCTCGAATCAGGCGCCAGAGAGCATCTGCCCGCCTCTCAAAACGGGCGACGGCGAGGCCGACGGCGGAGCGGACTGAAGCGCGAGCGCGCCGACGAGCACGGCGGCGATGCTCTCGAACGGAGCCGCGAGCAGCACGTCGCCGGGCACGCCGGGCGTCATGCCGACGTCGAGAACACAACCCGCTTCGACGCCGGCATCGCCCAGCCGCGCGCCACGTCACGCAGCGGCAGCGTCTCGAAAGCGACCGTCATTTTCGCAGGAACGAAGGCCGCCAGGAGCGCCTTCACCGTGCCGAGGAGCCTCTCCGTCGACACGCTGCCGAGGCCGCTGCCGACAATCTCGAGCCCCGAGCTGCGGAGCGCCATCGCGGGCACGGCGACCGTCTCGCCGCTCATTGCGCCGATCTGCACGAAGCGCACCGCTCGCGCGCCGTCGGATGTCTTTGCGCCGCTCTCTCCCCACGTGGCGCGGATGATCTGCTCCGCGGAGGTGCCCCACAAATAGTCCAACACGATGTCGACCCCGCCGTCGGCGATCTCTTCGCGGAACGTTTCGATCATCGTTTCGTGGGGCGCGTCGAGGGGGATGACCACATCGGCGCCGGCGTCGAAGAGCATCTTGATCGACGACGCGTTTCGCCCCGTGGCGACGACGCGGCGTGCGCCGAGATATTTGGCAATCTGTACGGCAAGGCGCCCCGATGTACCGGTCGCGCCGTTGACCAAGACGG
>JANXMC010000074.1 GCA_025354825.1 Myxococcales bacterium
GGCTGCATGCAAGAAGGCGTGGCGATGGAGTCGGTGGAGTTTGCAGGTCACCAACAGCTCGACAACCTCATTCTCATTTACGACTCCAACGCCGTAACGCTCGACGCGATGGCGAAGGAGACGCAGAGCGAAGACACGGCCAAGCGCTTCGAGGCCATCGGGTGGGACGTGCAGACCGTCGACGGCCACGAGCTCGACGCCGTGTACGCCGCCGTGGAGCGCGCCAAGAAGGCCGGCAGCGGCAAACCGCAAATCATCATTGCGAAGACGCTCATCGGTAAAGGCATTCCCGAGGTCGCGGGCACAGCGAAGGCCCACGGCGAAGGCGGCGCGAAGTTCGCCGAGGCCGCGCGCGCGGCGATGGGATTGCCGAAAGAGACGTACTTCGTATTCCCCGAGGTAACGGCGTTCTTCAAAGAGCACGAGGCGAAGCTCGAGGCCGCGCACACGGCGTGGCAGAAGACGTTCGAAGCGTGGAAAGCCGCAAACCCGAAGCTCGCCGAAGAGCTCGGCGGCTCGCGCGCCTACTCGCAAACGCTTCCGCAAGACACGGCCGCGAAGACGCCGAGCATCGAGACGCTCTTCTCCAAGATTCCCGAGTTCGCCAAAGGGTCGAAGATCGCCACGCGCAAGGCGGGGCAAGACGTTCTCCAGCCCCTCGCCGACGCCGTTCCGCTCCTCATCGGCGGCAGCGCCGATCTCTACGGGTCGACTCTAAATTACATTGGCGACTTGAAGGCCGGCGACAACGACTTCAAACCGAGTCACCGCACCGGTCGCAATATTCGATTTGGCATTCGCGAGCACGGCATGGGGGCCATTCTCAACGGCATTGCCGCTCACGGGATTTTCCGCCCGAGCGGCGCGACGTTCCTGGTCTTCGCCGACTACTGCCGCCCGACGATTCGCCTCGCCGCCCTCAGCCACTTGCCCGTCATTTACATCTTCACGCACGACAGCGTGGCGGTGGGCGAAGACGGCCCGACGCACGAGCCCGTCGAGACGATTCCCGGTCTGCGCGTGATTCCCAATCTCGATGTCATTCGCCCGGCCGACCCGGAAGAGACCGCCGGCGCGTTCGTCGCCGCGCTCGAGCACACGACCGGCCCGACGCTCCTCGCGCTCACGCGTCAGGCCGTGCCGCTGCTTGAGGAAATCCCCGTGAAGACGCGGCGCGAAGGCGCGCTCAAGGGGGGCTACATCGCGAAGAAAGAGACGGCGCCGCTCGACCTTATTTTGATGTCGGCGGGGAGCGAGTTGCAGCATGCGCTCAAGGCGGCCGAGACGCTCGGCGCGGGCACGCGCGTCGTGAGCCTTCCGTGCTTCTCGCGCTTCGAGCGGCAAGAGGCGGCCTACCGCGAAGAGGTTCTCCCGCGCGCCTGCCGTAAGCGCGTGTCGATCGAAGCGACGGTGACGTCGACGTGGGCGCACTACGTGGGCCTCGACGGCGCATCGATCGGCATCGACCGGTTCGGCCTGTCGGCGCCGGGCGCGGACGTGATGAAAGAGCTGGGCATTACCGCTGAGAATGTCGTCAAAGCGGCGCGCGCGCTCACCGCCTGATTCGAAGAACGGCATGGCGATCCTCGAGAACAAGCGGCGGTTCAAACCGCTTTTCCTCGCGCTCGCCGCCGGCGCGGCTTCTGCGACGGCCGCTCTCGTTGCGCGCGGTCTCGTGCGGCCGCGCGCGCCTGCCCCGGCACACGTGGGAACCGCCCTCGACGGCGTGAACGACGCGTTCCACGAGGGCTACGGACGCGCCCGCCTGGACGCGTCCGACGAGGTGCCGTTCTTCGTGGTGCTGGCCGACGAGCTCGTGTTGGTGCGTGGCGACACGCGGTCGTCCGTCACGTTCACGCCGCGTCTTTTTCACGTGGTCAAGTCGGTGGCGCACGCGCCCCTCGCGCTCTATCTCGCGGTGCTCAACGACGGCCCGGAGAACGCGCGCTCGCTCTCCAAAGAAACCCTGGCTCGTGTTCGCCTCGTCCGAGAGAAGGTAATATTTGCCATTACGTCGCTGGACGACGAGACCGACGCGGAGCCGCGCGCAGACGGTACGGTTCGAAACCTCGCGTCGCTCCTCACGATGGTGCTCGCCTTCGCCGACGATCTCTTGAGCGGAAAGGGCGCGACGAACGACGCTCTCGACAGCTTCGCCGCGCGCACCTCGCCGCTGCTCACGCGGTGTACCGAAGACGCGACGCGCGTGCAGCTCGCCGCGCTCAATCGCCACGTTGCTCACTTCGTCGCCGACATGACGGCGGACGAGCGCCTCCGCTTCCACGTGGTCGTTACGGGCGACCATCAGGCGCGGCGGCGAAGCTTTGGAATGCAGTACTTCGCCGCGCTCGTAGGCGGCGGCGATGCGGCCGAGAAGCGCGTGGCCTACGGCGAAGGGGTGACGGACGTCGACGGCGCGATAGCCCTCGTGAGCACGCAGCGGCTCAATCGCACGATCGCCGCGGCCTTCTTCGGCGACGAAGCGCGTCTGCAGGAAGACGTCCTCGGTGATGCCGTGCGCGACGCCCTGCCGAGTCTCGCGCTCCCGCCGCTTATGTGAGCCAAGCTACGGCGCCTCAGGACGCGTAGGTGTTGCGCCTCGGTTGGCGCGGTGCGCGCGTCTTGCGCGGCGCCCTCGCGCCATCGTCCTCGTCGCGGGAGACCAGCCACACGACGACCGATAGCGCCGTAGCGACGGCACCCGCCAGACGCGCTCCGAGCGTCGGCACCTCGTTCGCACGCATCGTACCTGCCCCGAGGCTTTTGCTTCTTCGGTCCCAACCAGACGCCGACATCACCAAGTCTACGCCGTACCCACTGCGCCAGATCGGCTCGATCCGCTTGGCAATCGACCGCGTAACTCCTTGATGAGGTTGTAAATTCGGAGTCGCCTTTGCGGGTGACTATGTATAAGGGCAAGGTGAGCCCCGAAGAAATCCGCGAGTCCGCTCGCCTTCGTGCTCTCGAAGAGTACGGCGCATTCGACGCGGACAGCGATTCGACCCTTCGCGGTCTCGTGACGCTCGCCGCGCAGATCTGCGGCACGCCCATCGCGCTCGTGAGCATCGTCGACGACCATCGTCAGTGGTTCGCAGCGCGCGTGGGGCTCGACGCCCACGAGACGCCGCGCGACCAGGCGTTCTGCGCCCACGCCATCCTCGCCCCCAC
>JANXMC010000695.1 GCA_025354825.1 Myxococcales bacterium
AGCTCGCAGCGAGCGCTCCGCCCGGCGGACGCCGCAATTTCCTCCTCCATAAGCTCCACTCGCTCTCGGGCGTGGTGCCGGTGGGCGTCTTCCTGATGGAGCACCTGTGGACGAATGCGAGCGCCCTCCGCGGCCGCGCCTCGTTCGACGGCGCCGTTGCAGAGATTCAGGCGATGCCGTTCTTGCCTGCCGTCGAGATCTTCGGAATCTTCCTGCCCCTCGGCTTTCACGCCGCCTACGGAATTGCCATTGCCATCTTCGGCAGGCCCAACGTCGGGCGCTATCCGTTCGCGCGCAATTGGCTCTATTTCCTGCAGCGCGTGACCGGCATTCTCGCGCTCCTGTTCATTGTCTGCCATCTCTGGGAATACCGAATACAGAAATGGCTATTCGGTATGGGCAGCGAAGCGTTCTACGGAACGCTCACCGAACATTTGTCATCGACGCGCTGGGGCGTTCCGTGGGTAGCCCTCGGCTACACGGCTGGGCTCGCGGCGACTGTCTTCCACTTCGCCAACGGGCTCTGGGGCTTCACTGTCTCGTGGGGCATTGTCATCACACGGCGGGCGATGCGGCGGGCCGCGTGGGTCTTCGCGGCGCTCGGCCTTGGGCTCTTCCTCACGGGCTTCGAGACCGTCCTCCATTTCGCCACCGGGTCGGCGCCGCTCCTTCCTCAGGCGCGCGAACGCATCGTCGTGCCCGACGCCCCTTGTCCGCCCAATGCTCTCGACCCCACAGAGAACCCCACGAAGCCGTAGCTCGCATCCAAAAGCGCGCCTCGAAAGAGCGCAGGCGCGCCGAGGTCCGCGACTGGAGCGAATCGTGTTAGAGGGCACCGCATGGCCGCAAAGAGCAATACGCGCAGCGAATCGGGCAAAGTTAGGCGGGTCATCGTCGTCGGCGGCGGTCTCGCCGGGCTGACCACCGTCATCAAGCTGTGCGAAGCCGGCGTGCCGGTCGACGTGTTCTCCCTCGTCCCCGTGAAGCGATCCCACTCGGTGTGCGCGCAGGGCGGCATCAACGCGAGCGTCAACACGAAGGGCGAAGGCGACTCGCCCCGCGTGCACCTCGAAGAGACGGTCTACGGCGGCGATTTCCTCGCGAACCAGGCCCCGGTAAAGGGCATGGCCGATGCGGCCCCCGGCATCGTCTACATGCTCGATCGCATGGGGGTGCCCTTCAACCGCACCGCCGAAGGTCTCTTGGACTTCCGCCGCTTCGGCGGCACACTCTTTCACCGCACGGCCTTCGCAGGCGCGACCACGGGGCAGCAGCTCCTCTACGCGCTCGACGAGCAGGTGCGCCGCTTCGAAACGGCCGACGTGGAAGACGAGCGCGGCATCGTCATCCCCGGCGAGAAGATGGTTCGCAAGTTCGAGTTCTGGGACTTCCTCTCGGTGGTCCAAGACGACGCCGGCGTCGCGCGGGGCATCGTCGCGCAAGATCTCAAGTCGATGGAGATCAAGGCGTTCCCGGGCGACGCGGTCTGCCTCGCAACAGGCGGCCCCGGCATCGTCTTCGGGCGGTCTACCAACAGCGTCATCAACACCGGCACCGCGGCGTCGTCCGTCTATCAGCAGGGCGCGTGCTACGCGAACGGCGAGTGCATCCAGGTGCACCCTACGGCGATCCCCGGCGCCGACAAGCTGCGCCTCATCTCCGAGAGCGCGCGCGGCGAAGGCGGCCGCGTCTGGGTCCCGAAAGATCCGAAAGAGCAGCGCCGCGGTCGTGAGGTCCCCGAAGCGGATCGCGACTACTTCCTCGAGGCGAAATACCCGGGCTACGGCAATCTCGTCCCGCGCGACATTGCGAGCCGCGAGCTGTTCCTCAAATGCTTCCACGAAGGGCGCGGCGTCTTCAATGCGAAGACCGGCGCCAACGAGAACGAGGTTTACCTCGACCTCACGCACCTCCCGAAAGAAGCGCTCCACAAGAAGCTCGCGGGCATTCTCGAGATCTACGAAAAGTTCGTCGGCGAGGATCCGTACGAGAACCCGATGCGCGTCTTCCCGGCCGTGCACTACTCGATGGGCGGCCTCTGGGTCGACTTCGAGCGCTCGGCCGACGGCGGCCTCGTCATGGGCTCTCCCAGGAACCAGGCGACGAGCATCTCGGGCCTCTACGCGGCCGGCGAGTGCGAATACCAGTATCACGGCGCAAATCGCCTCGGCGCCAACTCGCTGCTCTCGTGCATCTACGGCGGGATGGTCACTGGCCCCGCGATGGCGAGCTACCGCAAGGGGATGGACAAGAGCAGCTACGACTTGTCGTCGTCGGTCTTCGAGAAGGCCGAGAAGCGCGAGCTCGCGAAGTACAACGCGATCTTGAAAATGGACGGCAAGGAGAACCCCTTCAAGCTCCACGACGAGATGGCGCAGATGATGTTGGTCGACGTGACCATCGAGCGTCACAACGACAAGCTCGACACGGTCCTCGCGAAGATCGACGAGATCGACATGCGCTCGCGCAAGGTCGGCGTCCCGGACACGAGCGGTCGCGCGAACCAGTCGGCGCAGTTTACGCGCCACCTGTTCAACATGATTGTCCTCGCCCGCGTGATCGCCCAGGGCGCGCGCAACCGCGACGAGTCGCGCGGCGCGCACTTCAAGCCGGCGTTCAAAGATCGCAACGACGAGAAGTTCTTGCGCACCACGCTTGCCTTCCACAGTGATGGCGGCAACGCGCCCAACGCGGTGCGGTTCGCGCGCGACTTCGATTACGCGCTCAACGGCAAAACGGTGAACATCACCGACGCCGTCGACATCAGCCTCGTTCAGCCGCGCGCACGCAAGTACGAGCAGGCGGGCGCGGCGAGCGCCAACGCGCAAGGCGCAGCCAAGAAAGACGGCGACAAGGCCGCCGCCCCCGCAGCCACGGCCACCTGAGGGAAGAGGATCATGAGCACCAAAAGCGTACGGCTGAAGATCAAGCGTCAGGACGCCGCCGACAAGCCCGAGACCTCGCGCTGGGAAGAGTTCGAGCTCCCCTGGCAGCCGCGAATGAACGTCATCAGCGCGCTGATGGACATTCAGAAGAACCCGACGACGGCCGACAACAAGACCGTCCCGCCCGTCTTCTGGGAGTGCGTCTGCCTCGAAGAGGTTTGCGGCTCGTGCACGATGGTGATCAACGGGCGCGTGCGGCAGTCGTGCACCGCGCTGATTGATCAGATCGCGCCCAACGGCGAGACGATCACCCTCGAGCCGATGACGAAGTTCCCGCTCGTGCGAGATCTTGCCGTCGACCGCTCGCGGATGTTCAACGATCTCAAGAAGGTCAAGGCGTGGGTCCTCGTCGACGGCTCCCACGAGCTCGGCGCAGGCCCGCGGCAATCGCAAGAGAACCAAGAAGAGGCCTACCCGCTCTCGCGCTGCATGACGTGCGGTTGCTGCCTCGAAGCGTGCCCGCAGATCAACGATTCGTCGGCTTTCATCGGACCGGCCGCGATCAACCAGGTGCGCCTCTTCAACCTGCACCCGAGCGGCAAGATGCACGCGCCCGAGCGCCTCGAAGCGCTGATGGGCGACGGCGGGGTGGCCGACTGCGGCAAAGCGCAAAACTGCGTCGAGGTGTGCCCGAAGGAGATCCCGCTGGTCGACTCGATCGCCGTCGTGTCGCGCCAAACGACGAAGCACATGCTCTTCGGGTGGCTCCTCAAGTGACGAACGCCGCGGCTGGGCGGGTCGGGGGGGCCCGTCCGCTGCGTCTCCGTCTCGTGACGCTCTCACCGAGCCACTATTGCGAGAAGGCGCGTTGGGCGCTCGAACGCGCCGGCGTGGCCTACGTCGAAGAGCGGCACGCGCCGCTGCTTCATCCGATTGCGACGGTGCCGCTGGCGAAGACGCGGATGGTGCCGGTCCTGATCACCCATGGCG
>JANXMC010000706.1 GCA_025354825.1 Myxococcales bacterium
GTAGGCGAGCCGGCGGCGGGCCTCCAGCGGAGCGGTCTGCACATCGAAGCCCGCGAGGCGCGCGCTGCCGGAGGTCGGCTTGATGAGGCCGGCCAGCATGCGGATGGTCGTGGTCTTGCCGGCGGCGTTGGGCCCGAGAACGCAGAAGAACTCCCCGGGCTTCACCGTGAGCGAGATGTCGTTCGCGATGACGACGCCGACGCTCGTCGCCGGCGTCGGCGGGTTGGGCTCTTGGGACGTCGTGCTCGCGACCTGCACGCTGTTGTTGTCGCGGTTGTTTGCCGCGTCGCGGGCTCGCACGACGAAGTAGTAGACCGTATTGGGCGTGAGCCCTGTGACCGTCGCACTCGTCACGGCGCCGGTCACGCTTTGGTAGACGGCAAAGCCCCCGCCGTTGCAGCCGCCGCTCGATTGCGTGACGCACACGTCGTACGTGATGCCCGACGGCGCCGTCGCGTCGTCCGTCGCAAGCGCCGACCACGAAACCGTGCGCGCCGTGTGGGGAGTGCTGCCCGGTGCACCGGCGCTCGCTGCACCGGCGAAGGTCGGCGCCGTCACGTCGGCGGTGGTGCTCGTCGTCAACGACTGCGTGTTGCTGCTTGCATTGCCCGCCGGGTCGACGGCGCGAACGACAACGGTGTACGCCGTGCTCGGCGCGAGGTTCTGCAGCGTGTAGCCCGTCGCGCCTTGCGCCGTCGTTGCCATCGCGACGAACGAGCTCACGCAGCTCGTGCCCACCGACCAGCAGAGGCGGTAGGCGATTTGTGCGGCGGTCGCGCTGTCGTCCGACGCCGCAGACCACGCCGCATCGAGGCGCGTGGCGTAGCCCGGCGTCGCCGTGAGCTGCGTGATCCCGGCGAAGCTCGGCGCCGTCACGTCCGCGTTCGTCGTCGCGTTTCGCTGAACGACGTTCGTCTCGCGGTTGCCCGCGGTGTCGCGCGCACGAACGACGAAGTAGTAGGGAGTTTGCGCGGCGAGCCCCGTGGCGTCGAACGAGGTTGCCCCCGACGGCGTCGTGTAGGTCGGCGCGGCGAAGCTCTGGCCACCCGAAGCGGTCCCGCGGTAGATGTCGTAAACGATCTGCGCCGACGTATTCGAGTTGTCTGTCGCGGCGGCCCACCCGAGTGTGATGACCGTCGCCGAGCCCGCCTTCGGGTTCGCCGAAGCGAGCCCCGCGAACGTAGGCGGCGTCGTGTCGTTGACTGTGAGACCCGAGACCTCGACGCTGTTGGTATCCGCATTGTTCGCGGCGTCCCGAGCGTGCACGACGAAGTAGTAGGTCGACGTCGGGGCCAGGGACGTGAACTGGTAGGAGGTCTGGTTCGTCAACGTCGCGGTCGCCACGAAGCTCGACGCGCAGCCACCCGCGGTAAGCGAGCGGCAGACGAGGTACGTGATGTTCGCGGCGGGCGAGTAGTTGTCGACGGCCGCGTTCCAATTCACGGTGAGCGACGTCGCCGTCGCGCCGCTCACGCCGGATGCGCCGGCGAAGGTCGGCGCCGTCGTATCGGCCACCGTGCTCTTCGTGATAGCCGTCGTGTTGGTATCGACTTGGGAGGCGTCGTCGCGCGCGCGGACAACGACCGTGTACGAGGTCCCGGCGGAGAGGCCGGTGATGTCGAAGCTCGTCGCGCCGTCGGCCGTGGTCGCCATGGCCGTGAACGACGTCTGACACGACGAGCCCGTCGACCAGCAGACGAGATAGGCAATGCTCGACGACGTGGTCACGTTGTCCGTCGCGGCGTTCCATGCCGACCGCAGCGACGTGAGGCCGAGCGCCGTGAGGCTCGTAACGCCGCCGAACGTAGGCGGCGTCGTATCGGCCTGCGTCGACGCCGACTTCTCGACCGTATTGGCCTCGGCGTTGCCCGCCGTGTCACGTGCACGAACGACGAAGAAGTAGGGCGTGCTCGGCGTGAGGCCCGTGACGGCGTAGCTCGTTGCACCCGCCGCCGTGGTGTAGCTGGGAGACCCGAACGCCTCGCCGCCGGCGCTGGACGCGCGGAAGACGTCGTACACCATCTGTGCGCTGGTGCTGACGTTGTCCGTCGCCGCGGCCCACGAAAGCGCCAACGTCGTAGGCCCGGTGGCCGAAGCGCTGGCGAGCCCCGCGAAGGTCGGCGGCTGCGTGTCGGCCGTCGTCTGCCCCGAACGCTCGGCGCTGTTCGTGTCGACGTTGCCGGCGCCATCTTCGGCGCGAACGACGAAGTAGTAGGTTTTGAGCGGCGTGAGCCCGGTGAAGGTGCGCGTGAGGATTCCCGTCACGGTTGCCGCCGCGACGAAGCCCGCGCCCGAGCAGCCACCGGCAACTTGGGTAACGCAAATTCGGTATTTCATCGACGCCGCGGGCGTGACGTTGTCGACCGCGTTGGCCCAGCTCACCGTGAGCTGCGTCGTCGACGCGCCCGAGACGCCCGACGCGCCCGCGAAGGCCGGCGCCGTCGCATCGCCCTGGGTCGTCGTCGTCTTCTCGACCGTGTTGGTATCGACATTGCCATACGTATCGCGCGATCGAACGACTACGAAGTACGGCGTGTTCGGCGTGAGACCGGTAAACAGGAACGAGGTCGCCCCCGCGGCCGTCGGCGTCGGTGCCACGGCGAAGCTTTCGCCGCCCGCCGAGGTCGCGAGGTAAGGCAAATAGACAATCGCGCTCGAAGGCGCGACGGCGTCATTCGCGGCCGACCACGTGGCCAGAACAGAAGTCGGCCCTTGCGTGACGAGCGCCTCGACGCCGCCGAACGTCGGCGGCTGCGTATCGGCCGGGGTCGTCGCCGAGCGCTGCGCGGCGTTCGGGTCGGCGTTCCCGTAGGCGTCGACTGCGCGCGCCACGAAGTAGTAGGTCGTCTGCGGCACGAGCCCCGACATCACCGCGCTGGTCGCGCCGGGCCCGGTGGTTAGCGTCGGCGACGCGAAGTTTTGATTGCCCGACTGCGTCGATTGGTAAATACGGTACGTGATGTTCGCGGTCGGGGTGACGTCGTCCGACGCCGCCGCCCAGCTCAGCGTGATCGACGTCGGCGACGTCGCGTTCGCTGAAGCGAGGCCGGTAAAGGTCGGCGGGGTCGTGTCGGCGAGCGTGCGCGCGCTCTTTTCGACGATGTTGGTATCTGCGTTCCCCGCCTGATCGCGCGCGCGCACGACGGCGAACGTCGTGGTCTCCGGCTGCAGGTTCGAAAGCGTCGTCTTCGTCACGCCCGGCGCCGTTGTGAAAGACGGCGATGCAAACCCCTGCGTCCCCGAGGTTGGTGCGAGGTAGACGTCGTATACGATGCTCGCGGCGGCCGTGAGATCATCGGTCGCCGCCGACCAGGCGAGGTCGATCGTCCGCGCGCTCGTAGCCGTCGCCGACGCGAGCCCCGCGAAGGTGGGCGGTGTGACGTCAGCCGACGCGGCCGTCGTCGCGCTGCGAGCCTTCGTGTTCGTATCCTGATTCCCAGACGTGTCGCGCGCCCGAACCACGAAGGAGTACAGCGTAGAAACTGTGAGGTTCGTCGCTGTGTACGAGCGCGTGCCGGCGAGCGTCGTTGCGACCGGTGTCGTCAGTGCGGGCGTTGCAGCCCCCTGCCCCATGTAAACGTCATAGGTGACGTTGTCCTGGTCGATGGAGTCCGCGGCGCCGTTCCACGTGAGGCGAATGCTCGTCCCCTGGGCGACGGCCGTTTCGACGCCTGCGAAGGTCGGCGGCGTCTTGTCGAGCGTGGTGCCCGTGACTTCGTGGCGGTTCTTCTCTTCGTTCCCCGCCGCATCCACGGCGCGCACGACGGCGTAGTAGGCCGTCGATTCGGCGAGAGCCGTCACGACGGCCGACGTCGCGCCGGGCGCGCTGGTGGCCGAGGAGCTTGTGAAATCTTCGCCCCCCGGCGTCGTCGAAACGAAAACGCGGTACCTGATGTCGGAGGCCTTTGTTCCGTTGTCGTTGGCCGCATCCCACTGGACTGTGAGGTCGTGGGCATCGGTACCACGAGCCTCGCGCGCGCCTGTGAAACGGGGCGCGGTCGCGTCGGTCGTGGTCGCCGTCGCTTCGGCCTTGTTGCCGTCTTCGTTGCCAAAGGCGTCGACGGCGTGGACGGCGACCTTGTAGGCCGTGGCCGCCGCGAGGGCGCTCACCACCGTGCTCGACGCGCCCGCCGGCGTTGTGATGACCGGGGCGCTGAAGTCGAACGCGCCCGACGATGGCACGACGTAAACGCGAAACGCGAGAACCGCGGCGGGCGTCGTGTTGTCGGCTGCGACGTCCCACGTTACGGCGATAGCCGATTCACCGAGGGAAGTGGCTGTCTTCACGCCCGCGAAGACCGGCGGCGTCGTGTCGGTTGGCCCCGTCACGCCCGATTCGTCGCCGCCATCGAGAGATCCCGTGACGTTGGGCGATGTCGAATCGGAACAGTGAATGCCAAATAGGACAGTCACGAGCAGCAAAAAGCAGGGGACGAAGGTTCGCTTCATCGAGTCACCTCGCGCAAGAAGTACGGGGGTTAGCCCGCAATGGTCGCACGAGGATGACGGTAACGGCCGCGGGAAGCTATGGGGACGGGCCTTGCCGAACGGCGTACAGCGGGCGAAGCGTAAGCCGACGGGCGTCGCGCGCAGGTGGGACCTCCTGCGCGGACGGATGAGAGCGGCTCAATTCTGTTTTACGGCAACGTAGGAAATGCCCGAGAGGTTCATGAGGCTATCTCCGTCGTGTCGTGCGCTTTCGAGCGGGCGCTCCGAGGAGCGCGCCCATGAGCCCGCGCGTGACGGCCCCCGCGACGGTTCGTGCGACCGGCGAGTTGAGAATGTCGACGATCGTGTCCGTCGCGCTCGATGGCGTGCGCGTAGGAGCCAGCGGCCCGGGCGCGCGCGGAGCCGCCGCTTTTCGTGTGCGAGCTTTCGGAGCCGCGGCAGCGGGCGGCGCCTCGTCATCGTCACCCTCTGCGCCTTCCTGCGCGCCGGCACCCGCCTGCGCCTGCTGCAGCCGCTGCTCGAGGATCTCGCGGGCGCTCCACTTGTCTTGCGCTTTCGCATACTCGCGCACCCGGTCGGTCTGCATCACTTGCGCGATCTCCGCCGGCGTGAGCGCCCCCATGCGCGAGGTGGGCGGGAGCATTCGGCAGATGAACGGCGGCGTCGGAGCGCCCCCTTCAGAGAGCGCCGTTACCAGGGCCTCTCCCGTGCCGAGGGTCGTCAAGACCGATTGGATATCGTAATAGTCGCTCTTGGGAAACGTGCGCGCCGCGGCGCGCATGGCCTTTTCGTCGTCTTCCGTGAACGCGCGCAGGGCGTGCTGAATGCGGTGACCGAGCTGCCCCAAAATCGCTGGCGGGATGTCTTTCGGGCTCTGCGTGACGAAGAAAACACTAACGCCCTTCGACCGAACGAGGCGTACGACCTGCTCGATTTGCTCGACGAACGCCTTGCTCGCATTCCGAAATAAGAGATGCGCCTCATCGAAGAAGAAGACCAATTTCGGTTTTGCCATATCGCCCACTTCGGGCAATTCGGCATAAAGGCGCGCGAGCATCCACATCATGAACGTCGAGAAGAGCGCCGGCTGCGCCTGCACGTCCGAGAGCTCGAGAATGCTCACGAGGCCGCGCCCCTCGGCGTCGACGTACAGGAGATCGTCGAGATCGAACTCGGGCTCGCCGAAGAAGGCGCCGCCCCCCTGCCCCTCGAGCTCGATCATCTCGCGCAAGAGCACGGCGACCGACGCCTTGGACACGGCACCGTAGGCGTCGAGCTCGGAGGCGCCTTCGCGCGTGAGGTGCAGCAGCACCGCGCGGAGATCGGCAAAGTCGAGGAGCGGCAGCGCGCGGTCGTCGCAATACTTGAACACGAGGGCGAGGACGCTCGTCTGCGTGTCGTTGAGCCCCAAGACCTTGGCGAGCGCCACGGGACCGAAGGACGAGACCGTTGCGCGGAGGGTCGCGCCGAGCTTGCCCGATAGGCTCAAAAGCTCCATGAGACAGGCCTGCGGGGCCCACTCGGTGCCGGTCTCTTTCGCGCGTTGGGCGATGCGGTCGCTCGGCACGCCCGGGGCGGCGAGCCCTGCGAGATCGCCTTTCACGTCGGAGACGAAAACGGGAACGCCTGCGCGCGCGATCTGCTCGGCCAAGAGCTGCAGCGTCTTCGTTTTCCCCGTGCCGGTAGCGCCCGCGATGAGACCGTGGCGGTTCAACGTTGCGAGCGGAATGCGAACGAGCGGCTCGGGGAAACATTCGTTTTCGAGCACCGGAGCGCCGAGAGTAATGAACGCACCTTGCACCGAATGGGCACGGCGAACGGCGGCGGCGAAGTCTTCTCGCATGACGACGTGGCTACGCCGGTCTGCCTCCTGGGTAAAGAGCGGGGAACAGCGCCGTCACGGGATAGAGGTGAATGACGGTCATCGTCCAAATCCCATGGGAGACCAGCGGTGCGACGATGGATCGCGTGGCGACGCGCTCGGCCATCCAGAAGCTGCCGCAGACGAGGGCCGCGAGAGCGACGACCCACGACCCCGTGGCGATCTGCACGGCCGTATACGTCGCGAGGGACGCCGCGAGCACGGCGACTCGAGCTCGGCGACTCGGAAGACCGTCGAGCGCGGGGCCTCGCCAGAGGACCTCTTCGGCGACGATGACGATGAGCGTCCACGCGAGGGCGGTCCCGAAGCTCACGGGATGCGCCGCGCGATAGAGCCCTTCGACCTCGCCGGCGAGCTTTGGAATGAGCTTCGCGCAGACCGCGTAGGCGCCGTAGGTGCCCGCCGTCATGATCGCGCCGACGCCGAGACCGATAGCGAAGTTTCGTTTAAAATGATGGGCGAGCACCGACGCCCACCACGCGCGCCCCGCGAGGGCGCCGAGCACGGCGATGAGAACGAGGCTGAAGGGGCCGAGGATCGCGTAGAGATCGTCGTCGCCCAGGTAGTGCAGAAGCCACGGCCAGACGGCGACGAAGAGCCCCGTCACACAGAGCGTCGCCGTCGCTCGCAGCGTCATCGTGCAGCGCGCGGCCGCGCGTCGCCGCCTGCGATTCGGTGGAGCACGCGCTCGACGAGTCGGGTTGTGGGCGGGAGCGATTCGGCCTCTTCTTCGAGGGCGCTTCGAACCGCGACGTCGAACGGCGTTCGCGCGTAGTCGGGCATACGCGTCCAAATCTCGTGCCCCTCGGACACGATGTCGGAGCGCAAACCCTCCACCAGTTGAGTGGCCACGTTCGGATCAGCACGCGTCACGAGGCGAATCCAATAGCTCGAAAGGCGCGGCGTGACGAACGGTACGCCGAAAGCTTTCGGCCGGTGCCCGAGGAGGCCCGACGTACGGAGGATAATCTCCTTTCCCGAAAGCCGTTCGGGGCCGGGCGCGTTGTACACTTCGCTTTTCGTAAGTGGCATTCCCAGCGCAAACGCAATCGCCGCAGCGATATCCCGAATGGCCACCGGCTCGCTCATGCTCTCGAGCCATTTGGGCAAAAGCATGAACGGCAAGCGCGCGCCCAAATCACGCACGATGCGAAAGCTCTCGCTCCCGCCTCCGATGATCATCGTAGCCTGAAGCTCGACGACGGGCACGAGGCCCGCGCGCAGCGATTTTCCCGTTTGCAAACGACTTGCGAGGTGATGGGACGGCGTGCCGCGGGGGCGCATCCCGCCGAGATACACAATGCGTTCGAGGCGCGTCTTGGCCGCAATGTCGCGGAATGTCTCGGCGCTTTTTTTCTCGGCCTCGGCATAGGCGGCCCCGTCGGCCATGCTGTGCACGAGATAGACGGCTTTCTCGACATCTCGAAGCGCGGACTCGACCGATTCGGCATCGGAGAGATCGAGCCGCACGTAGTTTCGCAACGGGTCGTGCTTCTTCGCCTCGTCGGGATGGCGCGTCCCACAAACGACATCGAAGCCGCTTTCGACGAGCTTTGGGTAAATGTGCGTCCCCACAAAGCCGGTCGCTCCCGTGAGAAGAACGCGCTTCCCTTCGATTGTGCTCGGCATGGACGAACGTAATGCAATCGACGCACCGCGCCGCGGAGGCGCGCGAGAACGCCGACGCATAGACCGAATGTGCGCGACTGCGAAACGTTAAGGAAGCAGGAGCGCGTTGCGGTCGCCGGGGGACGCCCAGCGACCGCGCCGAGTGCGATACGCTAATTGGTATACGTTATTTGCAATACCCGGCCTGCGACGCGGCATCGAGCGCGGACTTGCACGCCGTCTCGTAGTCTGCGGGCTTTCCGCCCTGCTTGATGCCGTCGTCGAGAATCTTCTTCGCCTTGCTGCACGTGTCCGAAGGCGCGCCCGTCGCCTTGAGGAGCTTCTCGCAGCAACCGCCGGAGCCGTAGTAGCTCTCGCAGCTCGCCGAATACGCCGCGCCCGTCGTAGTCGTCGTGCCGCCGCCCGTCGTCCCGCCGCCGTCGTCGCTGCCACAGCCCGTGACGGCCATGAGGGCGACGGTTCCGAACGCGAGGGTCGCCATACCAATTGCAAGCTTCATGATGCGTGTGTCCCTTCAATCGAGGCCCCCGACACGACGTCGGCGCTCTCGCTTAGTCAGAGACAGGCGCTCGCCCCAGGTCGCAGGAAATCTTCAAAATACTTACCCCGCGGGAATTCCCGCGTCGGGACGAAACTCAGACGCCTTGCTCGGCGTAGAGAAGCCATGGCCAAACGAACAGTGCGCATGGGCGTCGGCGTGGGGGTCGGGCTCGTCGTCGCGGGGGCCGCCCTCGCGTTCGGCTTTGGCGATGGCGGCGACGCGCAGGCCGAGCCCCGGGTCGCGGCGAAGGGCGGCGTGCCCGTGGTCGTCGAGCTGTTCTCGTCGGAAGGGTGCTCGAGCTGCCCGCCCGCAGACGCCTATCTCGAACGGCTCGATCGCACGCAAGGGGTGGCCGGG
>JANXMC010000711.1 GCA_025354825.1 Myxococcales bacterium
AGGTGCGCACGAAGGTCACCGTCGGCGGCAAGCCGAATGGGCTCGTGTTCCGCACGAAGTGACCCTGCGCCTCGAGCGCTCTTTCGCAATCGTCGGCGTGGTCGCGAGCGTCGTCCTTCTGGGCGGCGCCATCGCGACGTGGGTTGTCGTTCGTCACGGGTTCAGCGCGCGCGACGAGCCCTCGGCGCTCGAGTCAGTGGCGGCGCGCGCGCTTCGTCGATGGAGCATCCCCGAGGCGGCTCACTCGGCCACAAACCCCGTCGCCGTGACGGACGATACGCTTGCGGCGGCGCGTGCCCACTGGGCCGACCACTGCGCGAGCTGCCACGGCAGCGAGGGCGCGGGCGTGACGCAGATGGGCCGCATGTACCCGATTGTCCCCGACATGCGCGCCTCGGCAACCCAGGCCCTCTCCGACGGCGATCTTTTCTACATCATCGAGAACGGCCTCCGCCTCACGGGCATGCCCGCATGGGGCTCACCTTCGAGCGACAAAGCGGACACCTGGAAGCTCGTCGCTCTCATTCGCCGCCTGCCGACGCTGTCCGCCGACGAGATCCACGATATCGAACGCCTCCGGCCGAAAAGCGCCGAAGACAAATCCGAAGACGACTTTTTGAACGGCGCCCATTAGCGGCCCGTCCCCGCGAAAGAGCTCCCAATGGTTCGACGCCTTTTTCTTCTGCTCATCATCACGACCGCCTTCGCTACGACCTCCCGCTTGGCGGGCGCCCACGGAGGCCACGAACATCTCATGGGGATCATCGCAGCGCTCAGCGGGCAGTCCATCACCGTGAAAACGGGCGATGACCACTTGGTAAAGGTGACCGTCAATGCCTCAACCAAGTACGAACGCGACGGCAAACCCGCTCTGCTGACTGATGTCAAAGTTGGTCAGCGCGCGGTCGTCCACGCCTCGGTCAACTAGGGCTCCTCGGAGCTCGTGGCGTCGATGGTGAAGGTGTCCGACGGCGACCGTAAGTAAGCTACGTGCTCGGCCGCGGCTGGCACCACTTCCGCTATCTCCTCGAGCGCGCACTCGACGACATCGAGCGGTACTTCGGTTGGGACGAGCCGTGAGCTCGGCGCACCTATGGCCGCGCTCGGCGCGGGGCGTCGCCCTACGTCAACGTGCGCGCCAGTGCCTCGATGGGCCTGAGGCCGTGGCCAAAGCGGGCCATCGCCTCGCGGTTCTTTTCGAGCTCGCTGTAGGGCAGATACCGGACCGCCAGATCCGCGACACGGCGGAATGCAGGTCGCCGAAGCTGCGCTCGAACATCCTCCTCGCGATCATCGGGCGCGACGAGAAAGAGACCGCGCAAAGGCTCGCCCGGCCCCCCCAAGGCGAGGTCGAGCATGCGAACGATGCCCGAGTAAATCGATGTCGTGTGCTCCACCTCGAACGCGGCCTCGACCTCGGCGCGGCCGCCGGCCAGCCAGAGCACATCGATGAGTCGAATCGAGTCGAAACCCGGGAGCAACGCGAGCGCGGCCGGGAGCGACGCGAGGCATCCGTCGCCAAGCTTTCCGCCGCCCCACACGCGGTTTCGATCGTTGGCCGCAATCCAGACGTCGAACCCGAGCGCCACGCCGAGGTCGCGCAGCCATCCCTGGATTTGCGTGTGCGTTTTATCGCCGTCCTGCTCGGCGGTCCGTGCGTTCCGCTCCTTCGTCGCGGCTTCTCGCACGCGCGCGAGATCCGCTTCCCACGCCCGCGTTGCAGACTCGTCTTCCACGCGTGGCGGCGCTTGATAGCGCGCCGAACCGATGTCGAAGAGAAGCCCAGCCACCGCGCCGAGATCGTTCGACAAGAGGCTACGATGTTCGGCATTGATGCGGAGAATGCCCTCGCGCATGGCGAGGTATTCTTCCCATTTTCCGAGCTTCACCTTCGAGCCGGTAAGCGCGTTGTACCCCTCCACGATCGCCGTGTTGAACGGTGGCGTCATCGTCGGGTGCACGAAGTAGAGAAGGTTGGCCGCCGCGGGGCCCAGCCCCTTTATTTTCACGGCATCGAGGCGACGGATAGCGCCGAGGAGCGCATCCTCGGTCGAACAGCACGCGCATGCGTCGAGAAACCGTCCGAACGCAATTTGGTTAGCGCTCGACTCGTAAATGTCGGGGATACGAAGTTTCGGCTTCCACAAGAACGCGTGGTCGGCGCCTTTGAAGATCTGCCGCTGCTCGGCAATCGACTTGACGACCGTCTCGAGCGACGAGCCCTTGTAGACGTTGCCGAACCTTCCCGCGTCAATCTCGGCGACCACCTCGCCGATGCCGCGTCGGATGGACCGGAAGTTCTTCAGCCGCTCTTCCCAGAGGAACCAAGTGCGGTACGTCCCTCCAGCGTCGTCACGCCACCGTTCGATCAACGTGCGGAGTGCGCTCACCCCCTGAACGGTACCGTAAGTCCGGAAGGCGCGCGCGCCCGTAGATTGCGCCGAGAATTGCCGCCTGCTGCAACAAGAGGCGACACGGCGGACGCTCGGCGCGGCAGCGTTACCCGCGACGTTCGCGAACCGCGCAGAGGTGGGTCCGCGCCCTTTTCGCGGTCCCCGACGGGCTGGCACGTGGCGCTGCGTCACCGCCGCGCCGGTGACAAGGAGCAAGATCATCTCGAATAAAGCCAACCGCTGACTTTGCGGGAGCCCAACTTGGTATTTTAATTGTACTGACACCCGACTTCTAGAGCGGCACTGCGCAGCGCCGATGGCTTTTGCACGCTTGCGGGCGTGCGGTTTCGCACGCCTCGGACTAGCGATCATCGTCCTTCGTTCCGAAGCGCGTCCGCTGCCGCTCGCAATTAGTTCGTTCGCACAATTACGTTGAGAGAACGCTTCTTGCGAAGCGCGCCATCGCTTACATCACACGAACCGTCGCGATGCCGCCGAGGGTGCGCACGCGCGCGCGACCACAGATCCAATCACTGCCAGAGGTACTGACGATGCGATCCTTCCGACTCCGAATCAGCACCATGGCCGCCGCGGGCGCTCTGCTCGTCGGCCTGCCGATGTGCGCGTCCGAATCGCCGCGTTCGAGCTCGACCATCGAGCAAACCCCCGAGCTCCTCGCCGCACGCGCGGCCGTGCAGGCCATGCCGCTTGCGCGCGTGGTCTCGCGCGGCACGACGGGTGCCGCTCGCCTATTGGCAGGCGCCGCGGGGACCTCGCGCGAGACGCTCCGCGTGAGCGAGGAGGTCGCGGCGCGTCTTCATATCGCTCACAACGCGCGCGCGCTTGGCGTGCAGGAAGCCGTTCTCACCGACGCAGTGGTGAAGGGCACGCACCTCATGACGGGCGGCGGCTCCGTGGTGCAATTCGAGCAACGCGTGGAGGGCGTACCTGTCTTCCGTAGCCGCGCAAGCGTCGTGCTCGACGCTTCGAAGAATCTCGTGTCCCTGGCTTCGACGCTCCATCCGGCAGCATCGTCGAATCTCCTCGCGAACAAGCTCGCGTTCACCCGTACTTCACAATTCGCGCTCGCGTCGAGCTACACGACCCGCGCCGGTGCCCCACTTGGTGAAGAGGCCGTCACGGACGACGGCGTCGCAAACGGTGAGTGGCGATCGTACAAAATCACGACGCCGCCCGGCGCGTTCCGAATCGTGCAGGCCTCCGCACGGCGCGTGCTCTTCGCGGACAAGGAACGACTCGTCGCCGCGCACGAGGTGGCGTTCATCGGCCGGAAGCCCGGATCGCGTGTCAACGAAGCCTACGGGTACGTCATTGCGGATTCCGACGGACGGGTCCTCAACGAAGAGTCGCATACGGCGAACGAAGCCTTCACCTACCGCGTTTGGGCCGATCCGAACGGCAATCACACGCCGGCCGACAGTCCTTTGAAGGACTTCTCGCCCCACCCGACGGGCAAGCCCGACGGGGTCCGCGCGGGCTACAGCCTTCCGATTCTTGTCACGACCGCCGGGTTCAATAAGAACCCGACGGGCGCAGCAGATCCGTGGCTGCCGGCAACCGCCTCCAAGACGACCGAAGGCAACAACGTTCAAGCCTACGGGGACCGCGATGACCAGCACGCCGCGCCCGACGGTGGCGCCCCGGGCGCTCCCAATGTCGGCGATGGCCTCGACGCCAAAGACGTCATCGCCGACGTGAACGGTGGCGCGGGAGCTCCCCGCACCTTCGACCGGACGTACAACGTCGCCGAGCCGCCCGAAGGCACTGAACAGGTGAAGGCGGCCGTCACGCAGATTTTCTACGTGACCAATTGGCTGCACGACTTCTGGTACGACTCCGGCTTTAACGAGGCGGCCGGCAACGCGCAGAAGTCCAACCTCGGACGCGGCGGCATGGAGGGCGACCCAGTTCAAGCGCAAGCTCAGGACGGCGCCGACTTCGGCCAAAGCAACAACGCCAACATGAGCCAGTCGCCCGACGGCGTCTCGCCCGTCATGCAGATGTTCGTCTGGACGGGTCTCGGCAACCGAAAGCTCACGACGACGCCGGCGATCGCGTTCACCGACGACGTATCCGTGCCGGCGAACGGACCTGCGACGTACACCCTCGGCCCCGTCGCCGCGGCGCTCGTCGACGACGGGACGGCGCCGACCAGCGACGGCTGCCAGGTCCCCACAAACGTGAAGGGGAAGATCGCCGTCATCGACTTTGCGACGGCGGGCTCCGCCTGCGGGTCGGCCGCTAGGGTGGACAACGCGAAGACGGGCCAGGCTGTTGGCGTCATCTTCGTGAACGGCGCTGCAGGCCACGACAATGGCAACTACGCGGGAAGCGCCAAAGCGAACATCCCCGTCTTCGGGATTTCGTTCGAAGATGGCGCGAAGCTCAAAGCCGCCCTATCGCCGACGTTCACAGCGACGATGTTTCGCGGAACCGAACTTCAGCACGACGGGACGCTCGACAACACGGTCGTCGCACACGAATGGGCTCACTACCTGCACCACCGTCTCGTCGACTGCGGCGGAAAACAGTGCGGTGGCATGAGCGAAGGCTGGGCCGATCTCGACGCGCTCATGATGGTCGTCAAGGAGGGGGACGCGGTGATCGGCGGGGTCTACCCGTTGTCCCAATACGCCGGGCAAGGCTCCGACAAAGATTCGGAGTATTTTGGCATTCGCAGGTCGCCCTACTCAACGGATATGACCAAGAACGCCCTGACGTTCGGGTGTATTAGCGACAAGACAACGCTCCCGACCACGGCGCCCATCCACGTTCTTCCCGAGAACAGCGAAGTTCACAACGCGGGTGAAGTCTGGGCGGAGACGCTCTTCGAGGCGTACGCCAACCTCCTCGAAGCCGGGAAGACCGCGACCCCCGTGCGCACCTTCGACGAGTCGAAGCGACGCATGGCCGACTACGTCGTGGCGAGCATGAAAGCGACGGTCACCGAGCCGACGTTTACCGAGCAGCGGGACGCGATTCTGGCCACCGTGTGGGCCTCGGGGCACAAGGACGACTTTGCCGTCATCGCCAAGGCGTTCGCCAAGCGCGGGCTCGGCGTCGGCGCCGTCTCTCCCACGGGAAACGACAACGATACGGCCCAAGGCGAAGGCGCGAACTTCGATGACGCCATCGAGAACTTCGACTTCAAGGCCGCCGTCGACCTCGCAGAAATCACCGTCACCGAGTCCGACGACAAAGGGTGCGACCACGACGGCATCCTCGACGCAGGGGAAAGCGGCACGGTGACGCTCAAGATTCAGAACCGCGGGTGGCTTGCGCTCACGAAGACGAAGGCGAAGCTTTCGTCGACGAACGCGACCGTCTCGTTTGGCAACCAGGGGCTCGTCGACGTTCCCGCGATCGAGCCCTTCGGCTTCGCGACCGTGACGATTCCAATCAGCGTCGGCGACCCAACGCCGATGAAGAGCACGCTTTCCCTGAACGTGAATCTGAACGACCCCGACGCCGTCAAGCCGAGCGTCGACGTGCCGTACACGGCGCTCTTCAACTACGACGACAAGCTCGCGAGCAGCGCGTCCGATGACGTCGAGAGCTCGAAGCCGGTATGGACGACGGACCACGGCAAGGGCAAGCCGCGCGAGGCGTGGACGCGTCAGGGAAGCGCGACCAACCACTTCTGGCACGGCGACGACACGCCGTCGCCCGCTGACGAGAGCCTGGTCTCGCCCCCGCTCACCGTAGCCGCCTCGGGCGACTTCACCATCTCGTTTGGTCATACCTACAAGTTCGAGACAGACCCTGGTTCGGCCTCGCCCGCCGGGCCCGCGGCGCCAACGTATTTCGATGGCGCGGTTCTCGAGATTAGCGCGGACGGTGGCGCGACCTGGGACGACATTTCGAAGTATGCAGACCCGGGGTACACGGGAAAGATCACGGGAAGCCCCGGGGCGAGCTCGAACGTGCTGGCCGGACGCTCGGCCTACGTGGGCGCGCTCGCGAACTATCCCGCGCTCGCGGACGTGAAGCTGAACTTGAAGGCGCAGCTTGCGGGCAAGACGGTCCAAGTGCGGTTTCGTATCGGCTCGGACGATGCGGCCGGCGTCGAAGGCTGGGACATCGATAACATCGCATTCGGCGGAATCACCAATACGCCGTTCTCGACCATCGTCGACAATGCCAAAGTATGCTCAGCGCCTGCCGGCGCAGATGCGGGGACCGGAACGGGCGCTGGTGGATCGCCCGGAAACGATGGGACTGGCGGTTGTGCGACGACCCCCGGTGGTTCCAGGGGCCCCTGGGGGATGGCCGCAGGCCTGATAGGCGCTCTCGGCCTGTTCGTGTCTCGCCGACGGCGCGCCAAGCGTTGAGCGGTCGAGGGGCGGTGCGTAGCCGCCCCGACGCAACGGGTGCCGCGCCGCGCAACCACGCCGTGCGGCCCCCCTTGCATCCTCAGCGCACGCTGGCGGGACCGTGGTTACGAAGTCTCGCTCGGCGCATCACGAGAGCCGCGCAAAATTGCGTGTTGCTGGACGGGCAGCGTGTCGCCCCGTCCCAGCGAGCGGCGCTTGCGCGCATGGGCTGCGCAGATGCGTGACTCTCGAAGGATCTTTCAGCGCCTTGCAAGCCGCCCGAACGGCGGGCCAGGTGCCCCGCGTCGCGAAGGTTTGCGTGCACAAAAGTCGAAAGCCCGAGACATTTATCTCGGGCTTGACCGGCCCCCAAACGGCACGCGCTCGCCGGGTCGAACCGCGACGCGGTCGCCGACGACGAGCTGGTCGATGGGGATTTCCAGCGTACCGTCGCCGCGTACGACGCGCGCAGTCTTCGCTTGAAGCGAGAGCAGCTTTTGGATGGCGGACGACGTGCGGCCCTTGGCTAGGCCTTCGAGGTATTTGCCGAGGAGGATCAGCGTCACGACCGACGCCGAAGCTTCGAAGTACGTGTGGCCGGTCCCGTCGGGGAAGATATCCGGAACGAGCAACACCGCGAGTGAGTAGAAGAAGGCGGCGGAGCTGCCGAGCATGACGAGGGTGCTCATTCCTGGGCTCCGATGTCGGAGCTCGGCGAACCCCTGCCGGTAGAAACGGCGTCCGGCCCAGAACTGAACGGGCGCCGCGAGTGCGAGGCTGCCCCAGCCCATGAAGAAGTGCATGACAGGCCCGAACGTCGCGTGGAGCGTCGGGAAGAGCATCGGGAGCATGGTGAAGACCAAGAGCGGTGCGGCGAACGCCGCCGCGACCAGGACGTCGCGAGCGTTCCTACGAGCGAGCTCGTTCCCCGCGGCGCGCGCCGACGTTCCCCGCTCTTCAGCGTCCTCCGGCGCCTCGTATCCGGCATCCACGATGGCCGCGCGAAGCGCCCTCGTGTGGGTCGCCCTCGGCACGTGCTCCACCGCTGCACGCTCACTCGCGAGGTTCACGACGGCCGACACCACGCCCGGCTCGGCGCGCAAACGTCGTTCGATGCGCGCGACGCAGCTCGAGCAGGTCATGCCGACAATGCGAAGGTCGGCGCGCGCTGTGACGGGCTCGTAGCCCGCGTCTCGCACCGCTTCGAGCGCAGCCCCGACCGCGCTGGGGGCGGCTGTCACGGCGGCGCGTTCGGTCGCGAGGTTCACCGTGACCACATCGACGCCGGGCACGCGACGCAACACGCGCTCGACGCGCCCGACGCAGCTCGCGCATGTCATCCCACGCACGTCGAAGCTCAGATTGAGAGTCTCGTGCGTCCCCATGATCGCAGTCTCCTTGCCCGTCACGACGCGACGGGCGTCGCCTCGTAGCCTTCGTTTCGAATTGCAGTGAGCACCCCCCCCGGGTCCGGGGTGCCTTCGACGCGCGCCTCACCTCGCGCGAAGCTCACCTCGGTAACACGCGAAACGCCGGGCACCTTCGCGAGCGCCCGAGTGACTGCGCGCACGCAGTGTTCGCAGGTCATGCCTTCTACTTTGAACGTCGTCATCGGAATCTCCTCCTGGGAGGCGCCTTCGCCTCTTGTCCTTCCTTGATGCAGACGCGGCGATCGCTGCGCGCTTACACCTTCATCGTCGATTTCAACGGCACGGCTTGATCGCCCGGGCGATCGACGTGATGTCGCGTCCGGACGCGATGAGCTTCCTGGCCGCTTGCACGTATCGTCCGCAGTTGGGCGCGACGGCGGCGGTGACGCGGGTGCCACGCACGAAGAGCGCACCGGCGCGGCCGTGCTCGATCGGGCTCGCGCTCTTCGCGTTCTCGTTTCCCGAGAGCGAGACGATCTGCGCGGCGAAGAGGCGAACGAAGTTCGCGTTGCGCCAGAGCGACGACGCCGATGGCGAGGAGGGCTTCATTGGGCTCTCACAGCTAAATCCGAGCACCGATTGACAATCGGTGTTTGCTCTTTCACGGTTGCCTCATGATTCCCGTCCCTCGCTTCGGTGACCTCGAGCTTGCCGTCCTCGAGCTCGTTTGGTCGTCGGGCGATGTCGACGTGAAGGAAGCGCATCGCGCCATCGGCCTTCCACGCGGCATCACGCTCAACACCGTGCAGTCGACGCTCGAGAGGCTCTATCGAAAGCGGCTCTTCACGCGCGAACGATCAGGGCACGCCTACCGCTACGCGGCGGTGATCTCGCGCGATGAGTTCCGGGCGCGCGCCGCCGCGGCGGCGGTGGGCGAGCTTCGCGGCGCGCAGGCGAAGGGGGTGCTCGCGGCGTTCGTTGACATCGCGGCCAAGGCCGATCGCTCAAACCTGGACAGGCTCGAAGCGATCCTCGCGGCCGCGCGCGCCAAGCAGGCGAGCAAGTGAATCTCCTCTCCGTCGTGCTCGTCGTGGCCATGGCCGGCGCGGCCGCCGCGTGCGTCCTTCTGCGCGCCGCACTCGGCCGCATGATTGGGCCTCTGCGACGCGTTGCTCCCGGGGCGCGCGTGCGGTGGGCCCTCGCCCTCCTGGCGGCACCCGCCGGGTTCGGCGCCCTCGCCGCTCTTGTAGCCTTCGGCCCCTGCCTTCACACGTTGGTCCTGGGAATGCCGGACGCCTGCCGCTCCCACGGCGGTCCTGATTTCTTCTTCTGTTTGCGGATGCCGATGCACAACACGCCTGTCGCGTGGGCGGCCGGTCTCGTTGCGGGCGCGTGGATCGCGTCACGACTTGCCGTCGGCGCGCAGGCTCTCGTTCGTACGCGAGCTGCGCTTGAGCATCTCCGCCGACTTGGGACGTTCGACGCAAAGCGTGGGTTCTGGTTGGTACCGGGCGACATTGCGATCGTCGCCGGGTTCCCGCGCGCGCAGGTTTACGTCGGCGAGCGCCTCGAGACGAGCGTGTCGGCCGTCACGTTCGATGCCGTGGTCGCCCACGAGCGCGCGCACCAGCGTCGGCGAGATCTCCGAACCAAGCTCGCCGCGCGGGCGGTGTCGCTCTGCCTTCCCACGGCCCTCCGCACAGCGCTTCTCGGTGAGCTCGACCTCGCCATGGAGCAGGCGTGCGACGCCATCGCCGCCGACGAAATCGGCGACGCGCTAACGGTCGCAGGCTCGCTTCTAGAGCTCGTGCGCGCGGCGGCGACGATGCCGGAAGGCTTTGCGCTCGCGTTCTCCGCGCCGTTTGATCATCTCGAAGCACGCGTTCGAGCGCTTTGCGCGCCCGATTGGTCTCCGTCGGGCCGTGCCGCGTCCGCGTGCTTCGCGCTATGCGCGATGACAATCGTCGGATGCGTCGCGTTCGATCTGCCCCTTCACGACATGACGGAAGCGCTCTTCGAGCGCCTCCTCGGGTGATCCATGGGAGTTGCTCAGTGGCCTCAACGCACGCTCAAAGGACCGATGGACGCTCGGTACTTCGTTTGCGCGTTCGCGCTCTGGCTCGCGCCGAGCACGGCGAGCGCGCAGACGGCGCCGCGCGTTCTCGATCGGGAGACTGTGGCCACGCTCGCACGGGAGAGCAGCCCGAACGTCGTGATCGCGCAGCGACGTATCGGAGAGGCGCGCGCGCTTCGCGTTGGCGCGGGTCTCGCGACGACTGTGAACCCCGAGCTCTCGGGCTACGTCGGGCCACGCTTCGCCGCCGGCGCGCGCGCGACGGACTTCTTCGTCGGCCTCGCATGGCCGTTCGACCTGTCAGGAAGTGCGTCGCAGCGCGAGAGGATCGCAGACGCACGCGCCCAGCTGGCGGAGAGCGAAGCATCCGCCGCACGCACGTCGGCGGTCGCGGAAGCCCTCGATCTTTGGGCGCGCGCGCGCGGCGCCGACGACCGGACAGCCATCGACACGGCGCGCCTCGAGCTCGATCGCCCGCCGGTGCAGGCAGCGGCCGTGAAGCG
>JANXMC010000777.1 GCA_025354825.1 Myxococcales bacterium
GTCGGCCGCCCTTCCGTGACGTGATGCCCGCGTGGTAGGCAAAGCGCCATGAGCGACCCCCGCGTCCTTCGTGCTCCCACTGGTTCTGAGCTCACATGCAAGGGGTGGGTGCAAGAAGCCGCGCTTCGCATGCTCCACAACAACCTCGACCCCGAGGTTGCTGAGCGCCCGCAGGATCTCGTCGTGTATGGCGGCACCGGCAAGGCCGCGCGATCGTGGCCGGCGTTCGACGTCATCGTTCGCGAGCTGCGGGACCTCGGCAACGACGAGACGCTCCTCATTCAATCGGGCAAAGCCGTCGGTCGCTTCCGCACGACGCCCGATTCGCCTCGCGTGATTCTCGCGAACTCGAATCTCGTGCCCAAGTGGGCAACCTGGGACGAGTTTCGCAGGCTCGAGGCGATGGGCCTCACGATGTACGGCCAGATGACGGCCGGCTCGTGGATCTACATCGGCACGCAGGGCATTCTGCAAGGGACATTCGAGACGTTCGTCGCCGCGAAGCGCGCCTACGTCGCGCGTACGAAGCGCTCGGAAACGGGCCTCTGGTGCCTCACCGCCGGCCTCGGCGGAATGGGGGGCGCGCAGCCCCTCGCCGCAACGATGGCGGGCCTCTCGTGTCTTGCCATCGAGGTCGATCCGGCGCGTATCGCGAAGCGCCTCGAGACCCGCTACGTCGACGAGCGTATCGACGATCTCGACGCTGCATTGAAGCGCATCGAGCTCGCCAACCGCGAAGGGAAGCCGGTGAGCATCGGCGTTTGCGCCAACGCCGCCGAGGTCTACGCCGAGCTCGTTCGCCGCGGCGTCGTTCCCGATTTCGTCACCGAGCAGACGAGCGCCCACGATCCGCTCAACGGCTACATCCCCAACGGGTTCACGCTCGACGAGGCCGCGGAGCTTCGCATTGAAGACGCCGAAGGGTACGTCGCACGCGCCAAGGCGAGCATGGCCGACGAGGTGGAGTCGATGCTCTGGTTCAAGAGCAAAGGGTCCGAGGTCTTCGATTACGGCAACAACATCCGCGAGTGCGCCCGCGAGGCCGGCTGCGCCCGCGCGTTCGACATCGAAGGGTTCGTGCCGCTCTACATTCGGCCGCTCTTCTGCGTGGGCAAAGGGCCGTTCCGCTGGGTCGCGCTCTCGGGCGATCCGGCCGACATCGCTGTGACGGACGAAGCCGTTCTCGCGGCGGTTCCGAACGACCCCGACTTGCGCAAATGGATCACGCTCGCGCAGGAGCGCGTGAAGTTCCAAGGTCTCCCGGCGCGCATCTGTTGGCTCGGCTACGGCGACCGCGCGAAGGTCGGCCTCGCGTTCAACGAGCTCGTTCGCACGGGCAAGGTGAAGGCGCCCATCGTCATCGGCCGCGACCACCTCGACTGCGGGTCGGTCGCGTCGCCCAACCGCGAAACCGAGGGGATGAAAGACGGCTCCGACGCCATCGCCGACTGGGCGATTTTGAACGCCCTCGTCAATACGGCTTCGGGCGCGAGCTGGGTGAGCTTCCACCACGGCGGCGGCGTCGGCATGGGGATGTCGCTCCATGCGGGCATGGTCGTGGTCGCCGACGGCACCCCCGAAGCGGCCGCACGCCTCGAGCGTGTGCTCACGTCCGATCCGGGGATGGGCGTGATTCGCCACGCCGACGCCGGCTACGAAGAGGCGATCGACTGCGCGAAGGCGACCGGCGTGCACGTGCCCCACGCCCGCGGGTAGCGCTCGGCGAAGAGCCGCGACACGATGGCAAACGCGGCGCGCCTCGTGGTACTTCGGTGCCATGACAGACGAGGCGCCCGCGCAGTCGAGACCGGACTCCCACGCCCCTCGCGTGGTCGTGGCGACCCACGGCCACTGCTTCGACGGCCTCTGCTCTGCCGTGATGTTCACGCGCCTTCTGAGGCACATCCACGGCAAGGCACCGATGACGTTCGCGTACCACGGCTCGGGCTACGGCCCGGGGCAGAACGGCGTCGATCCGAAGCTGCTCACGGGCGACGTCAACGCGATTCTCGACTTCCGCTTCAGCGTTTCGCCGCAGCTCACGTGGTATTTCGATCATCATGTGAGCGCGTTTCCGACGGCCGAAGATCGCACGACGTTCGAAGCGCGCGTACGCGCTGAGTCGTGCCTTCCGCCGGCCGCGCATCGAACCTTCTACGACGGCGCATATACGTCGTGCACGAAGCTCATCGCCGACATCGGCGCCCGTGTTTTCGATCTCGATCCGGCACCGAGCGCCGAGCTCGTTCGCTGGGCCGACATGATCGACTCGGCCGCGTTTCCGTCTGCCAAGATGGCCGTCGAGCGCGCCGAGCCCGAGCTGCAGCTCATGTCCGTCGTCGAGACGATGGGCGACGACGCGTTCTTGGCAAAGCTCGTTCCGCGCCTGCTCGAAGAGCCGCTTGCTGACGTCGCGCGGTCGCCCGAAGTCGCAACGGCCTACGGCCCCATCGACGCGAGCCACACGTCCTTCGTAACGCTCGTGACCGAGCACGCGGTGGAGAAGGACGGCGTCGTCGTCGTCGATCTGTCCGACCGGATCATCGAGGTCGCGGGGAAGTTCGTCACCTACGCGCTCTACCCGACGAGCGCCTACTCGGTGCTTCTCAGTCGCTCGAAGTCGAAGTGCAAAATCAGCATCGGCTTCAATCCGTGGAGCGGAAAAACACGCCGCCACAACATTGCCGCCATCTGCGAGCGTCACGGTGGCGGCGGCCATCCGGTCGTCGGCGCGATCTCACTTCCGGCCGATCAGGCGGTGAAGGCGCAAGCCCTCGCGCAGGAGATCGCGCGCGAGCTCGCGACGTGAGACGCCACGCACGGCGAATGTGAGTGCTGGCGCCCGCAACTTCGGGACCGCTCGGGGACGCACGGTCGAGGCGAGAGAGCGACTACCGTCGCTTGCGTGATGGGGAGAGGCTCGGGGGAGGGGGACGAGACATGACCGCATGGCAGCGCGATCCGCTCGCGGAGCTCGAGGAGGAAGAGACGAGGCCGCGCGGCTTTGCGCCCACGCCCACGCCTCCGCCGGGCCCTGGCGCGAGTGAGCGTCCCTCGATGGAGCGCGCGTCGTTCGTGCGGCTGCGGCCCCACGCGACCATGATCCTCGCGAGCGAGTCGAACGTCGCGCGCCACGCGAGCGGCGTCCACGATGCGAACGAGGTGGGCGCCTCTGATGTTTACGACGGCCCGGGCGCCTTCGTAGGCTCGTCCGGCGTCGACTTCGGCGCCGAGGCCCCGGCGACGACGTGGCCCAAGTTCCCCGTCGGTTCGTCCGAGCCCTACGGCACGGCGCGCGTCACGGCCGACTTGCGGCGACGCTGGGTCGGGCTCGGCGCGCACATCGACAAGCTCATCGCGCGCATCGTCGCGGTCGAGCGCGGCGCCTCGGCGAACCTCCCGGTGCTCGAAGCGCTTCGTGCGCGGGCCCACGAGTTCAACGAGCTTCGCGAAGCGCTTTACGAAGTGCAGCTCGATGTCGGCGAGCCCACCGTCGAGCGCCTCTTCGGCGAGCACGGCTCCGTCTCGCCGTACCTCACGGGCCTCTACATTTGGTGCGAGGACTCCCTCGATGCGCTCGAAGGGGCGGCGCTCACGTCCGACGCGTGGGTGCTCCACGCGCGGCTCGATCAGGCGGCGCACTACTACTTCGACGGCCTTGTTCCGCGGATGCGCGACGAGGTCGACCGCCTTCGCGGCATGCGGACGTTCGGCGCCGAGTACGACCCCGTCGAGCTGTTCGGCGAGCACCTCGAAGAGCTGTTTTTCGCAGCGAGCTACCTTCACGAGCGCCTCGCGAAGGGGCTCGGGCGGTAGCTGTTCTCACGCGGTCACGCCGTCACGTCCTCACTGCTGGCAGTCGACGATGTTCACTTCGGAGCCCGGCGGCGCGGGCTGGAGGAACGTCCCTTCGGGCAACGGCGGGTTCCACGTGACCTGCTCGTAGCGGATGCGAACGTCCTGCCCCTGGTCGGGCATCTCGACGTGAACGCGCCTGGGGAGATCGGCCGAGCATACCGGGCCGCTCGGCGCGAGGGGGGCGTCGATCCCGTCGGCGTCGACCCGCGCGACGGCCATCGGCGCCGACGCGTGCTCGTCCAGGAGGGCGTGCCACGCCACGCGCCCGTACTGCTCGACGCGAACGTCGACGACGCGGAGCCGCTGCGCGCCCCAGGGCTTGCCGAAGTCGTCGGGATGGGGCGCGAGGTGAAGCTCTTCGACCGCCGTGCGCGTGCTCGGGATCGTCACGACGTAGTACCCCTTCGTGCTCCACGCGATCTGCATCGCCGCCTGATCGTGCCGAACGAGCGGCGCCTGTCCGCGCAGAAGGCTCACGAGCACGTGCCCGGGCAGCGGCACCGTCGTGAGACGCGCAATGTTGCACGCCGACGAGGGGCCGGTGAAAAAGCGCTTCTCACGCAAATCGGCCAGCGCGAACTTGCGACCGTCGCTCGTGAGCGTCGCGAGCGTCACGCCGAAGGGGCTCACGATATCCATGCGAATGCGATCGGGCGCGGACGCGAACATCAAGAGGTCGCCGCGGAAGCGCCCCTGATCGCTGAAGTGATCGATCTTCGAGCTCGCCTGAATGCCCGTCCCGCAGTCGGTGGAGGCGCGGGCGCGCTCGAGAGCGGCCGTCGCATTGGGCATGGGCGACGCGGGCGGCGCGATGCTGTGGCACCCCGCGAGGAGGGGCGCGCAGAGCGCGACGTGCCGTGCGAGCCGAGCGAAGGGAGAAGCACGAAGAACGCGGCGAAGGGCGCAACGCATGATGCGAGGACAGTAGCGTCTCGAAAGTTGCTTGTCTGCGGCGCGAGGCGTGCGCAAGACTCGCGCGCATGGCGAATGGGCGGATGGCTGGGCTCGGGGTGGTCTTGCTCGCGATCGCCGCGGCGGGACCCCTCTGTGCGGCGTGCACGACCCACGGGCCGCTCACGCCGGGGCCGTCGGGGCCGGGGCTCGTCGAGATGCTCGCACGCGAAACGGCGGACGCCGCCGCTCCGGCCGATGCTGCGACGGGGCCGCGCTAGATCGCGCCTGCAAGCCGGCCGGCCCCTAAGAGCGCAAGGCCGCGCGCGACGACGGCACGCGCGGCGGCCAGAACACCGAGCCCCTCGAGCTCGCCCTCGTCGACGAAGCGCGCGTCGACGGCGTCGTCGCCTGCCACGAGCGGCCCCGACGATGGGTGCACTGTGCACAGAAACTCGTGGACCTCGTAGCGGTAGCCTTCGCGGGCGATCGTGACGATTTCGACGAGGCCGACGACGTCGACGGTGAGCGCCGCCTCTTCGCGCACCTCGCGGCGGACGGCGTCGTCCAGCGACTCGCCGGCGATGGGCTTTCCGCCGAGGATTGTCCACGCGCCTTGCAGCGGAGGGTTCGCGCGACGAACGACGAGAACGCGCCCCGCGGCGTCGACGACTACGGCGCCGATGGCGAGGGTGGTTGTCATCGCGCTTGCGACTCTGCGCGAGAGCTGAAATGAGGGAGGGGTATGGCGTCTCGCAAGAAAGCTCTCTCTCCGCACGTCTCTGCCACGCGCGCCATTGTAGCGCCCCTCGAGGAGGCGTGGCGCGACGCCCTCGACGGCATCGCACGATCGCGGCGCTGGCCCACGAGCCACGACGTCGCGCGCCTCGCGCCGAAACTCGCGGCGCTCTCGGCGGCCTACAACGACGAGACCACGCGCGGGCTGTCGGGCCTCGGCGAAGACACGATGGTGGCGCGCCTCCTGTTCTCGTTCGTGCGCGACGTGCCGAAGATGGCCGCGGCGGTGCGCGAGCTCGTCGTGTCAGGGACGCTCACGCTCAGCGAGGCGCGACCGCTCCGTGTGCTCGATCTGGGCGCGGGCCTTGGGGCATCGACCTGGGGGCTCGCACGCGGGCTCGCCGCGGCGGGCGGGCGGGGAACCATCGACGCGACGTGGGTCGACCCCGATAGGCTGGCCCTCGACGTGGGGCGCAACGTCGCGGGCACCCGCGCCGTGGCGGGCGCGGTCACGATTTCGCCGAAGAGCGTCGCGCTCGGCATCGAAGAGGGGCTCGCGCGCACGACCGCGACCTACGACGTGGTGCTCTTGGGCCAGGTGTTGAGCGAGCTCGACAGGGCGGACTCGCCCGAAGAGCGCGTGGCCAAGCACACGGCGTTGCTCGAGCGGATTACGACGCGACTCCTCGCCGCAGACGGCACCATCGTCGTCGTCGAGCCTGCCCTTCGCGACCGCACGCGCCACCTGCATCGTGTACGCGATGCGCTGATCGCCGCGAAGATCGCCAACGTCTTCGCGCCGTGCCTTCACCAAGCGAGCTGCCCTGCGCTCCGCATCGAGACCGACTGGTGCCACGAGGATCTCGAGGTCGATCTTCCCGCATGGCTCGTCCCGATCGCGCGCGGCGCGGGGCTCCGCTACCAAGGTCTGACGTTCAGCTACCTCGTGCTTCGGCGCGACGGAAAGACGCTCGTCGGCGCGCTCCCGGAACCGCCCGGTGGGCGCGTGCGCGTGGTCGGTCACAAGCTCGTGACCAAAGGGAAAACGGAGCACTTTCTCTGCGGCGAGCTCGAGGGCGGCCCCGACGGCGCGCGGTTCACGCGGCTCGATCGCGATGCCAACGCCACGAATGCGGCGTGGGACACGGCCGCGCGAGGCGATCTCGTGCGCCTCACGCCGCCGCCCGCGGTGGGTGAAAAGCGGATCGGCGGCGCGACGCGGGTCGAGGCGTTGCCGGTTCTTTCGGCGCCCATTCGAGCGTCGAGCGACGGCGGCGATTGACGAGCCGCGTGCGCCCCCATAACAGGTGACCGGATGCGGGGCCTTTACGCCATCATCGATGTCACGAGCGCCGCCGCGCGCGGGGTAGATCCCATTCTGTTCGCCACGGCCATCGCCCAGGCGCGCCCGGCGGCGTTACAGCTTCGCGCGAAGGATCTTCCGCCGCGAGAGTTCCTCGCGCTCCTTCGCCATCTCGTGCCGCTGTGCCGCCGCGTTCGCATTCCGCTCATCGCGAACGACCGGGCCGATCTCGCGGCGCTCGCGGGCTGCGACATCGTGCACGTTGGTCAGGAGGACATGCCCATCGCGCAGGTCCGACGGCTCGCGCCGGGCATTCGCATCGGCGTCTCCACGCACAACGGCACGCAGCTCGCGCGGGCCATCGCCGACAAGCCCGAGTACATCGCCTACGGCCCCGTGTATGCGACCGCGACGAAGTCGAAGGCCGACCCGGTGGTCGGCCTCGACGGCCTGGCGTCGGCGGCGGCTTGGATCGCAGGGGCGGGGATTCCGCTCGTCGCCATCGGCGGGATCACGCTCGATCGCGCGCCCGACATCGCGACCCGCGCTTCGGCGGGTGCCGTGATCGCAGCGCTCTACACCAGCGATCCAAGTGATTTCGCAGGCGTCACGGCCAACGCGCGCGCCCTTCATCTGGCCCTGGGCGGGAGCGAGGTCGCGCCCGAGCTTCCGAGCGAGCACTCGCGGATGAGCGGGGCGCTCTCGTGAGCTTGCTCGTCGCCGCGACGCTCGCGGCGGGGAGCTTCCTCGTCGGGCGTTGGGTCATGCGATCGGGGCGTCCACGCGACGGCTCGGCCGACGCGGAGACGGGCGACGCGGCGCCCACGAAAACGGACGACAGCGGAGCTTCCGGCACGCCGGGCGCGCCCGTGGTCGCGGCGGCGAAGCGCACCCCGCGCGCCGCGGTCGCGGCGCTGTTCGCCGAGTTCCCCTGCACGCTGGGCGACGTCATCCTGCGGACGGGCGGCGACGAGGCCTGGCTCGCGGGCGCCGTGGTCTTCTCCGAAGAGGTCCCGGTGTCGGCTCTCTTCGTCGCGCCCGACGCCGGTGGCGATCACGCGATCTTCGTCCGCCCGCGACCCGGAGTATCGGTCGCCTGGCTGCGCGCCGTGTCGCCCGCCGCCCTCGACGCGCTGAAGCTCGGCTCCGAGCCGCCGAGCGCCCTCGAGCTCGATGGACTGTGGTTCGAGCGGACGCGCCGCTTGCCGGTTCGCGCCGAGCGCGTCGGCACGGGCGCCCCCGATGTCGGTGAGCAGGTGATCGTCGCGGAATACGCGGCGAGCGGCGTGGACCGCGTCGTCGTCGTCGCCGGCCCTGGTGTGCTTCGCGCATGGCGCGGCGTCGTGCTCGAAGAGGCGCTCTACGAGGTCATCGCCTCGGGCGCATCGACCCTCGACCCCGACGAGTAGCGCGACCTACGGCGTGCGCGTCAGGCGCTCGGCTTGCGCGCGATCGCGAGCTCGCCGGCGGCCACGGCGAGCATCTCGCCCGAGTCGAGCGAAACGCGTACGACCATCGCGAGCACGTCGACGTCGCGGACGCGGCCCGGCCCCTTTGCCGTGGTCACGCGCTCGCCGACCTTCGGCACGAGCTTACGCTGCGCGCGGTAAAACGCCTCCTCGTACACCAGGCAGCATAGGAGGCGGCCACAGACCCCCGAGACCTTTTGCGGGTTGAGCGCGAGCCCCTGGTCCTTCGCCATCTTGATGGTGACGGGTGCGAAGTCCGACAAAAACGTATTGCAACAAAGTTGCAATCCGCACGGGCCGACGCCGCCGATGACCTTCGCGGCATCGCGCGCGCCAACCTGCCGCAGCTCGATCCGCTCGCGCGAGACCTGCCCCAAGGCGCGAAGGAGGTCGCGGTACTGAATCTTCTCTTCGCTCGAGAAATACAGATGGAAGCGCTGCCCGCCGTGGACGGCTTCGGCGCGGACGACTTTCACGGGGAGGTTCGCCCTCCGGACGACGACCTTCGCCTGTTTCCACAGCACCTGCTCACGCGCGCGGAGCTTCGCCTCCGCGGTGGTGTCGGTCTCCGTCGCGCGGCGTAGGATGCGCGGCAGGCGAAGGACGGAGAGGATGCGTCGCGGCGCGATGGCGACAGAGCCGTAGGCGAGTCCGTGGACCCCCTCGCAGACGACGCGCTCCCCCTTGCGATAGACGACGTCGCCCGGGTCGAAGTCGACGATGCGCGCGTCGTCGAGGCGCAGCCCCACGGCCAAGAAAAGCGATGCGCCGTCGTCCGCGCCGGGCGCGTCTTCGGGGAGGGCCAGGGCGCTCGCGAGAAACGGATCGAGGTCGGCGGGGATGGGGAGCGTGCTCACGCTCGACATCGTGGCGGGCGGCCGCTCGCCCGCGTTCGGCTGCGGCTCCGGCGCCATCGGCAGCAATCGAGACGGTGCTTGCGACGCGCCCTTCGCCCTCGCCGGCGGCGGCGCGCTCCGCGGTCGCTCGCCTCGCTCGGAGCTCTCGCGCCCGTCGCGCTTGTCGTTCATTGCTCAGACCGCGCGCATGCGGGCGAACATCGACTCCATCGCGAGCTGTGCGGATGCGTTTCCATCGAGCTGTCGGGCGGCGACCAACGTCAAACGATAGCGCGCCGCGGACGCTTCGGCCTTGGGATCGTTCGCCATCGCGAACGTGCGTGCATCGGCCGCCAGGGCGTCGCCCAGCGCCGTGAGGAGCGTTCCGAGGTCCCCCTTGACCTTCTTGAGCTCCTCGGCGAGCTCCAACGCGGGGCCCATGTCGGGGGCTGCGATGGCGCGGAGGGCCTTCTGCACGAACGCATCACGTGCGCCGGCGAGCTCGGGGTCCGCAAGGGTCGCGCCCGTCTCGACGCTTCCGCCGGCGAGGCGCGCGACCGCGTTCGCCTGCTGCGGATCGATGCCGCGCGCGGTGAGAATCGCGACGACGTCGGCGTCGGGCAGAAGGCCGAAGCGGAGGCGCTGCGTGCGCGAGCGGATCGTCGAGAGGAGGCTGTCGGCCTGGGACGACATGAGAATGAAGTGCGTCCCCTGGCCAGGCTCTTCGAGGGTCTTCAAAAGGGCGTTGGCGGCCGAGATGCTCAGCTCTTCGGCGCGACGGACGATGAAGACCTTGGCCCGACCTTCGTGGGGCGCGAACGCCGCGCGCGCGAGGACGATGGTGCGCACCTGGTCGATGGAGATGTCTTGCGACTCCTGCGTGCGGCGGCCGATCGTGCCGGGCTCGTAGAGGCCCCGTTCGAGGAGCGCGACGTCGGGGTGCGTAGGGCGCCGCTCGCCCTCGCGCAGAGGCACCCGCTTGCACGCCGAGCATTCGCCGCAGGCGTCGTCGTCGGGCGCCGTGAGACCGCGGCGCTCACACACGAGGGCCTGGGCGAGACCAAACGCGGCGAGCTCTTTGCCAACGCCGGCGGGGCCGTCGAAGAGGTACGCGTGGTGCACTTTGCCGCGGGAAAGCGCGCGGCGAAGCGTCGCGATGGCGGTCTCTTGGGCGCGGACCTGGGAGAGGAGGGAAGCTGCCACGGCGTCCCGTCTCACGTAGCATGAACGGCGATGGCCCACGTACCGTCGCGGATTCGAAGGAAGATCGAAGGTCTGCTCCGCCACACGGAAGCGGCGCTGTTGCCCGATGCGGTTCTCGCGGGCGAGGCCGCGCACATCGACGCTCCAAGCGCCCGCGCGGAGCTTCTCGCGAGCCACGACGAGGTCGCTCTCGTGGGCCTTACGGACCGGGTCGCGCAGCTCGTGGCGCTTCTCGATTCGCGCGACGCGGCCGCCGTCTCGGCCTACGTCACGCAGCACGGCGTCTGCGGCGTCGCGCGCTTCCACGCGACCACGGGAGCGAGCGGCACGCGCATCTACATGATGAGCGTCGAGACGTTCCCCGATCACATCAACAACGTTTATGTCATCGCCGAGGACGACAGCCGAATCATGCTCGATTGCGGCTCGGGGTTCCCGTCGTCGCTTCGCGACATGGCCCTGCGATTCGCCGTCATCCGCGAGTGCTTCCACGAGGACATCCACTACGAGACCCTCGATTTCGTCGTCGTCTCCCACGCCCATCTCGATCACTTCGGCGGCGCGAACCATGTGAAGCGCACGTCGCGTGCACGGCTCGCGGTGCACGAGCTGGACGCCCGCGTGCTCGCCTGCTTCGACGAACGGCTCGTCGTCGTCGCGAAAGATCTCGACGTCTTTTGGCGGCGCGCCGGCGTGTCCGACGACGAGCGAACGCGCATGCTCGCCATGTACATCGGAGGCAAGAAGGCCTTCATCCCTCAAGAGGTCGACAGGCTCCTGCGCGACGGCGACAAGATAGGCCCCGGCTACGTCGTGCACCACGTGCCCGGCCACTGCCCCGGCCTCATTTGTCTGCAGGTGCACGACGTTCTCCTCACGAGCGACCACGTGCTCGCGCGGATCACGCCGCATCAGTATCCCCAGGCGATTACGCCGTTTTCGGGGCTCGAGCACTACTTCCACAGCCTCGCCAAAATACGGCGGCTCGAAGGGATCAACCTCACGCTCGGCGGCCACGAAGAGCCCATTTGGGACCTCCGCGCGCGGTGCGACGCGATTGCGCTCTTTCATCGCGAGCGCCTCGCGAAAACACTCGAGGCCTGCAAGGCGCCGCAGAG
>JANXMC010000821.1 GCA_025354825.1 Myxococcales bacterium
CCATCTGCGCTGCCCGCGCTCCAGTCGATCGTCTGCATGGCTCCGAAATCGCCGCCGATCTCGCGGCGCTCACCCGCAGACCATCCGAGGGTCCGTGAGTAGAGCGCCCATTCGCGCTCCAGGTCCTTCGTTTGAAGCTGAAGGAAGCCCACCGGTGCGCGTTCGCCCGGCGCGCCGACGGGTGCAGGGCTCGACGTGAACGCGAGAATGGCGCCCGACGGATCGCGCAGATGGATCCGCAGGATGCCGTCTTGCCGCGCGGGCGGGGGGCCGAGCTGCTGACCGCCGCCGGCGACGAACTCGTGGGCGCGGGCGGTGACGTCGTCGGGCGTGCCGACGCTTACGGCCCCCATCCAGTGCGCAGGCGCACCTGCGGCGATGGCGCGCTCGTGGAGCGGCCAGAGCGCCGTGAAGCTGCCCCAGAGACTTTGCCCGACGACCGCGTCGTAAAATGCGCGGGCGCCTTCGACGTCGGTCGTGCGGAGATCGAAACGGCTAAACCGAAGGGGTTCCATCGGTGCCAGTGTTACCGACGGCACGTTCGCCTTGCAACGGCGCGTCCAAGCAGCCCGACGCGCGCATGCCCTCAGATACAGGGGGAGGGCACCGAGGAGCGCGCAACGTACCTTCCTACTGCCCCAGATGGTCCCGCGCGCGAAGTTGGCATTTGTCGACGCACGCGTGGTTGATCTCGACGCAGCGGTTCTCACACGCGAGATCGCGGCGGCAGTCGTTCTGGGAAGTAGAGGCCGCGCTCTTTGCATGTTGCGGCGCACTGATCGAGATTGCTTATCCCGTGTTGCTGCCGGAAGGCGACGTTTCGCGTCAAACCCAGGAGCAGCGGTAGCAAATGCTGGTCGTCGTCGTAAGCCGGGGGATCTCGCGAACGATCGACGTTTTGCAAAAAAGAGTGAACACCCCCGACATGAAGGCGCCGTAGGCCAACCGGTAATAGGGAGAGACGACGAGGGGCTGCCCCACCCATTCGAAGCGCGCCTCTTTGGGGCCGAGCTTCATCACACGGCACCCCGAGCCTTTCCACGTTCGCGTGACGAGGCGCCCTGTGTTGGCCAGGGCCGACCACGGCGTGGTGGCGCCCGCCTCGTGGGTCATGCGCACGACGACGCCGAGGAACGACGCGTTGATCACGCGGCCCGACGCGGCGCCGAGCTCCTCGACGAGCTCGTTCGACAGCCGAAGCTTATCCAATGCGAAGTAGTGCTCGAGCGCCTCTTGAAGCGGCACCCAGCTCGACGCGGTGGTCGCCAAAATTCGTTCGCGCCCCAAGACGTCGCGAAAGCCCATATAGCGATCGAAGAGCTGCTTTGCGCGCAAGCCGCGGACGGAAGAAACGAGCACCGAGCCGCGCACGTGGGTCGCGACAGGAATGTCGGCGACGGGTGCGGGGAACGGGAGAAACACTTCCTCGGCAGGCACCTTGGAAGCGTAGGGTACGCGCGCTAGCGGTGCCCTAGGGCGAGCGCCCGTGCGGTGGCCTTCACCCGCGAATTCGTAGTCGCTTCGCCTACATCCAACAGAGAGCGCGCTTCGCGATTCAATGAAACGGACGCTCGAGGCCGACGACGCGAACGCCGTCGGGTGCGCCCAGGTCGTAGGCGTGAACGACGAGAGGGCCCCGGCTCGCGTGGTTGTAAATACGAACGATCCGATAACGCGAGCGGTCGCTGGGCGGGACGCTCGCCGCGATGTCGGACGCGGGCAATTGAAGGCAAACGGCCCCTTCGCCGCGCGCTTCGACGGGGACGCTGACTGCCGCGCCGTCGATGGGTCGAACGTCGGCCGTGTATGCGAAGGCCGACGCGTCGTACGTCGCCGTGCTCCGGGCGAGATCGGTCACGCAGAGCTCGTGGTCGTTCACTTTGGGGTCGGTGAGCGGCGAGAGCTTTGCGAAGTACCGATGAAGGATTAGCCGCCGACGCTCCATGAGGATGCGCGTAAGCCACTGTGTTTGAAAGTCGGACGTGAGCTTGCCCGCCCAGACCGCCGCGGCGACGTGCGCCTCGGTGAAGCGCGCGATGATGCGCGTGGCCCACGCGTCGTCGTGCTCTGTCGCGCGCGAGAACGTCGGGTTCGGGTATTCGCCTTTCCAGTCTTCGGGCGCGAAATCGCGGGCGCTGTAGTACCCGAAGTTCTCCGCGCCATCCGTGCGCTGCGCCTCGTCCCACGGCCTTTTCGGGATACCGAAGGTGATGAAGTCGGCGCCGATCGCCTCGAAATCGAGGAGATACGAATGGCCATGTCGGCGCGAGAAGCCGTCCTCCGACCACTCGCTCCCGAAGCTGTCGCCGAGATCGATATACCAATGTTGAACGTGGCCCGATTCGGGGTCCTTCTCGGACTGCATCCACGTATCCATCGAGTTCTGCTCGCGCGAATCGAAGTGATTCAGCCACGCCGCCATCACGCGCGCGCCGCGCAGATCGCGCCGGTCTTGGTGGGGAATCACGTCGTTCGGATCGTCGTCGCGAACGCTCTCGTAGCGGAAAGGGCCGAGCGGTTTGCCAGGCAGCCAGCGGGATGCCGCCATTCGAAAGAGATCGCCGCGCTTCGACGTCTTCTCGAGGATGTCGTCGAGCGCTTTTTGGTCGAGCTTCTTCGAGGGGCCGACGTTGGCTTTGATCTCGAGGCCCGGGGTTAGCTTCAAGACGGATTTGCGAAAGTAGACAATCGAGTCGCACGGCGCGAACCAGCCGGCGGCGAAGTAGAAGCGCGCGGCGATGGCCGTCGCCGCGGAGGCGCGCTCGACCTGCGCGTCGTCGGCCTTCATCATGTACTTCGTCCCCTTGTGCTTCACGCGGAAGCCGGGGTTCGCGCCGTTGTCTTTGCCGTGGTCGATGACCCAACTTCCGTCCGCGTCTTCGGGATCGAGCTCGGGTCCGCCGAGGCACGGGCCATTGGCAACTTCATCCGGCGTCATGCCCTTTGCGGAGATGCGCGCTGTGAACCAGGACGAGTCCGGCGTCTCGTCGAAGGCGTTGACGTTCTTCGCCTCGCCCCCCGGATCGACTGCGAAAAACTTCGCGACGGGCCTAAAAACCGTGTTGTCGGCCGCGTCCCACGCGAAGGAGGACTCGTAGCTCTCAGGCGCGCACGGGTCGTCGACTTTCGCGGCGGGCTTTCCGTCGCGGCAGGCGAACTTGTGGTCTTCGAGATCCTTATCGCGATCGACGACGACGCGCAGCGCGAACTTCGGCTGCGGCGCGCCGCACCCCGCGGCGAAGGGGGCGAGGGCAAGGAGTAGAGCCGCCGAGAGGGCGAAACGTGGGGACGGATTAAAGCCCATGGTGCGTTCCAATCGAGAAACGGAAGGAAGAAATGTGCGTGCCTTCGTCGATCGGGTCGGTCCCTGCGGCGACGAGAACCTCGATTCCCGAGCCGCGCTTCTGGTTCGAGCGAACGCCGTCGAGATAAACCCATATCGGCCACGCGTATTCGAGTGTGGCGACGAGGGCGCTCCGGTCGACGAGGCGGCCGCGCAAGAAGCCGCGCATGAGGACGTCGCCCCCCAGCGTGACCTGCTCGACGAAGGGGATGTCGCCCTGGAGGCGGTCGGTGAGCTCGGCGTTCACGGAGAGCGACACGATGCGCTGCTGACCGGTGAGGTCGAGCGCGGCGCCCACGAGGCCGCCCATGAAGCCGGCGCCGAATCCCGGCGGAGGCGAGAGGCGGGGCGCGGGGCGGTGCATCATGCGCGGGTCCTAGCCATTCGCGCGTGAGTATCCCTCAGACCAGGCGAGGATTGATAGCTCAACTCGCCGATATACCGTAACTCGCCACTGCTCTGTATGGGCTCGAGCAGTGGCGAAACGGTCGGGCTACGTTATTCGTGGTTGGCAGTTGGTCACGTCGTGACCAATGGCCGTCATGCGTGGCGAATCATTGGCAATCGAGGCACGTCCATTCGACGATTCCGTCGCCCGTTCCGAAGCGCTGCATCGTGTACTTCTCGACGTCGAGCAAGAAGCCGGTCTCCTTGCTGTTCTGCGTGCAGCATCCGCTGCAGTCGGAGTCGGCGCATTCGTCGTAAACGGTCACGTCGATCTGCTTCGACCCTTGGCGGAGGCGCAAGTTCTTCAATTTGTACTGCGCCCAGTCCTTCGAATGGACGGCGACGATATTGTGCGCCTGAACCCATGCCTCGGTCTGCTTGCCGTTGACGCCGGCGAACTGCCCTTCCCAGGTGCAGCCGTTGAACTCGCGGCACTCTTCGCTGTCGGGTGCGGGGTACGACTCGAAGTTCGTCAAGTTCGCGCGGCGCCAGGTGGCAGCTCCGCCCGTCGTGCCGCCGCCCGTGGTCGTGCCGCTCCCTGTCGTTCCGCCGCCCATTCCGCCGCAGCTCGACGCGCCGATCTGGACGTTGGCGCCGGAGGAAAGCGACTGCGTCGTCGTCGAGTAGTTGAGGGTGAGCGACGCCTTCGCCGCGAGGGAGGCCGAGCGCGAGTACTTGCACGTGGCGCCGCTCATCGAGAGCGACCAACCCTGAGGCATGTAATCGCACTTCGCGCCACTCGGGATATCGAACGATATCGAAATACCGGAGACGCTCGTCGTGGAACCGTTCTTGACGGTGATCGTCCCCCACCAGTTCGCCGCGTCGTAGACGTTCTTGGTGACGCTGAACGAGCACGCGCCCCCCTGCTGCACGTTGCTCTCGAGGGCGTCCACCGTCTCGTCGGTGCTGCCACCACAGGCTACGGCGAGGAG
>JANXMC010000002.1 GCA_025354825.1 Myxococcales bacterium
CGCGCGAAGAGGCGCGCTTCACCGTCGCCTCCGAGTTCATTCGGCGCGACTTCGCCGAAGTCATGGGGCGCCTCGTTCCCAAGGACGCGCGCGTTCTCGAAGTGGGCTCCGGTCGTGGCGATACGCTCGCCGCGCTGCCGAACACCGTGCGCCACGGTCTCGACGTCACGCGCGAGGCGGTGGAGACGTCGCGACACCGCCACCCGGGCATCGATTTCGAGGAGGGGGACGCGCTCACGTTCCACCGCGACGAGCGCTACGAGGCGATCATCTGCGACCGCCTCGCCCATAGCGTTCCCGACATCCAACGAATGCTCGAGAACCTCGGCGACCACCTTACGTCCGACGGCCGCATCTTTCTCTCGTGTTTCAATTTCCTCTGGGAAAACGGCGTTGCCGCCGCCGAGGCCGCAGGCTTCCGCCTCCCTTCGCCCCCCGCGAACTGGCTTTCCGAGTCCGATCTCGAAAACCTATTTGCCATTGCGGGCCTCGAGGTCGTCAAATTCGAAGATCGCCTGCTGTTGCCGCTTCCGATTCCCGGCCTGTCGACGCTCGTGAACCGCTACATCGCAAAGCTTCCGGCGCTCAATCGCCTCACGCTTTACCGGGTTTACGTCCTTCGCAAGCGCGCCGTTGTGCGGCCGCGGGTCCCCTCCGTCACCGTCGTCGTGCCGGCACGAAACGAGTCGGGCAACGTGCCGAAGATCCTCGCGCGCACGCCGCTCATGGGCGATCGCACCGAGCTTATTTTCGTCGAAGGCGGCAGCACAGACGACACGTGGGATGCCATCGAAAAGGGCATTGCAAACTACAAGGGCCCTCTCCAAGTCTCGCTGATGAAGCAGCAGGGCAAAGGAAAGGGCGACGCCGTTCGCGTCGGCTTCGAGCGCGCGACGGGCGATCTCTTGATGATCCTCGACGCCGACCTCACCGTCCCACCGGAGGACTTGCCCAAGTTCTACGACGCCGCCGTGAAGGGGGTCGCCGACTACGTCCACGGGACACGCCTCGTCTATCCGATGGAGAGCGAGGCGATGCGGTTTTTGAACCGCCTCGGCAACATCGGCTTCAGCAAGCTGTTCACCTATCTGTTGAACCAGCCGATCAAAGACACGCTCTGCGGCACGAAGGTGCTCTGGAAGACGGACTACGCGCGCCTCGCGGCGAACCGCGCCTACTTTGGCGACTTCGATCCGTTCGGCGACTTCGATCTCATCTTCGGCGCCGCGCGCCTCAATATGAAAATTGCCGAGATCCCGATTCGGTATCGCAATCGAACCTACGGCACGACGAACATTTCGCGCTTCCGCCACGGCTGGCTGCTGCTGAAGATGAGCGCCGTGGCCGCGCGTAAAATCAAGTTCGTTTAGAACTTCGCGAGCTTCTCCATCGGCGCCCTCGGCAGGGCGTCGATGTCGAGATTCTTGAGCGCTTTTTTGGCGAGCGGGTGCTTAGGCCCCACCTGGACGAGCCAGACGCCGAGCACCGCGAGGACCGAGTCGGGCATGTCGCGGTAGGGCGGCGCGAGGCGCGGCTTCATCGTCGTGACCTCCGCGTCCGACACGATGTGCGTGGCGCCCGCGTAGACGAGGGCGAAGCCGTGGCGCTGGCCGAGGCCGAGGTAGCCCGGGGCGCGAACACGATTCGGCATATCGCCCGAGTGCGAGCTCATAAGGCGAAAGAGCGAGTCCGGAAAGATGAGAAAATCTAGCTCCGTATCGAAGCGGACGCCGTGGCAGCGGAGATCGACCTTGTGAATCAAGACCGCGTCGTCCGTCGTGACGTCGCGAAGAGCCGCGTAGAGGCCGTCGAGGTCCATCACGTGCTCGAGGACGGCGCGCGATACGACGAGGTCGAACTTGCGGCCAGAGCGGCGAAGCGCGTCGTTCCCCGTGTGAACTTGCGTATTTGCGAGAAGCTCCTTGGCCCGAGGATAGCCGCCCGTCTCGCCCTCGAGATCGAGGAGCGGCTCGTAAATCGTGCGCAAGTAGCGGTCGCTGCGCGCCTGGTCGTCGTACCCGTCGACGCCGTCATAGCTTTTTGCGCCGCGCAATTTGGCAATCAGCCCAAGGCTACGCGTATTGCCAGGACCGACCTCCAATACCGCTTTACCGCGAAAAAGGTCGCGCCCCTTTTCGACGAGGCCGATCTCCTGCGCTAGGGTCTCGTAGTCGTCGGCGACGGCGCGGAAATAGCGCGCGGCCCCTGCCCCTTCGTGCCCCTTGCCGCGCCCCGAAACCGTGGCCAAGCGCGCCACCGTTTCCATCGCCCGCGGCGCCACGCGCGAAAGCGTGTTCTTCGTAATCTTGGCGGCCGCCGTGCCGCCGAACCAGACGATCTTGAGCGAGCCTTTTACGGGAGACGGGAGGACATCGAGCGGCGACATCGGAGCGTCACGCTTTCTTGGTGGCAGGAGCAGCAGGCCCATCGACACTCAGCCCAAGGCGCTCGCGCCGGTAATTTCCCGAAGTGATCGCCGCGCACCACGGGCGGTTCGCGAGGTACCAGGCGACCGTGCGGCGAAGCCCGTCCTCGAGGCTGTGGGTCACGCGGAAACCGAGCTCGCGTTCGGCGCGCGACGGGTCGATGGCGTAACGCCGATCGTGACCGGGGCGGTCTTTCACATGATGAACGAGGTCGCGGTAGGAGCCGCCGCCGTGCCGCGGCGAAAGCTCGTCGAGGAGCGCGCAAATGAGCCCGACGAGCTCGAGGTTCGTCCGCTCGCTGCGGCCGCCGATGGCGTACGTCTCCCCCGGTGTGCCGCGCGTGAGCGCCATGCGAATCGCCTCGCAATGGTCTTCGACGAAGAGCCAGTCGCGCACGTTGAGGCCGTCACCATAAATAGGCAGAGGTTTGTCCTCGAGGGCGTTCAGGATCATCAACGGAAGGAGCTTTTCGGGGAACTGGAACGGCCCGTAGTTGTTCGAGCAGTTCGTCGTCACCGTCGCGAGGCCGTAGGTGTGGTGGTACGCCCGCACAAGGTGATCGGCGGCCGCCTTCGACGCCGCGTAGGGCGAATTGGGCGCGTAGGGGCTCGCTTCGGTGAACGCGCCTGTGTCGCCGAGGGATCCAAAGACTTCGTCCGTGGAAACATGGAGAAAGCGAAACGCGCGTGCGCGATCCGCGTCGGACGCGGCGAGCCCGGCGACATAGGCGCGAGCCGCTTCCAAGAGCTCGAAGGTGCCGACGATGTTGGTCTGGATGAAAGCGCCGGGCGCGTCGATGGAGCGATCGACGTGGGACTCGGCGGCGAAGTTCACGACGGCCGTCACCTTATGCTCGGCGAGAAGCGCCGCGACGAGCGCACGGTCGGCGATGTCCCCCTCGACGAACAGGTGCTCTGCATCGTGCGCGACGCCGGCGAGGTTCGCGAGGTTGCCGGCATACGTGAGCTTGTCGAGCGTGACGACTTTCGCGAAGTCGGCGGCACGCGTCGTGAGGACGAAGCTCGTGCCGATGAAGCCTGCGCCTCCGGTGACGAGGAGAACGCGCTCGCTCGATTCTCCCGCGGGGCCCATTCGACCTCGGGAGTACCGACGGGCTCTTCGAGCGTCAATGCGTCTTTTCGGCCGCACCTTGATGGGAAAGCGCGCGTCGTGTTACGAGCGCGCGGTTCTATGAGCACGACGCCCAGCGAGCCGACCGAGAGCGTCGACGACAGCGACGCCGCGCGCGAGGCCAAGGGCGTCGGCATCAATCTGCTCACGCTGTTCGCGCAGGCCGCCCTGCCCGCCTTCCACGTGCAGCTCGCGCGGCTCCTCGGCGCGGCCGGTTACGGCCTCTACACGTGGTCGAACGCCCTCGTCGACATGTCGTCGGTCATCACGCTGTTCGGGATGGACCTCGCCGTCGCGCGCCAGGTGAGCCTCGCCCACGCGAGAGGGGACCGCCAAGGCGCCGTCGTCGCCACGGGGACTGCGCTCCGCGTGGTGCTCGCGTCGGGCGTCCTCGTGGCGCTGCTCATCGGTCTGTCGGCGCCGTCGATCGCGACGTACCAAGGCAAGCCGGGGCTCGTCGTGCCGCTCCGCGTGCTCGCGATCGTGCCCATCGCGTACCACGCCGCCAGCATGTTCATCGTCGCGACGCAGGCGAAGCTCGTGATGAAATACGAGTTTTACACGCGCGGCCTCTTCCAGCCGCTGTCGCTTCTCATCCTCACGACGGTGATACTGCGCCTCGGCGGGGGCCTCGCAGGCGCATGCCTCGCGGTCGCGTCGGGCATGGTCATGACGTGCCTCATGGCCGCGTTCTTCTACAACCGCGAGCTCCCGCTGGGGCCAACGCTGCGCGCGGCGTGGCGCGGCCCGGTCGACTGGCCCCTCGTGAAAATGGGGCTGCCGCTCGTTCTCACGAACCTCGTCTGGGCGCTCCAGGGGCGCATGGATCTGCTCACCCTCGGCCACTACCGCCCGAGCGAGGACACCGCCGCCTACGGCGCGTGCCTCATTTACGTCATTAGCCTCAACCAAGTACGCAGCGCGTTCTACCCCGTCGTCTGCGCGACGATTCCGCCCGCCCTCGAGCGGAACGACATCCCGTTCATCAACCGGTTCGTTCAACGCCAAAGCCGCTGGGTCGCGATTCTCGCGATGCCGCTCTTCGTGCTCTTCGCAGGCTTCGGCGACGGGCTTCTCGCCGTCTTCGGTCCCGAGTTCATTCGCGGCGCGCCGGCCATGGCGATCCTCGCCGTGGGGCAACTGTCGAGCGCGATGGCGCTGCCGGCGTATGCGCTCTCGCTGAGCGGCAATGCACGCTACAGCGCTGCGTCGGGCGGAATTTGCGTGGCGCTGCAGGTGATTCTTCTGCCCATTCTGGTGCCGCGTTACGGGCTGACAGGGGCCGCGATGTCGTCGGCGACGGGGCTCGTCGTCTCGCAGATTGCACAGCTCTGGTTCACCCACCGCGTACTCAAGATTCACGGCATGTCGTGGGGGCTCGGCAAAGTGACCCTCGCCGCGGCCATCGCGTTTGCCCTTGGGCGCACGCTCTTCACGCTCGCCTCGTGGCCGCTCGCCGCGCGCTTCTTCTGCGGCGTCGGCCTCGCGGCGACCATCTACCTCGTCGTTCTCGCGGCGCTGGGGCTCGAGACGGAAGAGCGCGCCATGCTCCACGCCGTCATTGCCAAAGTGCGCGGGCGCGGGCGCGCAGCCTAACGGCTAACGCGCGTTTGGAATTTCGAGAGCGCGCGCCCTGGCACGCTCTTCCGCGCGCAAAAGAAGCTCGTCGAGGCTCGGCGGCGAGAGCTTTTTCCAAGGCTGACCCCACTCGAGAAGGCGCCCGGTGCGCGGCTCGATCGGGAGATTGGCCTCGATGGGATAATAGGCATTGTAGCCGTCGACCTGCCGCGCGAGCTCGGCGAGGTTCATCACGAGCTTACGCAGGTTGGGCGCCTGGGCGCGCGCGCGGTCTCGGCTGCCGAGCTTCGTGATGAGCTCGGTCAGCGTCGCGACCACCACCCCCTCGAGATCCTCGATGCGTCGCCGACGGAGCGCGAACGCCGGAACGCCCGCGGCCGCGCGCATCTGCTGGGCGAGCGTGACCGTGAAGTTTCGCGCGGGCGCCAGCGTTTCAATCGACAGCGGCCTTTCGTTTCGCGCTCTCTCGTCGCCGTCGCGCATCGCCTCTCGAGCCTCCGCCGAGAAACTTGGGGCCTCTCCCGGAGCCCGACAAGGCGCGAGCGCGACGGGCAGCCCAGAGCGTGCGTTACGCGGCGCGCGCGACGGAGTTGAAAATGTCCGCCAACGCGGCGGCGCTCACGGTGACCGAGTAGGCACGCTCGACCAGCGCGCGGCCGCGCTCGCCCATGGCGGTGGCGCTAGGCCGGTCTTCGTAAAGCTTCGTCAGGGCGCGAAGCCACTGGTCGTCGCCCGTCGCCGCAAAGCCCACGTCGCCCTGCGCGAGGACGTCGGCGTTCACCCCCACGGGCGACACCACGACAGGCAGCGATGCGGCCATGTAGACCAGCATCTTCGCCGCGCACTTCCCCTTCGCCCACTCTTCGTTGGCGAGCGGCATGAGGCCTACGTCCATCCCGTGCACGGCGCGCGGCTCGCCATCCGACGTCCACTTTTCGAAGCGCGCCTGCTTCGCCGGGATCTTCTTCCATTCGGGCGCGCGGTCGGCGACGACGAGAATCTCGGCGTCGGGCCGGTCGGCGAGGAACGCCGCGAGGGCGTCCTCGATCCCGTAGAGATAAGGGAAATTGCTCGCCGTGCCCGTCCAGCCAATAACCCACGATCGCGCGCCTCGACGCGCGTCGTTCGGCCGTGCCCAAACGTGGGTATCGACGGACGTTGGCACAATCCACACGTGTTTCGTGTGCTTTTTGTAGTGCTCGGCGAGGTAGCTGTTCCCCGCGATCACCCCGGCGCACTTCGACGCGATCGATTCCGAATACCCCTTTTTGCCATACATCCAAATGGCATCGTCGACGTCGAGGACGCGGCGTTGGGCGCGGCCGAGGAACGGCTCGAGCGTCTCGCGACCCACGACGAGCTCGCGTTCGAGCCAGACGACGTCGGCGTGGCGCGCCTCGGCCATCGCGCGGGCCCGCGAGGCGAGCATCATTCCCGTCCAGATCGTTTTCGGCAGGCCAAAGGGCACCGGCGCGTACTTCTCGGGGGCCGACGCGTGCTCGGTCACGGCGATGCCGCGCGCCGCGAGGGCCGGGATGAACTGCCGAACGCGCATGCGGCTCGACGGAACGGAAAGACCCGACGTGAAGACCGAAACGTTCATCGTGCTTTCCGTGCGAGGACGTACCGTATTTCGTAACAGGGGATGATGAATGCGAAGTTCTCTTCGTAAAGCTCTTTGAACGCGGTCGTCGCATTCACGAGGCTCCCCACGAGGCGCTTCATCGCATTTCGCCCGGTGAACGGCGATTTGAAGACAAGGTCGACCGAGCGGAGCTCGAAGCCGAACCCTTTGCCGTAATTCGGCACTTTGCGCGAAAAGAGCTTTTCGTCTGCCAAATACGAAAATGTATAAAGGCCGAAGAACGCGCGGTGCGTCGGGTCGGAATAGAAGTACGGATTCGAGAAGTGGGGGACGACGACTTCCATCACGCCACCGTCGTCGAGGACGCGGGCCGTCTCGTGGAGGAGCGCGTCGAGGTCGGGCACGTGCTCGAAGAAGTGGAACGAGTGAACGCTCGCCGCCGCGCGATCGGGGAAGCGTTTGAGGGCCGCGACAGCCTCGCCCAAAACGTCGACCGCGTCGGTGTCGAGCATGTCGATGCCGATGGCGCCGGCGACCTGTTTCGCGGGGCCGCAGCCAAGCTCGAGGATCGCGCCGCCCCCCGCGCGCGCCTTCGCGAGGAGGCCTCGCTTGTCCGTCACGGAAGCTGCGTCGTCGGTCATCGTTCGAAGGGGTTCGTCGTCTCGCAAGGCGCGCGGACTCTATGTCAGCTTTTCGCGTGCGCGCACGATTTCCGGCGACTACGCTCGCGCGCTGCATGGCTTTTTTCCGCGCTCGAGCGACTTCGTGAGCGCGCCGTCGCACCCCGCGCGGTCGCCGCGTCGGTGGCTCGTTACGGGCGGTGTCGGCTTCATCGGCTACCACCTGTCGCGCGCCCTCCTCGCGCGCGGTGACGAGGTGGTCGTCCTCGACGACTTCAGCGACGCGCCCTACCCCGTCGCCGAGAAGCGGCGCAACGCGCGCGATCTGGCCGCCGAACATGCACACGTCGAGGTCGTCGAGGGGTGCATCACCAACCGCGACGTGGTGGCGGGCGCCGTCGCAGGCGTGGACGGCGTCGTGCACCTCGCCGGCCTCGCAGGCGTGCGGCCGTCGTTCAAAGACCCGGCGCGCTACGCCCGGGTCAACGTCGAGGGGACGGCGAACGTCGTCGAGCTCGCCCGCGCGCAGGGCGTTCGAAACCTCGTCTTCGCATCGAGCTCCTCGGTGTACGGCAACGCGACGCCGCTCCCCGCCCGGGAAGACGCGCCCGCCATCGAGCCCGAGTCGCCTTACGCCGCGTCGAAGCGCGGCGCCGAGCTCATGGCGTCGATTCTGATGAAGGCGTCGCCGGAGATCGCATGCACGGCGCTGCGGTTTTTTACGGTCTACGGGCCGCGCCAGCGACCCGAGATGGCCATCACCCTGTGGGCCCGCGCGGTGCTCGAAGGGCGGACGATCACCGTCTTCGGCGACGGCTCGATGCGCCGCGACTTCACCCATGTCGACGACATCGTGCGCGGCGTCCTCGCGGTCGCCGACAGCGCGCCCAAAGGGTACCGCGCGTACAACTTGGGCTCCGGCGCCCCGATCGATCTCGCGGGGCTCGTCGCGGCCCTCGGCGTTGCGGCCGGTCGAGCGCCCCTCGTCGCGCACGGCCCCGTGCCTCGCGGCGACGTCGATGCAACGTTCGCAGACATCGCGCGCGCCCACGACGAGCTCGGCTGGTCGCCGCAAATGAAGCTCACGACGGGCCTCGCCTCGGTCATCGACTGGGTACAAAAGCACCCGGCCTAGGCGGCGCGCGTTTCGGGCGCACGACCTAGGCCGTTCGACACGGAGCTCGCGGGGCTAGATGCCCGCGATGTGGCCGTGGAGCTTCTTCAGCTTGCTCGTGCCGGCGGCCTTCGGGCTCCCCGCCGCGCGGAGATAGCCCGCGAGGTAGAGGCTCGTCGTCACCGTCGTCCACGGGCGGAAGTGCTTGAAGGTCGTGAGCCACTGCAGCGCCTTGGGGCGACCGACCATCGGGCGAAGGCCCGCCGCCGCCGCGTGATCCTGCGCGTGCTGGAAGGCGTCGGCGATCTTCTGCTGCACGACACGCGGCGTCGCGCGCTCGCGCGCTTCACGCGCGGCGTTCGTGCCGAGGCGCGCACGGAGCTGCGGATCGCGCACGAGGTTCACCACCGCGCGCCCGAACGCTTCGTCGGCCGCTTCGATGGCCGTCTCGCCTTTGCCCGGTGAGAGCAGCACGCCGCTCACGCCATCTTGAATCTGCGAGCTGACGCCCATGCCGTCGGCAAAGGCCACGGTCGGCGTGCCGCACCAGAGCGCTTCGCCCATCACGTTGCCGTACGTCTCACTAAGCGACGCGTGCACGAACATGTCTGCGTAGGCGTAGTAGTCCGGCATCTTGCTGAACGGCACCTCGCCCGTGAAAATCACGCGATCGGCCACGCCGTTCTCGCGCGCTACGCGCTGGTAAAGCTCCATGTCGGGCCCCTGGCCGATGAGCGTGAGCGTCGCTTCCGGCTCGACGGGCAAGACGTACTTCGCGAAGATGCGAATCAGGCGGTCTTGCGACTTTTCGCGGGTGTGACGACCGGCGCAAACGAGGCGCGGGCCGCGATCTTTCAAGCCGAGCGCTTCGAAGTGCTCGACGTAGGGGTCTTCGCCCAGGGGCTTGTCGAAGTTCTCCGGCTGCACCGCGCGCGGAATCACATGAATGGGCGCCGTGACGCCGCGCTCACGCCAGTAGTCGCGCAAGCCTTCGCTCAACACGACGAGGCCGTCGCTCTCGTTGTAGATGCTCGCGTAGAGAGCTTCGATGGGGCGACGGAGCGCCATGTCGACGCCGATGTGCACGGCTTCGATCTTCGAAAGGCGCTCGGGAAGCAGCACGTCGTAGGCGGCCGCGAGGTGCGTCGTGTTCACGCAGAGGAACGGAATCCCCTTCATCTTGCGGAGCCACACACCGAGCTCGAGGAGCAGCGAGGTCGTCTGGCCGAAGACGATGTCGAAGTCCCATCGCGTGGCGTCGTACATCCAGCTGGCGAGCGGCATCGGGAGATACACGCCCGGGTACGTCTTCAGCGGGACGGCGGGGAGCTCGATCGTCCCCTCGGGGATCTCGTCGCGCGAGGCGTCCGGATCGTGGGGCCCGATGACTGTGACTTGGTGACCACACCGACGCAATTCTTGATACAGGAACCGTGTTTGAAACACGGCACCGTTGGCATACGGGATTCGCGTGAAGTCGCTCAGAATCGCCACCTTGAGCGGGCGCCCCAACCGGGCCGCGAGCGCCGCGAAGGGGGAGATCTGCGAAAGGGGCGACTCAGCGTGAGGCGCCGGGGGCACCGCCGCGACCGGGGAAAACCTGCTACGAGGAGCCGACTTCGCGTTGCCGGGGAGGCGCGCGACGGCCGGGCGTGAAGAGCCCTTCGCAGCGGGAGCCGCGTTTTGAACATCCTCGACGTGACGGAATTCTACTCGGAAAGGGGGGGCGGTGTTCGTAGCCATCTCACGCTCAAAGGACATGTTCTATGCCAACTAGGGCACGACCATTCGACGGTCGCTCCCGGGCCTGCTGATGCCGTTTCCGTACTGTGTCAAGGGGGCGGCGACGATGGTCGTGGGCGCGCGCGCGTGATGCGCGTGGGCGGTCCGGCGCTGCCTTACGACCCGACCTACCACCTGCTCTGGCGGCTCGACAAGATTCGTGCACTCTTCACGCAAACGCGGCCCGACGTGCTCGAGATCAACTCGCCGTACCTCGCTGCCGTCGCCGCGCTCTCCGCGCCGCGCACGAGCTACGGCGTGCGCACCTTCAACTGGCACGCGGACTTCATCGATACGTATTTGCGGGTGATGCTCGAGAGGCGCGTCGCGAGCCGTACCGCCGACGTCGCGCTCGAGCCCTTTTGGGCGATGGTCCGAGGGATCGCGGGGGCCTGCGACGCCACCTTCGTCGCCGGCAAGTGGCAGGTCGACAAGCTCCGGAGCCACGGCGTCGCGCGTGTGGTGCACATGCCGTTCGGCGTTGAAAAAAGCGTCTTCCGCCCTGCGCTTCGCAGCGAAGCGCGGCGGCGCGAGCTGATGCCTGGCGCGCCCGCAAACGCGACGTTGCTCGTAGGCGTGGGCCGGTTCGCCGTCGAGAAGCGATGGGACGTGGTGCTGACGGCATTCCGTAAGGTGCGCGCGACGCGCCATGCGGTGTTGGTGCTCTTCGGCGACGGGCCCGAGCGCGCGGCCATGGAGGCGCAGGTCGCACGGGAGCGCGCTTCGGCGGGTGCCCAATCCCAACGCGGGTCGGCGACGCAAGGCGGGCACTACGACGACATCCGGATCATGGGGTTCGAGAAAGATCGCGTGCAGCTCGCGTCGGCCCTCGCGAGCGCCGATGCGCTGGTGCACGGCTGCCCGTTCGAGACGTTCGGCTTCGGCGTGGCGGAAGCCATGTGCGCGGGGCTCCCAGTCGTGGTTCCCGACGAAGGCGGCGCCGCGGAAAGCGCCGACGAGGCATGCGGCGAGCTGTACCGCGCGGGCGACGCCGACGCGTGTGCGGCGGCGATTGTGCGGCTCCTCGCCCGCGACCGCGACGTGCTTCGCGCCAACGCCGAGAAGGCCCGAGAGCGCATCGGCAGCGTCGACGACTACTTCGCGCGCCTCGTCGAGGTGTACGCCGAGCTGTTGTCGAGCGCGCGCACGAGGCGCTAGTGCGCGGAGCGTGGTAAGCGGACCGCCGACCATGCAAGTCCACGTATCGATCCACGACGTTTCGCCCGCCTGGGCCGACGAAGTCGAGCTTGCCCTCGAGTACGCCGCCGCCGCGTCGGTGAAGCCTGCTCTGCTCGTCGTGCCGAATTTTCACGGCGCGTGGCCGCTGCTCGAGCATCCGAAATTCTGCGCGCGCCTCCGCGAGCTGCAGGCTTCGGGGCACGAGATTTATCTCCACGGGTTCTTTCACAAGAGCCGCCCCGAGGCCGAAGCACGCGTCCTCGAAAGCGGCGCGGCGAGCGGTCGGCCGAGCCGCCTCGGGTGGCTCTTCGCGCAGAAGATCGTGTCGGGCGGCGAGGCCGAGTACCGCGACGTGTCGCGCGCCGAGGCGGAGGGCCGCCTCAACGACGGCGAGCGCGTGCTGCGCGAGGCGGGGCTGACGATCGACGGCTTCGTGGCCCCCGCGTGGGCGATGCCGCCGTGGCTTTTGCCGATGCTCGCCGAACGCGGCTACCGCTTCACCGAAGACCACTTGCGCGTCTACGATCCGGCGAGAGCGAAGACGCGCGCGAGCGTCGTGCTCAACTACGCGAGCCGCTCGCCGGCGCGGCTGCTCTCGACCGTCGCCTACTGTCGCATTGCGAAGTACGCGCGCGCCGTACTGCCCGCGCGCGTCGCCATCCACCCGGCGGACATGCGGTTCGATCTGCTACGCCGCGAGGTGCAGAGCCTTCTCTCGTGGAGCCGCGGTCACGTCGCCGCGCGCGGCGAAGACCTGCTCGCGTAGAGCGTAGCGGCCTGCGCGTAACGCCTAGCGCGTAGCAAGCGGATGGCGGCCGAAGAGGAGCCCCTCTTTCACGCCGCCCATGCTCGCGACCATCTCGCGCGCGACGTACGGGATGCGGGACGCGGGCCCCATGAGCACGTCGCGAAGAAGGCCGAGGGGCGTCGCGTCCGACTGAAAGAACGGCGTGAGCCACCGCGTCGCGAATTGGTAGAAACGCACGTGGGCCTCGCGCGCCGACGAGTACGCGGCGAGGGCGCGGGGGATGTCATGCGCTCGCGCGACGCATTCGGCGAGGATCATCGCGTCGCAGAGCGCGAGGTTGCACCCCTGACCGAGCTGCGGGCTCATCGCATGGGCGGCATCGCCGATGTAGACGACGTCGTGGGTATGCCATCGAGGCATGTCGACATCGTTGTAGGTCGCGTAAAGAAGCTGATCGATCGACTCCACCTGCCCTAGAACCACCGCGGCCTGGGGCGCGAGGCGAAGGACCTCGCGCTTCCACGCGTCGATTCCGGCCGCGCGAACGGCGTCGACCGTCGTGCCGCGTACGCTCCAGAAGATGCTCACCTTCGGTCCCGCCGTGGCGTGAGACGGGCCGAGCCCCGTGGGCAAGAGGCCAAGCAGGCGGCGCGTGCCGTCGACGACTTGGTACAGCTCGCCGGTGAAGCTGCGGTCGTGATCGTCCGCGACGAACCAGAGCGCGCCCCACGGGTACGTCCGCACGGATTTCGACAGGTGCGTGTCGGTATCGTCGCGAAGCTCGGAGCGCGCGCCATCGGCCACCACGATGAGATCGTGGGGGCCGTAAAGGTCGCCGTGGGCGTCTTTGATGAAGCGGCGCCGCTCGCCGCGAATGCGTGCGAGGCCGACCGCGGCAACGCCGAGGCGAAGCGAGATGTCTTCGCAAAGCAGGGCGCCGTAGAGCGTTTCGAAGAGGACGCCGCGATGCAAACCGACGCCGAACAGATCGGAGCCGAGCCTCTCGTATTTCAAATCGAGGACTGTACGGCGCGACGCGGTCTCGCAGCGAAGTCGGTCGATACGTGCGCCGCGCGAAACAACGGCGTCGTGCAGCCCGAGGCGCGCGAGAACGGCCTGCCCGGTCGGTTGGAGCATGATGCCTGCCCCAACGGCCGACGGTGCGGCGAAGCGTTCGTAGAGGGTCACCCGGTGGCCCGCTCGCGCGAAAAAAAGCGCCGCCGCGGGCCCCGCCGTGCCGCAGCCGACGATGCCGATGTCGTGCACGCCTACGCGGTTCTTCACGCGGCCAGTATGACGATTCTGCGCGGGCCGTCGATTACGTCGATTACGTCGATTACGTCGACGGCGGCGGCAGCGGACCTGCGTGGCGCGAGCCCGGCGACGAGGGAGACGCCGGCGACAGCGACGCGCCGGACGCACTCGATGACGTAGCGCTCCCCGTCGCCTTCCGCCCGTCCATCACGTGGAGCAGCGCGGGGAGGAACAAGATCGCCGCGAACAGGCAGGCGATCTCGCCGCTTACGGCGAGCTTGCCGAACGACTCGAGGGCCTGGAAGTCCGAGTACATCAGCGAGCCGTAGCCGATGGCCGTCGTGTAGCTGCAGAGGATGACCGCGCCGCCCGAGCGCTTCACGGCTTCGGAGATGTTCCCTTTGAGAAGGCGCGTGCGGTCGAAGATGTTGAACGGGTATTCGCAGCCGATGCCGAAGGTGATCGGCAGGGCGATGAAGTTCACGTAGTTGAGGCGCAAGTTTGCGTGGGCGGCTCCGCCGACGGTCCAAATCACGCCGATGACGAGCGCGAGTATGACGGCGACGGCGCCGCGAAAGTTGCTCGTCGCGATCACGACGACGACGACGACCGCCCCGAAGGACGCCGCGGTTGCGAGAGGGCCGTCGCGCGCCATCGACCGGATCATCTCGGCGAAGACCGTGGAGCGGCTCGCCGTTTGAACGAGGGTGCCGCTTGGCGTGCCGTCGTGGAGGACGACGTTGTCCGTCGCCTTCGCGATGCGAAGCTGGTTGTGGCCGTCCGACAGCGAGACCTCGTTTTTAATCTTCACGTAGAAGACCGTGCCGATGGCGCCGTTGTTCTCCGTGAAGCGGCGACGCATCAAAAGCGGCAGCTCTTCGTGGCGAATGATCTTGAGGCTGTCCGGGGGGCGAATCTCTTCGACGCGCTGCCTCTCTTCGTCCGAGAGCGAGTGGATCACCGCGGGCGTGAGCCGATCGCGAATGCGGTCGAGCACGTCGAGCTTCTTCTGCTGCTCGGCGTCGCTGCCCGGCATCAGCTCATCGATCGTCGCGATGTCGGCGATGAGGCGCCCCTGCGGATCCGCCGCGTCGTTCGCGAGAATCTGCGCTTTGAGCGCGGGGACTTGCTCTGGCTTGTCGGCGAGCATGAGCGCGCCGGCGATGTTCATCTTGCCGCCGAAAACGTGGTCGGCCTTGTTCGACCAGTCGCCCGCACCCGACGCCTGCATCGACCCCTTCGAGCCGAGCTTCGAAAAGTCGTACTCCCACGGATCTTTAAAAAACGGGGGAATCTGAATGGCGGCGTAGGCCGTGATCGCGAGCCCGCCGAGCACGAAGAACCACGGCGCACGTTCCGTCGCGGCGGCGGCGAGGCGGGTGACGATCCCCTGGCTGCCGTCTTCGCGAATCTTCAGCTGCGGATCGCGCATCCACCGCGGCAGCCGCGCCTGCACGCCTTCGACGAGGACGATGAGCGCCGGGACGAGCGGTACGATCGACGCCCACACGAGGATCATCCCGACGAAGCCGATGACGCCGAACTGGTTGAAGCCGCGGAAGCGCGTGATGGTGAGCGAGCCGTAGGCGATGCCCGCGACCAGCGCGCCCACGAGCTCGGCGCGAAACGCATTGAGCACGGCTTCGCGGCGCGCTTCGGCGGCCTCCATCCCCCGCGCGCGGAACTCGCGGTAACGGGCCAAAAGAACGATGGGGTAGTTGATGCCGTTGCCGAGAATGATGGCCCCGAGGAACGCGCCCGACGTGTTCACGTAGCCGTACGTCGCCGTCGCGAACGCGTACGCGCAGCTCACGCCGACGAGCACGGGGAGCGCGATGATGAAGAGCGACCAGACGGAGCGGAAGAAGAAGACGACGCCCACGAGGATAAGGACGAGGGCGATGATCGTCGCCTCGGCGGCTTCGCTAATGAGCGACTCTTTTTCGGCGGCCGCGTTGGGGACGTCGCCTGCGTAGCCGACCTTCATGAGAGGGTGGAACCGCGTCGGCTGCATCTCTTCGACGATGTGCTTCACCTTGCCGAGGAGCGAGTCGCCCGTCGCGTCGCCGAGGTTCGACGTCGTGACGATTCGAATGCCCATGGCCAGGCCATCGGGCGTTGCGAAGTAGCCCGTGGGGAAGTCGTCGTGCTGGTTCGCCTTCGTCTGCCAGCGGTCGCGAAACTCGTCCATCCCGAGGGCGGCCTTCTTCGCCTCGACCGGCTTCGCGGCGGCGGCAGCACCGGCCGTTGCGCCCCCCGCGGCTTTCATCGCCTGCGCAGGCGGGGACGGCGCCGGGTCGTCGTCGTCGAGCTTTTCGACGAGGCCGCTCGAGATCGCGATTTGATGATCGAGCGTTTGATCCGCCGACTCGAGGTCGTTCAAGTCGGCGTAGAGCCACTTGTTGCCGTCGAAGAATTTGCGGACCTCTTTGGTCCCCGTCTCCATGTACGAAATGAGCTCGGGGCAGGCCTTTTTGCAGGCCGCAGGCTCTTTCGCGGGCGCGCTTCCCGCCCCGCCCGACGTGCCGACGCACGTCGCGAGGCACTGCGTGCGCTCGTCGATGATGACTTGCAGCCGCTTGCCGAGCTCGTCGACGAACCGCTCGTTCGCCTTTCGGTCGGGCGATTCGTTGACGACGATGAGCGTCGCCCCGCCGCCCACGCGCCCGAGTTGGTGCTCGAACGCGATGAAGCCGGGGCTATCGCGCGGGAGGAGCTCGAGAAAATCGCTACGGAGCTCGAGCCGCTGAGAGAACTTGTACGCCCCGAAAATGAGGCCGAGCGTCATGAAGAGGACGACGAGGGGATGGGCGGACGCGCCATCGACGAGCTTCGTAATTCCTCTTCGAAACACTTAGAGCCCCGCCGCGGTCACGATTTCGTTCTGAATCCGCCGGCCGTGAACCTTGGCGTCGAACTCCTGCTCGATGCGCGCGCGCGCATTCTTCCCCTGCTCGGCGCGCAACGCGGGGTCGCGCAAATAGCGAAGGTACTGGTTGGCGAGCCCTTCGACATCGGGCGGCACACCTCGCACGAGGGCGCCGGTCTCGCCGTCTTTCAGCATCTCGGCGACGCCGCCGACGTCGAACGCCAGCACCGGCTTGCCGAGGGCCATCGACTCGATCACCGCGCGCGGCAGCGGGTCGGGATAGACGCTCGGCACCACGGCGACGTCGAAGTCGGCAACGTACGGTTTCACGTCGGGGCGGAATCCGAGGAGGGACACGTTCTCTGAGATGCCGAGCTCGCGTACGAGGACGCGGCATTCGGCGAGATGGTCGGGGCGAATGTCTTCCGGCGTGTCGCCGAGGATGACGAAGCGGCAGCGGCGACGCTCGTCGTTCGTCATGCGATCGAGTGCGATGCGCGCGGCACGGATCATCTCGACGTACCCCTTCCTCGGAAGGATGCGCCCCTGGCTGCCGAACACAACGGCGTCGGGCGAGAGGTGAAGCTCGCTGCGCAAAACTGGCGTGACGTGCTCGGTCGCGAACTCGGTGGTGTCGAGCGCGTTGTTGATGACGCGCACCTTCTCGGCGCAGTGCGGAAAGAGCGACGCCGCGGCGTGCGACACGCAGACGATTCGGCGGACCCCTGGGCTCGCCGCGAGGCGCTTGTGAAGGGGCGCGACCGCCGGCGGAAGCGACGTGTATCGAACGTGCCACAGGGCGGGGACGCCGCTCGTGAACGCGAGGGCGCCGCCCGCGAAGTCGGCGTTGGTGCCGTTGCAGTAAATCAGGTCGAACGCGCCGCGCTGGAGGATCGACGTGAGGCGCGCGATCGCCATGCTCCCCTTCACGACGTTCCCTGCGAGGCGCCCCGCACGAAGCGGCAGCGGCGCGTCGAAATCCGCGCGCTCCATCGCCCGATCCCACGGCTCGATTGGGTTCTCGACCAAGTTCGGCTCGAACATCAAGTCGTCGACAACGCCTTTTTCGCCCGTCAAAAGCTCGCTGATCGCCCCGGCCCGCGGCAGTACCACCGTGCGGTGCACGACCTCGGGGTCCAAAAACTTGAGGATGTAATAGAGGCTGCGCCCCGGGCCGCCGTTTCGCGCGGTGTCGTTGATGAAGAGAACGCGTGCCTTGCGGCGGGGTGTGATCGCAGCGTCACGGGGGGTGTAGCCGCGCGGCTGCTGTGCGCCATTCGCGGCGACGGGAGAGTCGATCATAAGGACACGCTTTTAGCCGCGACGCGCGCACGAGCAATCTCGAGACGAGGCGCGGCTTTCGCCGACAGGTTTGCGAGGGGGTTGTGGGGTCGGTCCGGCGAGAGCGGCCGGCTCGGGACCAGCGTTTAGCATCTTGCGGGCCACGTGTGGCGAGCCCTGCGTTTGCATCGTGCCCATGCTATGCGCATGCGCGATGCGGCAAGGTCCCCGGCTTGGTCTCGGTCCTACCCGCCTGGGCCCACCCTGGGGGGGCCTCGGCCGGTGACCCGCAAGCCCATCGTCCGGACCACGCTCCTTCTCATTCCGTTTCAGCTCGTGCGCGCCGGCGAGCCGTTGCTCCCCGTGCTCCTCGCTGCCTGGTTTGGCAGCAACGCTTCGACCGACGTCTACTACCTCGCCCTCGCGTTTTTCACGTTCGTCGCGTCGCTCAGCTTCGGCATTTTCAAAGACTCGGTCCTCGTGCCGATGCTCGCCGAAGCGCGCATGAAAGACTCGGACTTCGTCGCGACGGTCGCAGGCTCCTTCCTCGCGCACGTCCTCGTCTACGGCACCGCGTTCGCGGCGCTCGTGGGCGTCGTGGCGTTCGGCTGGTTTCGCTACCGGTACGGCGACGCCGAGTTCGGCGTGGCAGCGCGCATGGTCGTCCCGTTCGCGCTGTTTCTCGTGGCACTCAGCGTGAAGACGCTCTTCGCCGCACTGCTCAATGCATACTACAAGTTCTTCGCCTACCCCCTCGCCGCAGGACTCGGCGTCGCGAGCACCATCGGCGTCATCGCGCTCACGCGCGGGTCGCTCGGCGTCGTCGCCATCCCCGTCGGCTCGCTCGTAGGCGAGCTCGTCGCGGTCGCCGTCCTCGCGTGGATCGCCCTCGGGCTGATGAAGATGAAGTTCGTCCTCACCCTCGAGCGGCCCGAGCCCGTTCGGCGCTTCGTCGGCCTCGCCCTGCCCGACGTCGCGGGCGGCGCGGTGACGCGCATCAATCCGGTGCTCGATCAGATCATGATCGCGATGACGGGCGTGATCGGCGGCGGCACGCTCTTGAAGCAGGCCGGCGACATCGGCGACTTCCCCACGGCGATTCTCCAGTCGGCGCTCTTGCCGGTCCTTCTCACGCACCTCTCGGACGACTTCGCCCACGGGCGCGTCGCCGCATTTCGCAAGACCGTCACGCGTTCGCTCGCGACGGTCTGCGGCCTCCTCATCGCCGGGTCGCTGCTCATCTTCGTCGTGCGCGCGCCGGTGCTCCGGCTCGTGTTCCTCCACGGCGCGATGCAGCCCGCCGCCGTCGAGAGGCTTGCGTCGATCTTGCCGTACTACCTGATAGGGCTCGCGCCGTCGGGCGCCGCGCTCGTCTTGGCCCGCGCGCACATCGCCATTAAAAACACACGCATCATGCTGCCCATGGGGATCCTCAATGCGACGGTGCACGGCGTGCTCAACTTCGCCTTCGTGAAAACGTTGGGGCTCGAAGGGCTCGCCCTCTCGGCGTCGGCCGTGAACATCGTCGTCGCCGCGGTCTTTTGGGTGACGCTCGAGAGCCGCCTCCGCCGCGAGCCCGCGCGCGCAACGCCAACGCCCCCCGCCACGACCCCCCACGAGTCGCTGCCGTGAGCAGGCCGCGCGTCGTTCACGTCGTCGTCGCCGGCGAAATCGGCGGAGCGGAGCGGATGCTGGTCGATCTCGCGTCGCGCCCCGAGATGAGCCACGCCGACCACGCCATCGCCCTGATGACGCCCAACGACGGCCTCGCCCGCCTCCTGCGCGCCGCGGGTCTTCGTGTCATCGATCGCGGCCGCGTCGACGAGCATCCGTTCGCGACCCTATGGAGATCCATCGGTCCGTTCGACGTCGCGTGGCTCCGCGACACCCTTCGCCGCGAGCATGCCGACGTGGTGCACCTTCATACGTTCGGCTCGCAAGTCGTCGGCACGCGGGCGGCGCTCGAGCACGGCGCGCGCATCGTCCGCACAGAGCACTCGACCCGCGTTTACAAAGATCCGTCGTGCTGGCCGTTCGCACGGTGGTCGCTCGCGCGTGCGGACGCCGTCATCGCCGTGAGCGCCG
>JANXMC010000011.1 GCA_025354825.1 Myxococcales bacterium
CCGACGTCGACGTCCGGCTGTTCTCATCGCCGATTCGCTTTGTGGTCGCCGAGCGGAACCCGCGGAATTCCCGCTGCCGGCCGTCGAAAACCGGGTCGCGGTAGGTATACTCCGTCACATATTGGCCCGCGGGCCTCCCGACGATCGCAAGGTTGTCGCGCTCGGTCACGCGACGCACCACGTGGATCGGGCTTGGCGCCTTCGACGCCCACGGCGCCCCCGCTCGCTCGGCCTCGAGCATCAGCTCCGTGGAGCTCACGAACTCGAGGTCGGTCGTCTTCCCAAGACCATTGGCCACGTGGGTGAGCACCCACGGCCGCGTCCCGCCTGCGAGGTCCATATAGGAGAACGCGTTGCCGTTGCCCCAAAGCAAATCCCGCGTTCCCGACCCGTTGGCGTCTACGAGCCGCAAGTGGCTCGTGATTGACGTAAAGGGCGTATTTGCAATCACATGGCGCTCGGGCGTGAACCCCACGCCGTCGACGTTGAGCCACACGTCCACGGAGTTCGCGCGGAGCTGCACCAAGTCGTCGAGGCCGTCGCCGTTCACGTCGTCGAGCCGCACGCCCGCGCCCGTCGGGTCTGTGAACTGCGGCGCGTTCGCCATGGCGATGCCGCGGTCTTGGGCAAACGTCCCCGCCGCACAGTCTGTGCGATCCCCGGTGCCCCAGAAGCCGTTGCCGCGGCCGGGCCAATACTGAACATCGCCGCGGCGCACGCGCACGATGTCCACGAGCCCGTCACCGTTCACGTCCGCCAGGCGGACGTCGGCGTCCGAGAAGCGCACCGGCGTCCCCGCCCACGGCAGGCACGCTTTCAGAGGCTCTTCGGTGAGCTGCGCCGTCGTCGCCGACTGCCATGTACCATTACCAAAGAGGCCATCGCCACCCGGATAGCGTCCGAGCGAGAGGAACGACTGGATCTCCGTCCCCGCGGTAAACACCACATCGACCAGGCCGTCCGCGTTGACGTCGGCGACGCGGATTTCTCCGTTCCGATTTGTGAAGTCGATCTTCGGGTTGGTGACGCTCGCGGTCACGCTCTGCCGACCGCGCCACTCCCACGCGCCCGACGGAAGCATTCTCGGCGTGAAGGTCGACGCCGCCTTGAACGGCGGCATATGAACGAGATCGACGATGCCGTCGCCGTCCGCGTCGAGCGGCGTCACCACCGCGTTGCGCAGCATCAGCGTGCCCGTGTCGACGAGCGGCACGCCCGTCACGCCGCCGAGCGACGCAGGGCCAAAGCCTGTGCCGTTGTTGAAGAACGCCGCGTGCTTGCCTTGGTACAAGCCCGGAGCCGCCACGAGCACATCGGGGAGGCCGTCGGCGTTGATGTCGAATAAATCTGTGAGGTCTCCGTCGAGCGAGTGCGGAGGGCTGCCCGCCATTGAAATGAGCCGCTCGTCGAACCCTTCGTAGCCCGCGAGATCCGCCACGCCCGCCGCGCCGTCCTGAGTGTGAGGCGCGACGTGCGCGTACTCGAAGGTCGTCGCCGGCAGCCGCGGGCACGACGTCGGCGCCAACGTTTGGTCCGGCCGCTCTGGGACGGCCGCGTCGCAGCGCCCCTCGAGCTGCACCGCCGCCAAGAGCGACGGATGGTATCCGCCCGAATAGGTGAGATGGTACCGCCGCACGAGCTCGCGCGGCCCCGTGCCCGCCCACGTCTTGCTCGTCACGTCGACGCCGCTAAGACGCAACGAACTCTGGGTCACCCACCCGCGACGAAACGATGTGCTCGTGTCCGGCCGCGTCTCATAGGTGAGATGCGTGTGGTGCGCGCGCTCGGACAGCGACGCGCCCGTGGGATTGGAGACCGGCGACGTGTCGAAAATGTCGCTGAGATACGCCTGCCCGCCGCTCTGCAGGTACCGGTACAGCACCGTATTTACCGGCTTCGGGAGCGACGGCGGCGCCGGATTCGCGTCGCCTTCGTTGTCGTACTGACGAGCGAGGTTCCAACGGAAGATGTTCGTCGCGTCCGCCGGATCAGACTCGAGTGCGTTGCGGTCGTCCGCGCCGTCGAGTGCGACCCCGAGCTCCATCTGCTCGCCCGTCTTCGACTGCACGCGCCACGTGCTGTGATCGGGAGACCAGAAGAACCGGAGGAACGCGCCCTCGACGCGGGCGCGGAAATACTGCCAGCCATTTGCCCAGGCCGGCATCCGCTCGTCACCGGGGACGCCCGCGCAGGCGCCCAAGCTCACGAGACAGATCGGAACAAGCTCCTGCCCGCCGTTGAACACGAAGCGGTCTTGCTTTGGGTGCCAAGGACCTCCGAACGACGGATCCTCATACCCCGGCGTCCCGCGATCGGTCTGCCTCGCGATGTAGGCGACCCCCACGTTCCAGCCCACGCCCGCGACGCCGTGACCGTCGCCCGAGCTGTACGCGAGGCCGATGGACGGCTGCGCCACCCCGCGCGCGTGAGGCAACGCGAACGGCACCGAGAAGCTCGCCGCGCCCGTCGAGAGCTGCGCCGAGAAGCTCTCGCCCATGCCCTGGATTTTCCCAGCACCCTGCGGCGCCGAGAGCGTCTGTCCCGAGACGCCCGTCTTCGCCGCCCCAGTCGGGATGGCGTTCGCGGGGGGCGCTGAGAGAGCGTCGACGGGCGCATTGCGCGCAAGCGCCCGAAGCTGAGTCGCCGTGGCCACGCCGCCCGTGAGCTTCGGCGCCTTCGCCGCGACCACGGCCTTCACCAGGCGCGGGTCGACCGCAGTCGCTACCACGCGCGCCGACGGGCGCACGGTGATGCGCGGCTCCAGTGTGGTGTGAGGCGCCGCCATCGCCGCACTCGGCGAAAGGAGCGCCGAGAGAGACGTTACGTACGTGACGAGGGCGACCGGTGCGGCCGTGCGGCGAAAGCTACGGAGCGACATCTAAGCTCTTTCGGGTAACGACGTAACGGGTGGCGAGAAGGCTACTGCTGCTTTACCCAGTAGTTTTGCGCGGCAAGAAGTTGAACCCGCTCAATATGGTCAAGCCGGACCTCCGGCCGGACCTCGATGTCGAGCGCGTAGTTCCCCCCAACGGGGCGATCGAGGAACTCGCTACGAGCGATCGCTTCAACGTAGGGCTTCGACCACGAGTTCGAGACCGGGTCGAGCCACTGCTCCGCGCTTAGCGCTTTGGCCCCTTCGATTCGACCAAAGGGAATGTCGAGAAAGCGCCACGCCTGCTCGTAGTTTGAAACCCACGACGGCCCGAGATGGCTCAAGTCATAGCGCACGAACGACTGCGAGTAGCACGAGAGCGGATCGCTCGCCTTCGTGCAATCGAGCACGCCGGTACCTGTGAGGTTCACTGCGAGCTTCGTCCATCGCGTATTGTGACGTAGACGGTACGGCTCGTGGGCGATGTCCATATTCGCGCGCCCCCACGGGTCGAGCGAGAATGTTAGACGGGCAATCGTTGGGGGCTTGCCCGAGCACGCCTCCATCGCGTTTCCACTCGCCGGAAGGGGGGCCCAAGTTCCCGTCCCCGTCGCGCTTGGGCAGAAGAAGAGCCACGCGTTGGCCCGCGACTCTCCGCGTGCGGCGTTCGGCGTGCCGGAGCCGTAGCCCTGAGGCCCGGCCACCGTGAGGACCTCGGTGTCCGTCCCGCTCGCGGCCGATGGGCGGGCAATGGCGTAGCCGGCGACGAAGCGTTCGAGGTTCCCTACGTAGTCGAGAACCTTGTTGGGGTAGACGCCATCGGATTGCGACGTTTCGCTCAAGAGGCCTACGGAGGCTGGCATACTGAGATCGTACTCATAGATCTCATCGGCCCACGACGCCGGGCTCGCGACGAAGGGCTCGTCGCCGCGGAGAGTGGAGAGGTCGACCACGAAGCGCGACTCGATGGCGCGACGAGCGACGACGGCGAACCGCCGCGCGTTCTCGAGCAGCGCCTGCGCGCGCCACACGTCATACTGGTGATAAGTGCGCTTCACGCCGAACGACGTATTGAGATCGTCGACGAGCTTCTGTTCAAGGTTCGTGCGCGCGTCGGCGAGCCGCCCCTTCTCGAGGAGCTCTTGGCCGTGCGCGGCCGACTGCTGAAGGGCCTGCGCTCCATCGGAGAGTTGAACGGCCTGTGCGCTCAGAGTGGCAAAGGCGTCCATTGACGCGGAGATCGCGCCCGCGGCAGCGACTCCGACGTCTTTGATGAGATCTTCACACTTCTGGTGCTGTGCGATCAGGGGGCCGGGGCTGTAGCTCACCGAGACGCTCGCGCTCGCGAATCCAGCGCTCACGCCGGCACTCAGTCCCGCGCGTTGTGCAGCTGCCATCGCCTTGTCTCCGCATGCCTCCTGTTGTTTGGCGCCAAGGGTGCTCAGGGCGACGGCAGCCGCGGCGGTGCGTGCCTTTGCGGCGCCTCCCGCGTCGAACACCTCCTTCGCCTTCAGCTTCACCCTGCGAAGCGCCCCCCACTGTTCGATGAAAGAGCTTTGCAGCGAACCGCCGGCGTACGATCCAAACGCGGGGACGGTAGGGTCGCCTTCCCGAAGGACAACCGCGGAGGCCAGATTTGTTTTAACCGCTGCAATCCCAAGCAGCGTCTGCGTCAGGCAATCGAGCTGCGCGCCCGTGTCGATCGGTGCGCTGCAGTCGAGCGCTGCGCCGCCCGCGTCGGACCACAGAGAGGCGCCCGAAAGAACATACGTCTCGAAGCTCGTGTTGCACTTGGTGTTGCCATCCCCACAAAGCTCGCGCCGTTGCAGCTCGAGGATCCCCGCGGACTTCGCCTCGTTCGCGGCCTTCGTCTTCTCGTTGGTCTCCTCATCGACAAGCGTGTCGAACGCACTCTTGACTGCCGCCGTCGCCTCGGTCGCGGCGGTCCGCGCTTCGGCGATGTAGTGGGCAACCCCGCTCTCGCCGGGGTTCCCTGCAAAGAGGCTCGGATCCGAGGGTGGGATCCACGTCGTGGGAAGGCCAAAGCCGTCGTAGGCAGGCTCGGCGGGGTTTTGAATGTTGGGAGCCATAACCTTGCGCGCGAAGGAGTTGAGTGTGCCGCCGTAGGCCCAGTACTGGCCCTCGCCCCACCGCACGTAGCCCCCCGTGTCGGCGTAACTTGGAAGATTGACGTCCGCGGCAAGCAAACGGTAGTCGACCGCCGTCCCGATCTGTCGCCGGACTGCAAACGTTCCTGCGATCTGAAGCATGCTCGCAGAA
>JANXMC010000044.1 GCA_025354825.1 Myxococcales bacterium
GAAGTCGACGGATGCAGAGACCTTCGCGCTTCTGAGCACGGCACCCGTCGCCATCTTCGGCGCCAGTGACACCAAGACGCTTTACCAGCGGACGCCCGCGCACGCGGCGATTCCCGGCGCATTCTTCGCGAACGACGGGCGCTTTCACTACACGATGTCGCCCACGACGCCGGCCGCGCCCGCCGCGCCGACCCCGACGAGCCCGTTTCTGACGCCCGGTCTCGGTGGCATTCAGCGGATGTTCACCGCCCCGAAGAACCCGTTCTTCGCCGCGAACCTCGCCGTCCTCCGCGGCTCTCAGCGATACGCCAACGACGCGGCCTTCCGCGCCAACGTCGACAACGTCTTAGCGCCGCGCTTCTCGGCATCGCCCCCGGCCATGTCCCTCGACACGGCCTGGCAACGCGCCTCGTCGATGTTCGCGGCGCAGCAGAATCTCACGCAGGCCGAGCGCGAGGACATCGACCGTCGCGTGGGTGCCTTCAAGGCGGCGCTCGCTCGCTACGAGCGCGAAGTGACGGGCGCGGTCCCCGCATCGCTCGATGGCCACGTCGCCGATGCGACCGCGCCGGCCTCGGCGGCCGCGATGGGCGCGCCCCAGACGCGAACCACGGGGACCCTCGGTGCAATCAACGTCCCCATATCGCTGATGGATATCTTCCCGGTAGAAACGGCGATTGGCAAAATCTACGACCTGCTCATGGCGGAGGCGAATCACGTCAGCCTGACGCAGCCCGGAGTCGTCGACGGCGGCTGCCTCGCGGCCGGTTCGGTGAGCTGCGACTGGTCGCTCAGCGCGTTCATGGACCTCGTCGAGAATGCGTACGGTCAGGCCAAGGAGAAGTCGTTCCGCTCCTGCGTGACGAACGCCGGCGTCGCCGACCTCTCCACGCTTCCGCCCGCCGCCCGCGCGAACGCCGACGCGCTCGACGCTTACTTCGCAGCCCTTCACGCTGCCACCGACGCAACGAAGGCCGCGATCGACCCTTACAAGCTCGAAACCCCGAACACGTTCGGCCAGCGCCTCGCCGACTCGAGCGGATTCGGCAACCCCGATACCTTCGCCGTCGACTACGGCTACAGCGCGGGCTGGCAGGTCAGCGTGACCGGACGGACGCCGACGAAGAGCGTCTGCACGATGGACGGCGAAGTCGGTCTCACCATCAATGCCAACGCGACCATCTTCAAGAGCAAGATCCCCCTCGTCGACACCAAGCACGTCGTCACCGCCAAGTCCGGCGTTGGCGGCATCCATTCGCACCTGAAGCTCGCGGGTAAGGACATCTACACGCCCATCGACAAGTCGAGCACCAGCGGAGTCAGCGTCTACAACCAGATTGCGCAGGGCAAGGTCGAGACCGAGCGCGCGAGCGCCACGTTCACGATCGTCTTCATCCCCGTCACCGTGCAGGCCTACGGCGCGTTCTCGTACGGAATCGGCCTCGACGTTAGCGCGGTGGGGAGCGCGAATTGCGATGCGTCCCAAAAGGTCGTCTTCGGCCTCAAGGCGGGAATCAAGCCTTGGATGCACGCGGATGCGCTCGCAAGCGTGGCCGTCGGTGTGAAGGGGTTGCAGGCCGGCGTCCGCGGAAGCGTGGAGCTGATTCGTGTCGAAGCACCCATCGACGGCAGCCTTGGAATCGGGACGGCGACGAACGACCCGACGACGCCCGCCCTGGTCATCAACACGACGGGGTCGATCAACGAGAACTTCCTCAAAGGTAAAGTCGAGCTCTTTGCCGAGGCGTGGATCTTGAGCGCCTCGAAGACCCTCTTCGAGTGGCCGGGGCTTGCAGTCCCCACGGAGCTCTGGAACGTGCCCGTGAACTTGCCGCTCCCTGCGCTCGGCGCGGCCACGCAGACGGCCTCGGCGACCGCGCCGACGACGAGCTCGTCGAAGCTCGCGCAGAACGACCCGGCACCCCCGACCCGCGCCCCGCAGCCGCTCCCGGAGTGATGCCACGGCGTGAGGGGCGGCGCGCACGAACGCGCCGCGCCGCCCCTTCTTAGGCGCTCGATCATTTTTGAATACCGAAATAACGATTTGAGACTCGGGGACGTATCATGAACAAGCGAATGGGTTGGAAAAGCGTCGTTGGGATTACGGCTCTCGTCGTCGGTTGCGGCATCGGGGCGATTCAGTCGAACCGCATGCACGGCGCCGATGTGAGCGGTACCGAAGCGAAGGCATCCCGCGGAGCCTCGTTCGATTGGACCAAAGGCACGCGCTACGTTTACGACGTCGACCTCTCGATGGAGCAGACGCTCACGATTCCGGGAATCGCGCTGAGTGCCAAAGACGCCCCCGAGGCGAATACCCTTACCCTGCGTGGCGAGCTTCTCCTCTCGTCCTACGGCCTCGACAACGGCGCCTACGTGCTCGGCGTGTCGTTCCGCAACATCGAACAGCACGGCTTTCGCCTCTTGGGCTCGGACGTCCTTGCAACGTCGAAGAGCGTCGACGACACGTTCAAGAATCAAGAAGCGATCGTTCAGATTCGCCCGAACGGTACTGTCGACGCGACGTACTTTCAGCACCGGGCGCCGGCTCTCTTCCGCGCAGTCACCCGCGCCGCGCTCGGCCTCGCGCAAGTCTCGTTGTCCGCCCAGCCCGGGGGCGCCGCGCCCGAGGCTTGGAGCGCCCTCGAGGCCGCGCCGTTGGGATTGGCGCAATCCAACTACGCTCTCGACAATGGAAACTCGCTTCGCCTCATTCGGGATCGCGCGAGCTACACGACGGTCGATGCGCTCACCGGCCTAAGCACGTCGCTGTCGACGCAGGAGCTCCACGCTCACGGTGAGATCATGCTCGACGGCCACGGTCACGTGGCGCGCATCGACGACGAGGAGACCGCAGCGTTCAACGCTAACGAAGCCAAGAGCGCGCAGCTCCGCGCGAAGAGCGCGTTCCACATGGCGGCGAAGGGGACCGAGCCGTTCGCGGCCGATGGGTCGCTCGACGTGGCGAGCCTCGAGGTGGTTCATCGTGGCGACGCTCCGCAACCCGTCATCGACGAGCACGCAGAGCTCGAGCAGCTCTCCGCCGGCGTCGAGCTGAACGCCGTCGAAGCGTTCATCGCGGGCTATTCGGGCGGCTCCCTCGAGAACGGATTCATGCAGCGCGTCTCGGCGTATCTCAAGCTCCGCCCCGAGGCGTGCCTCGATCTCCTCGACCTCTTTCGCCAGCCCGAAGCGCGTGACACCTCGCGGCTTCTCATTCTCGATCTTCTCGCGGCGGCAGGTCACGGCCCCGCGCAATCCGCACTGCGCACGGCGCTCGATTCCCCTGCGGCGACCGCAAACGGCGTGATGTTCACGCGGATGATTCAGCGCTTCACGTTCGTTTCGAAGCCCGACGCAGAGTCGGTCGCGTTCCTCGAGAAGACGCTTGCTACCGCCAAGGCCACGGGCGACGCGAACGTTCGGTACGGCGCGACGTACGCCATGGGATCGGTCGCCGCGCATCTCGCCAATGCGGGTGACACTGCCGGAGCACGCGCTCAGGTGTCACGCCTGAAGAGCGAGCTCGCCGCCGCAAAGACGCCCGACGACAAGAGCGCGAACCTCATCGCCCTTGGCAGCTCGCACTCACCGGATGCACGCGGCGCGATCCGCGCCTTTGCGACCGACGACGACGCGAGCGTCCGATCCAGCGCGGCGTACGCGCTCAACGGCGCCGAGGACCCCGACTCGCGCAAGGCGCTTCTCGGCCTCGCATTCGACGGCGACAAGGACGTCGTCGAAGCGGCCCTCGGCTCGCTCAGCGGCGTGCGGGCGTCCGAGAGCGAGCTCGCCCGCCTCGAAGGGCTCACCTCGGACGGGCCCCACGCGGCCGGGACGTCGGCGATGCTGGTCGACTTCCTCGGCAAGCAAGCCGAAGCCGGTGCCGACGTTCGCCCGATGCTCGAAGCGATGCTGCCGCGAGTCGAGAACGACGGCATGCTGCACGCGCGCGTCGCACAGATTCTCGCGTTCCTCAAAGAGCGAAGCTGATTCGAGGCGAAGCACCCCGCATCGGCGCGCTCGGCTCACTCCCCCGACGTATCGACGTCGAGCTCCTTCGCGAGGCGCTTCACGGTCTTCGCAATACGGCTTCGCCAGGCGTACACGGCGTCGGCGGTCATCCCGAGCTCGGTGCACGCAACGTCGACGTCGGTGTCCTTGAGGAACAGAAGGTCGAAGACACGAAAGCCCAACGGCGACAGCTCGGCACGAAGCGCGTCGTAAAGTCTCTCGGCACCATCGCGCGACGCAAGTCGAGCCTCGGCGCCGAGAGATTCTTCCATGGGAAGGTCGAGGGCGTCGTCCTCCGAAGGGTCGTCGTTCCAAGGGTTTCGGGCGCGGCCCATGAGCGACTGGGTCGTGGCGCGGTCGGCGACGAGCGACACGAAGCTCGTGAGCGACATCCCGCGGGAGGGGTCCCACGACGCGAGGACTTTCCCGCCGTCGGCGAAGAGCTGCACGAAGACTTCTTGTGTGAGGTCGTCGCTCTCTTGCTCGAGCGTGCGCCCCCGCGCGCGGCTCCGAAAGCGATGAAGCGTCCGTGCGACGCGCACGCGCACCACGGGGATGAGCACCGCGATCATCTTCCGCGTGAGCGCGGCATCGCCCGAAACGGCGTCGCGTACGAGGGCAGGAGTGAACGTCTGGGCTTCCATACCGTTGCGCGACCGCCACGTTAGCATCGAATCGCGCGCCACCTGCGGCCCCCCGGCCTCGCCTTCGGCGAGCCTCGGGGCTAAAGAACGAGAGCACGATGTTCGCGCCCCCGCCGCTCCCGCGCACTCTCGAGGCCGCGATTCGCGACCTCTCGTCGGACAAGGCGGCCACCCGCGCCTCCGCCATCGTC
>JANXMC010000190.1 GCA_025354825.1 Myxococcales bacterium
CGTCGCGTCGAAGTTGGCGACGCCGCCGTCTCCGAGGCAGCTTGCAGACCCGCCCGCACGCACCACGCGCATCGCGTCGATGCACTCGTTTACGGAGTCGCCTGCAATCCCGGCGGTTCCGACGAGGGCGTTGCACCGCGCTGTTTGGGCACGCTCGACCTTCTTTTGTGCCTGTCCCACCATCTCGCGAGCCTACGAGACGTTCGTCAGCGTAAACGCCATGTCAGCGCCTCCTTGGGGGAAGATTTTCCAACCGGCCTGCGATGCCGAAGCGCCGCAGCCGTCTCCGGTCATCTGCTTTCGGAAGCGCAAGGGAGCAACCGGATTTAATTTCGACGCGACCGCCTAATAGGCCGGCCTAATCGCGTTTCACACGAGAAATTCCAGATGCACAGTAGGCCGCCTAATAGGCCGGCCTATCGACATTGGCGACGTCCCGAGTGGTCACAAACCGTCGCCGGTCGGTCGTGCGGCGTAGCGCTCCCCCATCGCACGCGTGCGAGCCGCGATCTGCCGAACGAGCTCCGGCGGCTCGAGCACCTCCGCCTCGTCACCGAAGCCGAAAATCCATCGCGCGAGGTCGAGATCGTCGTGCGAGACGCGAAGGCAAAGCACGCGCCTCCCATCAGGCGCCGGCTCGCCGCTCTCCCACGCCTGCGAGGGATGCAGGCGCCGCCTCGTCACGGCATCGATGGCGCGCTCGCCGAAGAGCCGTACGCGTACGAGAGAGGCTTCCGCGTCGCCCGCGATGGCGAACGCGCCCCGGAGAAAACGCGCCGGCTCGTAGTCGGGCGGGTACTCGAACCGGTCGCCGCGCCTTCGGTCGATCGCGTCGAAGCGATCGAGCGCGAAGCGGCGAATCTGTGCGTGCCGGTGGCTCCATCCGATGACGTAGAGGCCCTTTCGGTAGATGACGACCGTGTACGGATCGAGCGTGAAGGGCTCGGCGCGCCCCTTGTAACGGACCTCGAGCCGCTCGTCGTAGAGCAGGACCGAGACGAGTTCGCTCACGTCTTCCGCGCGTCCCTCGTGCACGACGGCGTCGTCGTTGCGGTCGAAGATTTTGCGATCAAGATGGCGAGCGCGCGCGATCGCGCGCGCCAAGCGTCGCCTCCGGCTGGCGATAGACGTCCTCGAGCAGCTCGTCGAAGCCTGTCCCGTTGAGGAAGGTCGTTCCTCGGCGTTGGACCAGCAGGGCGACGGCCTGCGACTGCCGGATGCGGAGTGCGCTGCGGTGCCCGTCCGCGTGAATGCGCCACACTTTTTCGCGGCCCTTCGTTTCGGAGACGAGGGGTAAGCCGGACGCGTGGATCGCCGCTCGATAGCGAAGAAACGTTTTTCGCGTGAGCCCTTGGCCTTTGAGGATCTCCGCGGTCGTCATGCCCTGCGTGAGCTCGAGGACGCGAACAAGGCGGAGAATCTTTCCGAGCGACGCGTAGCGATTGACGTCAGACGTGGCGCGCTTCGCTTTCGCGCGGACTTTGGCGGTCATGGCCCCAAGGGTGTCCCGCGTCGCGCGTAGAGGTCACCCATGACATCGAGCCGCGCTGAGAAATCGTCACTCGATCGGGAAGACACGAGCTGGTCAGGGCCTTCGAACGACAGCCAAGACACGTCGCCGCAGACGCTTCCGAGATTCGAACGGCGAGAGGGCGCCTTTCACGCAACTGGCCCAAAGCAGAGTTCGATGCCCCCTCAGGGGCAACTTAAGAGGGGACCTTCCGTAATGCTGTTTCCGAAATCGTATTGGTTAGGAATGCGAGACGTCGTGCGTCTTCTCGGGATGCATCGCAGCCGAGTCCGCAGGTGGCAGAAGAAAGGAGATCTCCCGTTCACATTGGACGGTCAAGGGCATGCGAAATTTCCGCGCAAACACATTGAGGCTTTGGCACTCGCCCAGGGTCGCGTCGTCGGCGCGGCGGGCGTCCTCAATGCGAAGGCGTTCGCGCTCTTCGCGCAGGGCAAGTCTTGGCAGGAAGTGGTGATGGCGCTGCACGATCTCGGAATGGCGCAGCCGGCGGACGCTGAGCGCCGGCCGGCGTCGAGAGGACGGTTCTTGAACGACGATTTCCGCGGTAGGGTCGCGGCCAATGCCCCGACTCCGCGTCGTCGAAGTGGATCGTTCAACGCCGGTCGCAAAGTCCTCCGCGAAGCATTCGCCCGCCCGTGCGGCCAGCCCCGTTCTCAGCGCGCAGGAAGCGTGGGTTGCGAAGCAGCGGCAGTTCGCGGAAGCTCGCATCGCGCCGTCTCCCGCCGCGCCTGCCCCCGCTCCGTTGACGGCTCCGGTCGTTCCCGTCGAGGAGTCCTCCCAGACGAAGCTCGTCGCGGCGTCCTCGGGAACTTCTCCGGACTCAAGCTCACTCGCCGAGGTTGAGCCGGAGGTTTGGTTCGGCCCGTGGCTACCGCGCCCGGGACGATTTCCGCTGGCGAGTGTTGACGTGACGAAGCTCCCGCCGCTCGGAGTGCCGGTGTTGCTTCCTGCGATCGACGCTCCCGATGAACTCCTCGCCGACGCACTGGCGACAGCGCTCGGCGAGCTCGAGCCGAGCCCACGACTGCTCATCGAGCGTGTGATCGGCCACGTGGGTCCTGACGGCGCGCGCGCCTTGTACGAGAAGACACGGCGCAAGGAGAACGAAGGCGGGGCCGGCGTTTACGACCGGCGGCGCACGTCGGGAGGCATTTTCTTTTCTCTCGTCGAGCGACAGATGGGCTGGCGCCCATTTCTCCAAGCGTCGGTCTTGGCGGCGCTCACGGTCGGGATCGTTCCGGGACCTTCGAAACGAAAGAAGCGGTAGCGGCCGTCTCGCGACAGCTCGGCGAGCCAGACGTGCGCCGTTGCGGCACCGCCCATGACTGAGCGCGATGTCGATGTTAAACCCTGCGCGCGGCTTCGCTCGCCACGCTCGGAACCCGACGAACGGGACGAGCGAGGTCGCGCCACGAATCGCTTCACGTCCCCGATCGCTAGCCGCTGCGACGAGCCGCTCTGAGCTCGCGGGCGGGGGAGGCACGGATCGCCGTCGATGACTCCGCGCGCGACGCGTGCAGCGGGCGCAGAGGGTCAATGGCGTCCAGAAGGGCGAGCACGCGATCCGCGAACGCCGCGTGGGAGGGCACGTCGTTCGCCACCTCGGGAGGTCCCGTGACCCGCATCGGTGCGAGAGACCTTGCTCCGTTGCTCAATTCCGATGCCGCAGACTCGTCCACCACCGAAAGCCCTGGCGCGCTGACCTGTGGCCGTGCGCGCGTCGCGAGGTCATCTCCGCTCTCCTGGATCGCCACGTCGCACAGAACGGATTTGTTTTTTCTCTCGAGAGCGCAAGCAGCTCGGGGCTGGACAAGCGGCATCCGCGCCAATCCGGCGCGTACCGCATCATCAGCACGCTCGCTGCAAATGTCACCGTCGGCGTTGCCCTCGCAAGGATGGACGCGGTCCTTAGAAATACTCTTAGACACGAGTGCGTCCATCGAGAGCCCCGCGCCCGCGCCCTCTCCTGACGAAGCAGAGAACTTGGTGGCCGTCGTGAGAGCTTGGCGTGCGGCGGCAAGCACGGCGCAGGGCAGTCCCCGTGCGCCCCCTTTCCAGCCGGCGATTGCCGACGCGGAGCAACCGAGTGCCGTCGCTGCCGCTCTGTTGCCTCCTAGGGCCGCGATGAGCGCTCCGAACTCCACACGGTCCGCCGTGCCGCGCGTGCGCTCTGGCGGGCCGCCAAGGGGCTCCACGGTGACGCCCGCGCCCCAGCCGTCGGGGACAAGGCGACCCACGTGGATATGGGTGAGGGCGCGCGCCCGCCGAACGCTACGAGAGCGGCCGTGCGCTTGCCCGAGCTCCGCGGTCGCAAGCGCGATGCGGTACGAGGGTTCGTCGAGGGCGAGCCACTCCGCGCGGCCCGTGACGTCGTCTCCGTGGAGCCATGGGTCGCAGAGGGTCACGACCGCATCGCAGCCGAGGAAACGATTCGAGCCGCGCACGCCTCCGAAGTGCGCGAAGCGGACCTCGCGCGTCGCGTCCTCGGCGCACCAGGCCTCGACCCGAGGATGGACGCGGAGCTCGGCGACGAGGGCCTTGTAGGCGACGACCACCGGCCGCGTGGAGCCTCGCGGGGTGAGCTGCTCGAAGATGGCGCCGAGCCAGACGTCGAGGCGCTCACGCCGCTCCTTCGCATCCCGCAGGGCGGATCGGTTCGCGTGCGGTGCGAAGAGCAGGACACGGGTTGCGTCGCCGGCGTCGACGACGTCGAGGCGTTCGACGTGAAGGCCGGGGCGAAAGACACGCAGCTCCTCGACGTTCGCGGCGCCGTCGAGGAGGACGAGCCGTCCCGTATGGGAGCGCAGGAGCCTCGTCGCATCGGTCTCGCCGTGAACGGCGAGCTTGTCCGCCGACCACTGCACGTCGGCCCCTTCCGCGACCGCGCCCGCGAAGCGCAGCACGTCGCGCATCGTGCCGACGTCGCGCATGGCTTCGTCGCGCGCGTCGCCGCTCTCGGCGAGGAGGTCGGACGCGACGCGCGGCGAGCGCTGGCCTTCGACGAGGCGGGCGGCCACGACGCGGAATGCTCCCTCCGCGGGCGGTGGCTCGAAGAAGTGCGTGGCGAGCCCTTCGCGGGCCGACACTTCCGCGCCACGTGGCCCCGCGAGGAGGGCCTCCACGAAGATGCGGAGCAGGCGCGACTGGACGTTCGGGAGCATGCGGCTGTCCGCGCCCCCGAGGCGGCGTAGCGCGCGCACGTCGAGGCGATGCCAGGCGAGGAGATCAACGGCCGCGTCGTCGAAGATGACGAGGTCCTCGTCGCCGATCGCCATCTTCCCAATCATCTCCCGCGGCAGCACGTGCACGCGCGCGTCCGCAGGAGGCCGAATCTGATGCGCCGGGCACGTGGTCGCGCGTGGGCACGTCGGGCAGACGTCGCGTGCGACGTCTCCCCCGCGCCGATAGAGCTTCAGAGCGACCTTGTTGTCGCAATGCCGCCGTCCCTCGTCGTCGCGTCGCTGCACGACGGAGGCGTGGTAGGCGACGTCGTTCTCGCCCGCCTCGGCGAGCGATTTGACCCACGTGCGCGCGACCTCGTGCCGCGCGACAACGACGAAGACGCGGCCCGCAACGGACGTTGCGGCGTACCGCGACACGGCGTGCGTTTTGCCGGCACCGTACGTCGCGCGGAGCACGAGCGCAGGATGGGACTCGATGGCCGCGACGAGGCGCGCGCCGACGTCCTGAAGCGGGACGATGTTGCGCGCGGCGGCGGCCGCGGCGAGCGTGGCGCGCGCGACCTCGATGCCTGTGCGGTCGCGCGAGAGCATGAACCCCCACGCGTGGATGGGCATGCGAGCGACCGCGTGCGCGATGGCGCTTAGGTCACCGAGCTCGTCCTCGCGCCATGGCGGGGCGCAACGGCGGCGGTTGTACGCGCCCGTGAGGATGCTCTCGACCTCCGCCCGCTCCAGCGCGAACCCGACGTGCAATGTCGCGGCGACGGAGCGCGCCGTCGCACGCCCTCCTTGCCACATCACGGCTCGCGGAGCGTCCTCACGCGCCCAGGTCTCGGCCGCGGCGAGCCGCTCTGCATAGGGGGGCAGCGGCACGTGGTCGAACGCCTCGGACGACACGACGCGGAACAGCTCGCGCTTTGGCTGCCAACGTTTCGCGACGGCCCCCCAGCGCGGAAGCCTCGCGGTGAGAGGGCGTAGGTCGGGCATGCGCGGGACGTCAGCCGGGAGCGTGAAGGCGCCGAGCGTCGACACGTCACCGCTCAGAACTTCCGCATCGAACGCGCGGCCGTCGCGCACGACGTGCGGAAGTCGAATCGGTTGATTCCACCGCGTGAGCGCATCGTCCGAGACGATGCCGAATGTCTCGCAGACGTAGGCCGCCACGCGCGCGTAAAAGAGCGCGAAGCTCTCCTTGTCCGCGTCCGATGCAATCGGGAAGGGCTCCTCAAGTGGATAGATTGCGCGCCAGCCACGCTTGGTCGTGTGCACGAACCCGCCCGGGTGCGCGGCGAGCAACGCGTCGATTTTCACGCGCTCGCCCGCCATCCACTCTGGCTTGTCGTCGTGGTTATCCACGTCGAGTGCGAGAAGGCGCACGTCTACGCGCACGCGGCCGAGGGCAGCGTTGTTGATTCGATAGGGTTCGCTCGACGTGTAGAGGACGAAGTGGCGGTCGTCCTGCCATCGGCGCGCGAGTGCCTCTGCGAGTGGCACGCGCTCCACCGGACGCGCGCCGCGCGTTGGGAATCCCCGCGGGAACGCGTCGATGCCTGTCGACGAGCGAAAGCGCCGGAAGACGGCAAACGGCGTATCGCCAATATCTCGAACGGCCGAAGTCAGCGGCACCCGGCCGCTCCCCGAAAGCTTTGTATGCATAGGAACCTGCGGATCGAGACCAGCTCGCCCAGCAACCCCGGCAGTCGCCAGGCGCGCGCACGCAGCACGTCCGCGCGGTCGACCGCTTCTAGGCGCGCCGACGCTTC
>JANXMC010000101.1 GCA_025354825.1 Myxococcales bacterium
GTCGCGCGTTCCTCACGCACTATGCGTACGCATGGCTGCGCGGTGCACCGTCCCCGTTCTCGGATATCGGCCGATGGAGCCTTGGGAGCCCCATCTCCGATACGCCCATTGGGGCCGTCGACGTCTCGTTTCCGAAGGGCGCCGCCTTCGCCCAATGGCTCATGGCGGTCGGCGCGTCGAACGTGTTCGGAAGTATTCCGCTTACGGGGGCCCGCAATGATCTCGCGGGCGTCGCGCCTGGCGCACAGGGTTTTCTCGGCGTCGCCGCCAGCTCCTCCGTGCAGCTCATGGCGTTCCCCACGCCCATTGGAAGCGCGCCGGAGAAGCAGTGCGGCCGTGTGGTTTACAGCAATTTTCACGTCGCCGAGAGCGAGCGCACGGTCCACGACGTCCCCGCGGGCTGCGTGCCCGGCGCGATGACGCCCCAGGAGCTCGCCCTCGAATTCATGCTCTTCGACCTCTCCTCGTGCATTCAACCCGAGCGCGAGCCGCCTCGGGTTCCACCCCGTTGAACGCGCCTCTTCGAACGAAGGCCCTCCATGCTTCGCGTATCTCGATTGACTCTTCCGGCCGCGGCGCTGATCTCCTTGTGGGCGTTGTCCTGTGCAGAGGGCGAGCCGTCTCTCGTCGCCAATGCGAGCGTGGACGCGGGGGTGCCGGATGGGAGCGCGGTGCAGACGCCCGACGCGACCGTCGCGCCGCCCGCGCCGGCGACCGATAGCGGTGAGGCTGCGAGCTCCGATGCCCCCCACGAGGCGGAAGGGGACGCGGACGCGCGCGCTTCGGCCTGCACGACGGCACCCTGCGGTCTCTCCCCGCAGTGCGGCTGCGCGACGACGGAGACATGCGATTTGACCGCCGGCGGCCTCGCCTGCGTCGCGGCGGGGACGGCGGCTGCGGGTGCGGGATGCGTTTCGACGTCGAGCTGCGCGAGCGGTCTCGTATGCGTCGCCGGCGCCTGCCGCGCACCCTGCGCCGCAGAAGGCACGGCCTGTCTACCGGCCTCGGGCGGCGTCTGCCGAGCCTATGCAACAGCCTCGGGCCTCGACGGTGGCGCCCTCGACGCGGGCGCCCCGCGGCTTGGGTGCACGGTCCCCTGTGAGCTTACGGACCAAGCGTCTTGCGGCTACCGCGATGGCGACAACGTCGCCTCGGGATGCGTCTGGTTCGCGCCAACGGGCCAGACCGATTGCGTGCGTGTCGCCTCGAAACTGAGCAGCCTTTGCGAGTCGGATGCCGACTGCGCTCCTGGCAGGGCATGCGTCGCCTTTTCGGGATTCAGCGCATGCAGGAAGCTTTGCAAAGTGGGCGACCCGAATGCGTGCGGCGAGTGCTCGTCGCGCTTCACGCCGCCTCGTGTGATCGCGGGCGTCACGTACGGCACTTGCTCGACGTGACGCCTGCCGGGTAGCGGCTAGGGGGCTATCCGAAAGAGGGAGACGGCTTCAACCCCCGACCCATCGTCCAGCTTACAGACGAACGTCTCGTCAACCGTCACCGCGTAGGTCGTCGGGTTCAAGTACTGCACATCGACGGTTGCCGTGTTTGTCGGAGATGACGCTCAGGCGCGCGTAGTTGAATACGAAGTCTGCGCCTAGGCGAATCAAGTGATTCTCCGATGACGCCACAAGCGCCTTCGGATTGCCAATGAGCTTGGGAGCGAAGCGTTCGAAGGTGTCGAGGCTGAGGCCTCCTAACGCGTCCGGCCCCGGCTTTCCGTCGAGTTGGCACTTCGAATAGGCGATAATTGCCCGCACACGCGCACCGCTCTCGAGCGCGGTCATGAGCTCCGTGTACGTAGAAATCCGTAGATTTGCTGGCTGCGCCGGAGTGCAAGCCGCGGCCGCGGCGTCGTCGCCCGACGCGCGCGCGAGTGATGAGCCCGACGAGGACGTGCAGCCCTGCGTCGAACCGAACGCAGCGCCGCAGAAGAGCGCAGAGACCAAGACCAACTGAAATCGAAGTGTCATTGAAGAGCCTCGCGAGGTCGGCGGGCCAGGCTGTCTGACCACGTCGCAACCGCCGTTCGCCGTGAATGCAACGCGTGTTCCGCGAGCACTCCGCGCGTCGTTGACGTGCCGGCGTCGGTTCATAGTGGCTCACTGCCTATGCGACGTTCCCATTCGCCGAGGGCTCTCCCTGGGCGACATGCACAAAAAGTCCAAATACGTCGAATCTATTTAGCGTCTAATGGGAGCTCGCGCGCCGCGCGCGCTTCACCGCGTCGAGGTCAGGCCCGCGTCGTCGTCATCGAAATTTTCCATGCGACGCGGAGCACGCCCGCAGGCTCTTTCCTACGAACGCCCGGATTCGGCGTCGGGGAGGTGCCGATGGGTGGTGAGTCGAGGGCTCGCTATGAGCCGCTGGTAGAGCTCGCGCGCGGAGGGATGGGCACCGTCTATCTGGCGCGATGCGTCGCCCCTGGACAGCCCGACGGCATCGTCGTGATGAAACGCCTCCATGCGCACCTCTCCGACGACGCGGAGTTCGTCGGGATGCTGCGCGACGAAGCCCGCATCGCCTCGCGTATTCGGCACCCCAACGTCGTGCCGCTTCTCAACTTCGTCGACATCGACGCACACCCCACGTTGATCCAAGAGTACGTCGAGTCCTGCACGCTGGCGTCGCTCCTCGGGGCGATGCGTCGCGAATCCACGCCTGCTCCTCGCGGCATTCTCTCACGCATTTTATGCGACGCCCTCGACGGCCTCGATGCCGCCCACGATGCAAAGGATGATCATGGGAGGCCACTCTCGGTCGTCCATCGTGATGCGTCACCGCAAAACATTCTGGTAGGCGTCGATGGGCGTAGCCGAGTGATCGATTTCGGAATTGCGAAGGCCGAGGATCGGCAGACCACCACGCGCGTGGGAGTGCTCAAGGGGAAGGCGGGCTACGTCGCTCCAGAGCAGATCCTCGACCACCCCGTTGACCGTCGCGCAGACGTATTTGCCATAGGTATCGCGCTTCACGAGGGCGTGAGTGGGCGACGTCTGTTCGACGGCGACGCCGTCGCCGTGACGTTGCGACGCATCCTCGAGCACGACATCTGCCCCCCCTCGTCTCGCGCTCCCGGAGTAGCGCAATCGCTCGACGCTCTCGTGCTAACGGCGCTCGCGCACGATCCGCGGGCGCGATTTGCGAGCGCCCGGGCTTTTCGCGAGGCTCTCGAGGCCGAGATTCCCCCCTCGTCCCGTGAAGCCGTCGCGGCTCTCGTCCGCTACTACGGCGCGTCGGAGCTCGCCCGACGACGAGACCTCCTCGCGGGTGCCGTTGCGGACGAGGGCGACGCAGACGACACGGTCGTCGATGCACGTACGGTCAAGCTCGTGCTCGAGCGGCGCCGTGCTGCCGTCACCGGGTCCGTCGTGCTCATGGGTCTGATCTTCGCGAGCGCACTAGCGCTGCAAGGAAGCGCATCGCAGCGCGCGGCGGGCGCTGCCTTCGGAGCGCCGAAGGCCGGCGTGTCGACGCCTACGACCAGCCCGCCAACGGTGCCGATTCCTTAACGCTCGGGGGTGGCGGAACGGTCCCTTCCGCGGGCGGTGATATCGCTTCCGCAGCGATTCGCGGCGTCCCGCGCGGGTGCCTCGCGTCCCCGCGAAGCGGTGAGCCCTGCGCCTTCGGAAGGGCGGGGCATGAATGTTGATGAAGGGTCGGAATACAAGCCCACGGAGGACTCATGAGATTTCGCCCTATACGTCCGAATTGGTGTCTCGGGGTTTCGCTCGTCGCGCTCATGGCCTGCGGCAGCAGCAGCGGCACCGCGTCGTCGACGGGGACGGACGACGCCGCCGTCCCCTTGAAGACGATTGCGGCCCGCGAGGGGACTCAAAAAAGTCTCGGCATCGTTCAGTGGCAAGTCTCCCGCAGACCAAGCGGGCCGCTCGAGATCGTGGCGAAGGATGCGCAGGGGGCGCCTCGAGGCTCGCTCGCGTTGACGTATTCAAACGACGGAGAGGAAACACGGTTCGAGATCGCGGTGACGTCCAACGGGAACGATCGCTTCGCCGGCACGATTGCCGCGGACGGCAAGGTCACGGTTGGGGAAGACACTGTCACGAAAGAAGACGCCGCCCTCAATCTGAGCGAGGCGGCCCTCGCCGACGTAATTCTCGACGAAGCATCCGCGCGCTCGTCGGTGAATGACGTGCAGGCGTCGAGTCTTCACGTTCTCGATACGTCCCTCCTCACGGGCTCCTACTCCACGACCTGCGTCGCGGGCAGGCAGGGTGAAAATGCCTGCAGCGGGCTCACGGGGAATTTCTTTCTGAGCTGCGGTGGCCTCGTTCTCGGCGCGCTGAGCCTCGGGAGAAATCCGCTGTCGGGTCTGTCGACAGACGTCGGAAAGGCGGGCGCCGCGGGAACCGCGCTCGGCATTCCAGGCTGCTTCAGCGCAGCCAAACAGTACGACAGCTGCATCTTGTACGAGTGCACCTGCAAAGGCTCCGCGCCGCTCGTGCAGTCCGCGCAGCAGGACATCTCCAACTGCACCCTAGGCCGCCGCCTCACGCCGCCCGGCTGAACGTCGAGTTTGACCTCAACGTAGCGAGCTTCGCTTTCGTGTCGGGCTCCCACCGGGGAGGCGCAGGCCCGCGACGACGATCTCGACGAGCTCCGCGAGTTGCTTGCGGTGCGAAGTCTCGATACGAAAGACCCGCAGAGAGATCTGGTAGATCCCGCCGTGAAGGGAACACTGAACGTTCTCGCGAGCTGCACGCGGGCACCCTCCGTGAAACGTGTCGTCGTCACCTCGTCGATGGCGGCGATTACGGACGAACCCGAGAGCGATCACGTGCTCACCGAGGCTGACTGGAACGTGAAGTCGAACCTCGAGCGCAACCCGTATTACTATTCGAAAACGCTCGCCGAACGCGCGGCGTGGGACTTCTCGCACCAGGAAAAGCCCGCGTTCGATCTCGTGACGATTAACCCATTCCTGGTGATTGGCCCCTCGTTCGGCGTAGGGGTGAACCCCTCCAATCAGCTCTTCGTCGATCTCCTAAAGGGGACGTACCCCGGCGTGATGAACCTCACGTGGGGATTCGTCGACGTGCGGGACGTTGCCGAAGCACACGTCCGCGCGCTCGAGAATCCACGCGCGAATGGGCGGTACATCGTCGCGGGCGAGACCGTGACGATGCGTCAGTTGGTGGAGCTCCTGGAGAAGAACGGCTGGGGGGCTGGGAACAAGCTCCCGAAGCTAGGCATGGACTGCGCCGCCGGCGATTTCGCCGTGCGCCTTTCCTCGTACTTGCAGCCGAAGGGGGTCGGATCCTATCTCCGTACGCACGTGGGTCGCGTTCCGAGGTACGACACGAGCAAGGCACGATCGCAGCTCGGATTGTCCTTCCGCCCCTTGGAGACGTCGGTTCTCGACACGCTCGCGGACTTGCAGCGACAGGGGCACGTCACGCGTCAGTAAACGCGATCGCTATCAAAGGACCACGGGCCCAGGAGTCCGCATCATTCCGCGCGACGCTCCGTCCGTTGCGAGGCTCCTAGATTCGCATGGAGGACCATCGCGGTGGCACCGGCGACGGGTCGTGCTTCGACGACGAGACGCTCGCCCGCCTAGCTGCGGGTGGGAAGCTCGTCGACGCGGGCTCGAACGTGGAGAGGCACCTCGCGCATTGCCGCGAATGCCGAGCGTTGATCGCTGCGACCGTGCGGAGCGAAACGGCCATTTCATCTTTGGGGGCGAAGGCGACGCTCCCCGCGGCGGCTCACCTCTTTCGAGTGTGCATTTTGCCAATCGAAAAACCGCCCAAATAGAAGGAGCCCGCGACCCTTCCGGCAGTCGCAAGGAATCGTCATTCTGCGGTCGATTTGCGGTGAAACATGGGTCTCCTGGTGGATCCTTCGAACCCCGGATTTGCGCTTTCTGCTATCCATAATGCGATGGGCGATTGAGACTTTCGTGGGGAATGCCGGAGTCGTACCCATGGCGTGGGTGTTGCTCCAGGGCGCGCCGAGCTGACCAATCGGTCGTCGGTAATCGGGCTGGCGCCGTGTCACTCATGTCGAACGTCGAACGGAGCCCCCATGCGTCGTCTCTCCCTACTCGTTTACCTTGCCGTCGCCGCAGCCACCGGAACTGCCGCCGTGGCGTGCGGAGCACCGACGAACGATCCCGTCGAGGACGAGACGGTGTCCGCGTCCGCCTCTACGTCGCCTGGTATTCCGGTATTGATGTATCACGACATCATTACTGCCGATTATGTGAAAAACGTTCGCGGCGGAACGACCTATTCGTCCGACGTATGGATCGAGGACTTTCGAAAACAGATGAACTATCTCGCGAGCGCGGGATATACGCCGATTTTCGCGGACGATGCTGTCGCCTACGTACAGGGCAAAGCAGTCAAGGGTGACGGCCGCATTCCGTCGAAGCCCGTGCTTCTCACGTTCGACGACAGCTTCGATTCGCACTACCAAGTTTGGCGTGACGAGCTTGCGCCTCGCGGCTTCAAGGCCACTTTTTTCGTCATTTCGAACTACTGCGCCGGGCAAGTGACGGCGTCCGGGCGCCACCTCACCCAGTCGCAGCTTACCGAGCTCGGCGCGTCGCCACTCGTCGATATCGAGTCGCACACCGCCAACCACCCCGACCTTGCGAAGTCGACGCCCCAGGAGCTCACGCGCGAGCTTGAAGCGTCCCAAGAAGCGCTTACGCGGTTCAGTCCATCCTACGTCGCGTACCCCTTTGGGTCGCATACGGCAGCGACGCTGGCGGAGGCGAAGCGCTGGTACAATGGCGCATTCTGCGTTGGGTCCACCAAGGCACTCTACGGGAATGACGCCTACTGTATCCCGCGTCTCGGGGTCGGTATTTGGACTCACGACAATCTTACCAAGTTCACCGCTCTCGTGAACTGAAGGGCTCGTGCGAGCACCTGGCGACGTCTTTCGAAGTCCCTTGTGGAGATTGCGATGAATTCGAAGAACGGTGGTTCGAGGTCGACGCTCGTTCTCGTCACGTTTCGCATCGCTCCGTGCGGCGCGTGTCGCGGAGAAGCGCCCGTGAGCGATCTCATCGCCTCGACGTTGGGCGACGAGGGGGATTGCGCGATGTCCGCAGCAGGAGCGGCCCCTTTCGCTTTGTGATGCGGTTCTCGCTCGCAAAGCGTGGAATCCAGCAGGCGGGCTCGGATCCGGCCGAGTTGTGCGATGCTGGTAGGGTGAGGTCAGCCGCCTGCCCCAGCGATGAGGCGCTCGCACGCTTCTCGACCGGCTCCGTCGACGGCGCGTCTGCCGCCGAGATGGAAGCGCACCTTGCCGACTGCCGAGACTGCCGAGCCGTCGTAGGGGCGATCGTCCACGCCCCAACGATGGACGGTGCGACGATCTCGCTCGGCAGCGGGGACGACGAGTTGCCTCGAAGGCGCGTCCGCACGGGCGATACGATCGCGCGCTACGTCGTGTTGAACCGGGTTGGCGCGGGTGCGATGGGGGCGGTTTACAAAGCGTACGACCCGGTCCTCGAACGCGCGATCGCTCTGAAGCTCCTTCACGATGGCGGCACCGCGGAGAAGCGCGATCGCATGCTGCGCGAGGCGCAGGCCCTGGCGCGCGTGGCTCACGCAAATGTGATCGCTGTCCACGACGTCGGCATCCTCGACAACGACGTCTATCTCGCGATGGAGCTCGTGGTCGGTACGCCCTTCCACGAGTGGCTGCGCGCAGCGACGAGACCGTCCACCGAGGCGATCTTGAGCGCGTTCATTCAAGCAGGGCAGGGGCTCGCAGCGGCCCACGCTGCCGGCCTCATTCACCGAGATTTCAAGCCTTCCAACGCGCTTATCGGAGCAGACGGCCGCGTTCGCGTGGTCGACTTCGGCCTCGCCCGCGGGCAAGGTGTCGTCCCGCAAGAAGACTCCGGCGTGGACGTCGCAGAATCGCTCGACGCGCCCACGTCGTCGCGAGCCTCCCCGCCTTCGGGTTCCTCGTCCGGCCTGGTGGACGCCGCGCTTACGGCGCCCGGCGTCCTCGCGGGCACGCCGCGCTACATGGCGCCCGAGCAGCGTCGGCTCGAGCCGCTCACCGCCGCGGCCGACCAGTTCGCATTCTCGGTCGCTCTGTGGGAGTCGCTCTCGGAGACTCACCCTTTCGCCAACGCGCGGGGCGCGCTCCGATCGTCCCCGCCGCGCGGCGCTCCCCGCGAGAGGCGCCCGATCGCGAGCCACGTTCGGCGCGCGCTCCTGCGTGGACTCTCTTGGGACCCGGCGGCGCGCTACCCGTCGATGGCGGCCCTCCTCGATGATCTTCGCCACGACCCGCGCGCCCGCGCCCGGCGCACCCTCGCGTACTCGGCCGCAGCGCTCGCTGTGATCGCCGCTGCATCCGCGTTCGCCGTTCGCGCGGGGCCGTCCGACGTCTGCGCGGGCGGCGGCGCACGGTTTGTCGGGATATGGGACGACGCCGTCGACAAGGCCGTCGCAGAGTCCCTCGAACGGACGGGCTGGGCGGGTGCCCGCGATGAGGCGACGCGGCTCCGATCTTCGATGAACGCCTACGTACGTCGCTGGACGGAGACGAACCACGACGCCTGCGTCGCGGCACGCGTCGACAAGACCCAGACCGAGCGCGTCTTCGACCTTCGATCGCAGTGCCTCGAACGGCGCCTCGTCGAGGCGCGGACGGCGACGCAACTGCTTCGTGACGCCAATCGGGAGCTCGCCGTGCACGCGACGACGCTCATCGGCGCGTTGGGCGACCCGGGCGCGTGCAGCGCGTCGAACGTCAACGTGAACGGCGAGGCGCTTCCAAAGGACGAGGCCGTACGCGCGCATATTGCGTCTGTGCGCGGCCAGATCGATCGCGCTTCGGTCCTGCGCGCCGCCGGTAAAATCCGGGAGGCGCGAGCGGCGCTCACGCAGGCGTCGGTGGACGCGCGAGAGATCGCGTACGAGCCCCTCGTCGCGGAGGCGTTGCTCCGCCGCGCCGAGGTCGAAGCGAAGGACGGCGACGGCGCCGCGGGGATGGTGTCGCTCGACGAAGCGTCGCTGCGGGCAAGTCGCGCGGGAGAAGATCGCCTTGTCGCGGAAGCGCTGCTTACGCGTTCCGAGCTCCTCACAGGCAGCATCAACCGCCCAGCGAGCTCGCTCGACCTTGTGCCTGTCATCGCCGCGGCGGTCGCGCGGGCGGGTTCACCTCCCGACTTGGAGAGCCGGCGAGAGACGAACGTGGCGCGCACGCTCGACGAGCTAGGGCGTTGCGCCGAGGCGCTCGGCCACGCGCGCGAAGGGTTCCGTATTTCGGAATTGGCGTTCGGCAAGGATTCGACGCAAGCGGCCGTTGCGCTGGGGCGCCTCTCCGCGATCGAGCGGCTCGCGAGCACACGTGACGACGCGCGGCGCGACAGCGCGGACGCCGTTGCGCGCCTCGAACGCGTACTCGGCCGCGACCACCCGGAGCTTTTCGATGCGCTCCTCGCTCAAGCTTCGGCCGAGAACAGCGGCGGCGACCTCCACGTTGCGGAGAGCATCCTCCGTCGCGCGATCGCACTCCTCGACAGCGCGCTCCCGAACCACCCCCGTCTTGCAGAGGGGTACCGGCGCCTCGGGTCGACGTTGGCGCTTCTCGGGCGCGACGCAGAGGCCGAGGCTGCGCTCGAGAAAGCGGCGACGTTGGCCCTCGAGGACACGCCGCCAGACCTGGTCGTGCTGGGCGATATCTACAGCTGGTTGGGGGACGTCGTGCGCGAGCTTCGCGGCATCGACGCTGCGCGGCCCATCTACGCCAAGGTGCGCGATGCGTTTAAGGCGAGTGGGCGGACGATGGATCCGTTCTACGGAGAGACGCTCTCGCTGTGGGCGTCGGCGGAGTGCGATGCCGGAAATCTCGTCGACGCGGAAGCACGTTTTGCCGAAGCGCGGGTGGTGCTCGGCCAGCGCGAAGACTTTTGGCGCGTGAAGCTTATGACCACGGAGGCCGACTGCTTGGTGGCGTCGAAGCGACCCGAGCGCGCGATTGCGATCGCGAGGGGTGCGGTCGCGCGCTTCGCGTCGTTGGACCGCAAGGACGACCTCGCGGACGCGCGCTACGTTCTCGCGCGCGCCCTTTGGGACACGGGCGACAAGAAGGGCGGCCGCGCCGAAGCCCACCTTGCGATCGATGCCCTCGCGGGGACCGGCCGTGCACGGGCCGCCGACTTCGAAGCGTGGCTCGCGAAGCATTGACGCTCAGGGAGCTGGAAAGCGTTCCGCGGAGCTTGCTCTGCGCATCTCATCGACGCTGTCGTGGGACCGACGAAGACCTCGGGCCATGCTCGATTGAGCCTGCGACGCGTGCCACCGTCGCACGGCAAATACCCTTCATCGATAATGAAACTTCGATTCGAAATCACTCGTTTCAATTCGACCGAACAGATTGTGCGCGCTAAGACCCTCTACGCCCATGGATGAGAGAGCGAACCTCACGGCGGTATTTCTCGCGTCAGTGCCTGAGGCTCTTAGGAGCGAGTGGTCCTATTTAGAGAACGACGGGTCTCTCACCTCGCGCCTCATTGCCTATTACGAGGAAGCTCGCGTCGCTTGGCCCACGCTCACGGTTTCGAGCGAAAGCTTCGCGCGCACCGTCGCGGAGCACGCGGGTGCCGGCCCTGCCACGGTGAGCACACTGGCGGAGCTTCGTGGCCCCGAGCTTTATCTGGTCGCAGGTTGCCGCGCGGGCGATGCGCGTGCCTTGCGCGTCCTCGAAGAGGAATACTTCCCCGCAGTTTTCACGGCGGTTCGTCGCCTTCGCCTCGCCCACGCGGAGGTCGAAGACATCGTGCAACAGTTCCGGACGCGCCTTCTCGTGGAAGGCCCCGGCGGTCCACCGAAAATCGTCGATTACGCGGGCAAGGGCGACCTCGGCGCGTGGATGCGTGTCGTCTGCGTTCGCCAGGCGCTCAAGGGTTTGAGGAAACAAAACCGACGCCAGGAAATCGAAGATCACATCGCGCTCGAAGAAGCGCAGCCTCTGAGCGACCCCGAGATCGAGCGAATTAAGAGTGTCTATTTGCCAGAGGTGAAGTCCGCATTCCAACGCGCGCTGGCCGCACTCGAACCGCGATCGCGGTCTCTTCTCTTATGCCACTACGTCGAGTCGATGACGCTCGAGACGCTTGCGACTCTCTACGGAGCTCACCGCGCGACCGTTGCGCGCTGGTTGCAGCAAGCGCGCGCCGAGCTGCGTGGCGGTGTTCGCGCGAGCCTGACGGAAAGCCTCGGAATCTCGAATGGTGAGTTCGAAAGCGTGATGCGCCTCGTAGAGAGCCGCTTCGACGTAACCCTGTCCCAAGCCTTGAAAGAGGAGCGCAACCTCCGTCGCGCGCCGACGGAGCCATCAACGTGATGCGCTCAGCTGCGGGCTGCAGAATGCACGCGTGTCGTCGTGCGGAAAGCCAGCCGTCGTCGCGGTGGCTGCGGACGTTCGCAGGATGAAGTCGGCCCGCTTCGGGCACGCCGCGTCGCCGTACAGCGACGGGAGGCCGCCGTAGCTGATGGAGAGGTCGAAGCCCACGTGGCTTCCCAAAGCGAATCGCTCCGAGGGCGACTGCCCGAGATCTTCCGCGGTGACGAGCGCCTCGAACACGTAGCCCGTCGCGGTTGGGAATGTTCGGAAGTGATCCGAGCTCCACGGGAGGATCGGCTGGTTGGTCGCGTACCGTTCGCCGCGGGCTACGGACTCGGTAGCCGTTGCCGGCGCAGCGGCGACCATCTGGCGCGTGCCCGGCGTGTCGTAGGCGGGCGACGCGGCGTAGGCGCCGTTGTCGTCGATGAATGCGTGAACGGCATCGCCGCAGTAGACCGATGCGGATGCGGGCGCAGGGAGTCTCTGTGCCTCGTGGACATCCGCGAAGATGTAGATCCCCTCGGGACGCCAGGCCGCGGCGTATGCAACGGAGAGCTCGGGGGGCTTGGGCAGGTTGCCGTGGAATCCCCCCGGATCGATCACGGCGAGCGCGAGGCCGCACTCGAGGACGCCGTCGAGGGTGGGCGCGGCCGCGAGCGCGGGCAAGGACGCGCAGTAGTCCACGACGCAGCCCCCGTCCGCCGAGGCGCAGCCCGGCGCGCACGAGACCGCGGGGTCGTCGCGACCAATCACGGCGATGCCACCCGCGTTGCATGCGAGGAGCACGCAGCCTGTTGCTGCGACCGCGAACGCGTCGCCCTTCCGACGTCGGCCGCGGCCTCGTGCGACCGCGGTCAGGGCGAGCTCCCGCCTTCGTGGTCGAACGCGCACGACGCGCGAACGCGCACGATGAGGGGCGAACGGGGCCACTGCCGCGCGAAGATCACGCCTCGTGAGCGCGCCTCGGTGGAGCGCCCGGCATCACATAATGCGAGCACACGAAGCGCTGCCGCCTCCGGCTTCATGACGCCACGGCGGAACTCTGCGTCGTAGCGCGAGAGCGCGGCAAGGGCGGCGGATGGGTCCCGCAGGCGAAGCGCGTCGCGAGCCTCCTGAATGCGCGCCATCTCGGCATCGAGCGCGCCCGCAGAAGCGGCCGGCGACGGCGGGCGGCGGGCGTGCGCGGGCTGCGCGGGCAACGTGGATTGCGCCGGCTCCGAGCTCGCCGAGACGGCTGGCGGCGTGGAGGGGGGCGCGGGGACGACGTAGGCCTCCCGCGTCGTGGGCGCCGCCTCGAGCGCGGCGACGTGCGCTCGGTCTCGCAAAACCTTTGCGCCGACGAACGCCGATGCCGTACCAACCGCGAGAACGGCCGCCGCGAGAAGGAGCGGCGTCGTCACGCGGCGTCGTAGATTACGCGGTGCCTGCGGCTCGGCAGCCGCGTCGGCAAGGAGGCGCGCCGTAAGCTTCGCCCGCACGCGCGCGTGATCGTCGTGGGTCGAGCTGTCCCCTCCATTGCGGGCGGAGTCGATCAAACGGGGGAGAGTCATGGGCGCACCAGCCTGGCTTCCGTTGCCGTCAGGCGGGCAGCGGCGGCGTCGAGATCGAGTCGCGCGACCCGTAGCCGGGAGTAGACGGTGTTCACGTTGATGCCGAGTGCCTCGGCCACCTCGGGGGCACTTCGCTGTTCGAGCTCGATGAGAATGAAGACGGCACGCTTTCCGTCGTCGAGCTCGCTGAGCAAACGGTGAAGCAACGACGCCTGTTCCTTTTGTGTGAGGATCTCGAGCGCTCCAGGAGTGGGTTGCGGCGTCGCATCGCTTCCACCGAAATGGAGGAGAGCGGCGAGGCGCGCGAGACGCCGAGCTTTCGAGCGGCGGTAGTGTTGAACGACGCGGAGCAAAATGCTGAACAGCCACGTTTCGACGGACGAACGCTGCTCGAACTCGCCGAGCCTTCGATGCACGACGACGAACACGTCTTGAACCGCGTCATCGAGGTCCTCCTCTCGCACGCCCATGCGGCGCGCATTGCGCCACACGTAATCGAAATAGCGCTCATAGAGAGCCGCGGGCGTCCACGTGTGCGTGGCGTCGTTGGCCGTCTCGGTGCGAGCGAGGGGATGTAGCGGTGACGCGGCGGTCATCCTCTCCACGTCATAACCGACCACGCGCATGCGCGCCGCACGCGGAACCGGCGCGGCGCTCGAGAGGTCGTACTCGGACGCACTAGATCGTGCGAAGTCCATCCCACCACGCCCGGAGTGATTGAATTTTTCGAAGCATCCAGCGTGAGTTCCCGGGCCGCCGCCGATCCGTCAGGAAATCATTCGAAGGCGATCGCGAGACCGAGCGCTGCGCGAAAGCCCAACGGGGAAGGACGATGAACGGCGCCGACGTTCTCCAAGGCGAATGTCGGGCGATCCAGCGGCGCGACGGCGTCCCCGCCTGCGGTGATGGCGAAACGCCACACAGGCCTCCACGTGAGCTCCGCGCCCGCGCGCGGCGCGAGCCACACTTTCGAGACTGCGTTCGGCGACGTGACGCCGAACCCTTCTCCATGAATGCGATCGACCTCCACGCCGACGCACGCATTCGCGCGCAACGCGGGCGTAACGGGCGCGCCGGCACAGCCGCGGAGCGAGGCGGCGAGCAGCGTGAAGCGACCCCCCTTCGACGGGCTCCCGTCGCGCGAGGCACTCTGGCTCGCGAAGAGCGCGCCCCCCGCGACGAACGTCGCCCAGCCGATCGCCACGGCCACGCGCGCTTCGCCGCCGGGCGCGGGCGATGGCAGCAAGCCCACGTCGAGCAGGCCCGACGCGCCGATCGTGACGGCCACGGGCGTAGGCGCTCTCGTCGCCGCAGCGGGTGCGGGTGCGGGCGGCTCCGGAGGCGCCCGCTCGGACGGAGCCGGCGCGGGCAATGGCGCGGAGGGCGGTGGATCGGGCTCATCGCGCGGCGGCTCGACGGAGAGCGTCGGATCCAGCGTGAGGGCGAGCACGAGAGTCGCCGCAGAGGCCACGAGGCGACAGGATGCGGCCGACAGCGTCCGCTCGCCTCGAACCCCTCGGAGATGCGTGCGAAGGCGTGCACGGTACTTCCCCCGTGGGTCGACCGTGATTTTCACCTCTGCATCGAGCGCTTCGTGGGCGATCGAGCCCACGAGCAGCCGGCCGAGAGTTGCCTGGGCTTCGTCCCGAGACATGCATCCATCCGGTGCATCCCACGCGAGGGTCACATCGAGCGGCCCGTCGGCGTGCGCCACCTGCGGTAACGCGAGGACGATCGCGGTCGCCATCCACGAGAGCCACGCGGGTCGCCTCATCGAAGGTACGAAATTAGCTCGGTACGATCGGCCGCGCGAACGATCTCTCGTGACGCGAAGAGACCTGCATCGTCTAACCGCTCACCTCGAGAGAGACGAGCCCTCGGAGGATGTAGCCTGGTCGCCAGCGAACGCGACCGCGAGGCCCGTGGAGCTTGAGCCCGGGCGCGCGGCGGAGAAGGGTCGCGATCGCAATTTGCCCTTCGAGCCGAGAGAGCGGTGCGCCAAGGCAGTAGTGCACGCCTTGTCCAAACGAGAGATGGCGGTTTTCCCGACGACCAACGTCGAGATGCTCGGCGCGCTCGAAGTGGGCCTCATCGCGGTTGGCGGCGGCGATGCCGGCCAAGACGAGGTTCCCTCTGCCTATGGGAACGCCGGCCACCGTCGTGTCCTCGCGGGCGTAGCGCTCACTCGCCATCTCCGCAGGCGTCACGTAGCGCACAAGCTCTTCGACGCCGGTTTTCAGGAACGCGCGCTCGTCGTTCCGAAGGCGCGCGAGCTCTTCGGGGTGGTCGAAGAGCGCGAGCATTCCGCTCGCGATCAGGTTCACCGTGGTCTCGTGGCCCGCGCTGAACAGCAAGAAGATCATCGCAACCACTTCGTCGTTCGTGAGCGAGTCAGACCCTTCGTGGGCAACGACGAGCGCGGAGATGAGGTCGTCTTGTGGCTGGTGCCGACGCCGCTCGACGAGCCGACGAATGAACCCCATGAAGCGGATCATGGACGGCAAGTGCAGAAGCGCCGCCGCTCCTCCTTGTCCCAGCGCCAGAAACGCACGCGTCCATTTCGCGAATCGTTCGCGATCCGAGATCGGCACCCCGAGGATGCGACTGATGATGGTGACGGGCACCTGCAGCGCGTAGTCCGCAACGAGGTCGAAGCTACCTTTTGAAAGTCCTCGATCGAGCGCAGCGTCGGCGACGAGCTGCGTCTCTTCGCGCATGCGCTCGACCCTGCTTGGCGTAAACGCCTTGTGAACGAGGACTTTGAGGCGCTCGTGCGCGGTGCCGTCCACCCCGAGCAGGTTTTGCTCGAGCGCCCGAAACATTGCGGGGATGCGCGGCGTTTTCCGGAGCTCCGCAGCCGTCCTCGCGAGAGCGGGATTCTTCACGAAGAGCTCATCGTTCTTCAGCACGCCGAGCACGTCGTCGTAGCGGGTGACGAGCCACCCTCGTCTCCCGCGCCCGATGGTTACGGGGAACACCGGCGCCTCCGCGCGGAGCCGTGCGTAGAACGGGAACGGATCTGCCTTGAAGGATGCGCCGGTGACGTCGAACCCGTGGAGGCTCGCAAGGGGCTCTCGTAGCAAGTCCTGCATCGACGTCACTTTGCAACTCGAAGTTGCAAAGTCAAGTGTCCGAGCCCGTCCGGATTTGCGGCACTACGATGGGGGTGTGCCGCGCTCCTCCACCCCACGGCCGCGACGCGACGCCGGTCGCCCCCGCGGCGAACCCATCATCGACGCCGTGCTGACTCACACCCTCGAAGAGCTCGCCACCCACGGCATGGCGGGGCTGAGCATTGACCGGATCGCGCGGGCCGCGGAGGTGAACAAAACGAGCATTTACCGGCGTTTCTCGACGCGAGAGGAGCTCGTAGGCGCGGCGCTCGAGCGGGTGCGAATCGACCTTGGGGCGAGTCTGAAAGACACGGGCTCGCTCCGCGGGGACCTCACCCTGCTCGTCGCCACCGTGGCAGCGTTCTTCGCTCAGCCCGCCGGACGCGCGCTTATTCGCGCGGTCTTCGCGATGACGGACACAACTGCACTCCCCTCGCTCTCCCGTCGCGTGGAGCACGTCGCGCTTGCGCCTTCGACGGCCATGTTCGACCGCGCTCGGCTTCGCGGAGAGTGGCGGAAGGGCGCAAAGCCCGAGCTTCTTCTCTCGGTGCTCGTGGGCGCGTTGCTCCACCGGATCGTGATCGAGCGTGGGGTCGCGACGAAGGCGTGGATCGCGTCGCTGGTCGATCTGGTCGCGCGGGGCGTGTCTCCAGAATAGCCACGCGCTGCGCCGAGTGTCAGCGGCACCCCGAGGACGTGGGGTTCAATTGGCAATAGATGGCCAATGCCGCGCCGGGGGGGATTGCCCCGTCGCCATCGCCGTTGGGAAGGCTTACCGAGCCGTCGCCCGATCCGAAGCACAGGAGCTGTGCAACGCGGGACGTGAGGTCGTCGGAGTACCCATTGGCATATTTGATTTTATGCCAATTCGTGCACCAGCACAGTCGCTCGCCGCGGGTGAACCCATTGGCGTCTTGATGCACCCATCCCATGAACGTCCTCGCGCGCTGCGGGTCGACACATGTCGACGTGTCGAAGCTGGTGGTTCCGCCCCCGCCCGATGGCGTGCCCGTGACGTCGCCGTCGCGGCAGCGGCTCATGCATCCCGCTCCACCGCCGCCGCGCACGCACGACGAGACGACGGGGCGACACTCGAGAAGGCAGTACTTTGCGCACCCTCCGCCGCCCCCCGATGCGAGGCACGCGCGAAACGCATTTCCATCGCAGCCCGAGAGGGCGGTCGTAGCGCTTTCGAGCGGGTCGTCCACGACGGGAGCGCCGCAAGCGGTGACGAGCGCTCCAAGGGCCGCGCACGCCGCGAGCGCGACGACCTGTCCGTACCTCCGCGTGGGGCGAACATCGGGGTTTCCGGTGCTTTCGTGCATTCGGGTCTCTCCAATCTTGGGAATGTGCCCCCCCCTCGGAGAGAGGCTGCGGCGGGACCACCCGTCGCACCCAGGCGGTCATTTTCTCCCCTGGGCCGTGCGAAAGCGTCCGACGTGCACGAGACCGTCAGCCGGTGGCGAGGTCGCCTAATTCGACAAGATTCCTTGCCGGATTTGGGGACGTCGGTCACGCTCCTCCCGTGCTCGCCGCCGGCCGCGCGTTGCGGGTCCGTCGAGGCGCTCACCAATTACGAGGCACCATGACCAAGGCACGCGCGTGGCTTCTCAGCGGATTGGCACTTTCAGCATTCGGCGTCGCGGTCGGATGCGGCGCATCCGCATCAACCCCTGGCGATGGCCAGGGACCCAGCGCCGCGGGAGCGCCAGGGGGCGAGCCTGGAGGAGGG
>JANXMC010000099.1 GCA_025354825.1 Myxococcales bacterium
CGTGGCCGAGGCGCTGCATCTGCGCAATCACGGCCGCGTTCACGTGGTCGTTCGCATGGCCGAGGCTGACGGTGAGAATGCCGCCGAAGAAGTCGAGGTAGCTTCTGCCGTCGAGGTCGGTGAGCCTCGACCCTTTGCCGCTTTCGAGAACGACGCTCTCATCGTAAAAGGTCGCGACGCTCGGAAAAACGAAGCTCTTTTGCTTCTCGCGAATCTCGGCGCTCGTGAATTTCTTCTCGGTCACGGTGCGATCCTCGGGTTCTGACAGGGGCCTGCGGATGGTATCTAGAACGCCCACGTGAGGCCGATTCAATCATGCTGCAAAGCGACGTCCATGCCCTCTAATCCGATGAACGCATCCGCCCGCACCTCCATGTGCGCCGTGCTCGTGTCGCTGGCGACGCTTTCCGGAGCGGCCTCCGGCTGCAAGAAGTCGGTGGCGGCGTCGGGGCCCGCGAAGGACGACCCCATCGTCAAAGCGGCGACGGCGACGGTCACCGAGCAGCCGATGCCGCACAAGCTCGCGCTCACAGGCTCGCTCACGGCGAACGAGTCGTCCGATGTGGCGGCGAACGCAAGCGGCGCCGTGATGGCGACCTTCGTCGAGCGCGGCGTCTTCGTCGAAAAGGGGTTCGTCCTCGCCCGCATCGACGCGCGCACGGCGGCGCTCTCGGCGGCCGAAGCGAAGGCCCAGGCCGAAGGGGCACGTACGAGCCTGCAGCTCGCGAAAAACGAGTGCGAGCGGATCGACAAACTGTTCAAGAGCGGCGCAATCGCAGGCGTCGAATACGACCGCCAAAAGGGCGTTTGCGAAACAGCACAGTTCAGCGCCGAATCGGCCGACGCGCGCTACCAGATGGCGCAAAAGGGTATTGCCGACAGCGCGGTGCGCGCGCCGTTCGCGGGGATGATTGCCGAAAAGATGGTGAGCGCGGGTGAGTACGTGCAGCCGAGCACGAAGGTCGCCCGCGTCGTCGCGATCGACCCGCTGCGCCTCGAGCTGACCGTTCCCGAGTCGTCCGTCGCGCTGTTGCGGAAGGGGCTCGCCGTCACGTTTCACGTCGCCGCCTTCGCCGACACGGCGTTTCACGGTGAAATTCGCTATCTCGGGCCGTCGCTCCGCGCCACATCGCGCGACCTTCTCGTCGAAGCGGTGCTGCCCAATGCGGACAAGAAGCTCCGCCCCGGCATGTTCGCCACGGCCGAAGTCGATCTCGGCGAGCGCCCTGCCCTCACGATGCCGAAGACGGCCGTGCGCAACGACGGCTCGCTCCGCCGCGCGTTCTTCGTCGTCGCGGGGCGCGCCGAAGAGCGCCTGGTGAAGCTCGGTGAAGAGAAGGGCGACCTCGTCGTCGTCGAGCAAGGGGCCCACGCGGGCGACAAAGTCATCGTGCCGCTGACGCCAGACGTCATCGACGGCGCGCGTATTCAGTAATCGACGCGGCGTATTCCCAAAGCAGCAGTCGGAGGCCAACGTGCAGTGGCTCGCAGATATTTGTGTAAGGCGGCCTGTCTTCGCAAGCGTGCTGATTCTCGCAATCTGCGTGGTCGGCGGCTTGGGGTATTTCAAGCTAGGTGTCGATCGATTCCCCAAAGTCGACTTCCCGACGGTGACGATCACGACGCGCCTCCCGGGAGCGGCGCCCGAAGAGGTCGAGACCGAGATCTCCGACAAGATCGAAGAGGCCGTCAACACGATCAGCGGCATCGACGAGCTGCGATCGGCCTCGAGCGAAGGCGTCTCGCAGGTCTTCGTCACCTTCGTTCTCGATAAGGATCCGGACGTCGCGGCGCAGGAAGTTCGCGACCACGTCAACGGCGTGATTCCGCTTCTTCCGAAGGACATCGACCAGCCGACGGTCACCAAGCTCGACCCCGACGCGGCGCCGGTTCTCTACATCTCCCTCGCTTCGGACAAGCCGATTCGCGAGACGACAGAGATCGCCGACAAGCTCGTTCGAAGGCAGATCGAGAGCATCTCCGGCGTGGGCCAAGTGCTCCTCCTCGGCGGCCGCCTTCGGCAGATCAACCTGTGGCTCGACGCCGTGAAGCTTCGCGCGGCCGATCTCACGAGCCTCGACGTGCAGCGCGCGCTCGCCGCGCAGAACGTGCAAATCCCGGGCGGCGCCATCGAAACCGGGCCGCAGCAGCTGACGCTTCGCATTCAAGGGCGCGTCGAGAGCACCGAGGCGCTCGGCGACATCATCGTCAAACAGAAGGACGGCCTCCCCGTTCGCGTGAAAGACGTGGCGCGCGTTGAAGACGGCGCCGCAGAGGCCGAGACATCGGCCAAGAAAAACGGCGTGTCGTCGGTCGTTCTCTCCGTTCGAAAGCAGTCGGGCGAGAACACGGTGGCGGTCGTTGCGGGCGTTCGCGCGCGCCTCGAAGAGGTGCAAAAGCGGCTCCCCGCGGGCTTCAAGATCGAGACCGTGCGCGACAACTCGACGGTCATCGAGAACGGCGTCGACTCGGTGAAAGAGCACTTGGTCGTCGGCGCGCTGTTCGCGGCCATCGTCGTTCTTCTGTTCCTCGGCAATGTGCGCAGCACGCTCATCGCCGCGATTGCCATTCCCGCGTCGATCGTCGGCACCTTCGGCCTCATGTGGGCTCAGGGGTTTACGCTCAACAGCATTACGCTCCTCGCGCTCGCGCTCTCGGTCGGTATCGTCATCGACGACGCCATCGTCGTTCTCGAGAATATCTTCCGGTTCATCGACGAGAAGGGTGAAACGCCCGTAAACGCAGCGATCCATGCGACCAAAGAGATCGGCCTCGCCGTCATGGCGACGACGATGTCGCTCATCGCCGTCTTCCTCCCCGTCGCCTTCATGGCCGGCATCGTCGGCCGATTTTTGAAGAGCTTCGGCCTCACGATGTCGTTCGCTATTTTGATATCGCTCCTCGTGAGCTTCACGCTCACGCCGATGCTCTCGGCGCGCTGGCTGAAGGCGAAAGCCGAAGTGCGCGCGGGCCATGCGCCGACCAAGTCGGTTCTGGAACGGATCGTCGACGGCTTCTACTCGCCTATCGAGCACGTCTACATGGTGATGCTCCGCTTCGTGATGCGGCACCGCTGGGTCGTGGTCCTCGCCTGCATGGCGACGCTTGGATCGTGCGCGCCGCTCGCCAAGGCGGTTCCGAAGAGCTTCTTGCCGAACGACGACGAATCGCAGTTCGACGTCACCGTGCGCGCCCCCGAGGGGACGAGCCTCGCCGCGATGGACATCGTCGCCGAGCGTCTCGCTCGCGAGATTCGCAAAACGGCCGGAATCGAGTTCACCCTCGTGACCATTGGCGACAGCGACCAGCGCACGCCGAACGTCGCGCGCATCTACGTGAAGCTCGTCCCCCAAGAGCAGCGCGCGCTCGACCAGTTCGCAATGATGGCCAAAGTGCGCACCGAGATCATCGCTCGGCAGCCGAAGGAGCTGCGCGTCGCCATCTCACCCGTCGCCGCGATCTCGGGCGGCGGCAACTCGAACACCGCCATTCAGTACGTCATGACCGGCCCCGATCTCGACGCCCTCACGACCTACGCCACGCAGGCCGTCGAGCGGTTGAAGAAGATCCCCGGCGCCGTCGACGCCGACTCCACGCTCGTCATCGGCAAACCCGAGCTGACGCTCAACGTCGACCGCGCGAAGGCGTCGGACTTGGGTGTTCAGGTCGCCGATATTGCCAATACCCTTCGTCTCTTCGTGGGCGGCCAGCAGGTCTCGACCTACCAAGAGCGCGGCGAGCAGTACGTCGTGCAGGCGCGCGCCGAAGAGAAGTACCGCACGGACGTCGAAGGGCTCTCGCTCGTCACCGTCCCCTCGTCACGCTTGGGCGCGGTGCCGCTCACCGAGGTCGTCGACTTCGGCCACGGCAGCGGCCCGTCGCAGATCAACCGCCTCAATCGGCGACGCCAAGTGACGCTCACGGCGAACGTCGCGCCCGGCGTTGGCGAGAGCACGGTCACCGACGCGCTCGACCGTGAGATCAAAGCGATGAAGCTCCCGGCAGGCTATTCGGCCGCGCCCACGGGCCGCTCCCGTGAGCTCGGTCGCGCCATGACCAACTTCATCATCGCCTTCGGCATGTCGTTCATCTTCATGTACCTCGTGCTCGCCGCGCAGTTCGAGTCGTGGCTCCACCCGATTACGATTTTGCTCGCGCTGCCGCTCACGCTGCCCTTCGCGTTTCTCTCGCTGCTTCTCTTCGGGCAGACGATCAACATCTTCTCGACCCTCGGCCTTCTCGTTCTGTTCGGCGTCGTGAAGAAAAACGCCATTCTCCAGATCGACCACACGAACCAGCTTCGCGAGCACGGGATGGAACGGCTGGCGGCGATTCTGCAGGCCAACAAAGACCGGCTTCGCCCTATTTTGATGACGACCCTCGCCTTCGTCGCCGGAATGATTCCGCTCATGACGTCGACGGGCGCAGGCTCAGGGACGAACCGGGCAACGGCCGGCGCCGTCGTCGGCGGGCAGACGCTCTCGCTCCTCCTCACGCTTCTCGCGACGCCCGTCGCCTATTCGCTCTTCGACGACCTGGCGACCTTCCGCTCACGCCGCCGCGCCCGCCGCGCAGCCGCGACGCTTCACAGCGATCGCACGCGCGACACCGGCCCGCCCGCCGTGATGATCGATTAAATGAAAAACGCGGCGGGCGCGGGAGAGCGCACCGCCGCGTGTCTCGATGAGCGAATCAGCCGGGGAACGACTTCTGGAATACCGCCACGATGCGCTTAACCGTGTCGGGCGAGAGGCCCGTCTTGGTGTACGGCCACGCCATGTTGAACGCCTGCACCTGCCCGCAGGACAGCGAGATGAGGATTTCGGCGTTCGTGCCGTTCGGCTGGGCAATGCCCATACCGAATTCGGCATACATGCAGTTCGTCGTCGGGTTCACGAAGTTCGATTCGTGGCCGAGGATGTCGATGATCTCGTCGTGAACTTTGGTGTCGAGAACCTGCGCCGTCCCCAAGATCGGGAAGTTGTGAAAGCGCGGCACGGTCGACGCGACGGGCGCGGCGGCGGCGCCGGGAATGAGATTCGGCGGAATGAGCCCGGGCGGAAGCATCGCCGCGCCGGCCGTGATCCACTGCTGAATCTGCGGCGGAATCGCTGCCGTCGAAGCGGTCGCCGTCGTCGCTTGGGGCGGCTCGAAGTTCTGTAGACGGAGCAGCGTGATGGGCGCGGTCTTCATCGTGTCGAAGGGGGAGGCGACCTTCGAGCCGAAGCAGCCGCTCACACCGACGGCGAGGGCGCCAGCGAGACCGGCCGTGAGACAGAAGGCAGTCGCCGAAACGGCGACGGGGGCCACGAGGGCGAGGGCGAGCGTCTTGAAGGATCTCATTCAATTCTCCGTCGCGGCGGATGTCGTCCGCGGTGCTGCGGCGACGCTACTACGCCTACGGCGCGGAACGCGACTGACGCGTTAAAACGAGACGCACGAGACGCACGAGACGCACGAGACGTGCGAGACGGACGCGCCCCCCCACGACAGTCGCGAACGCCTCAGTTCGGGAGATCGCTGCCCGATCGCCCGCCGAAAACGCGATCCCATCCGTCGCGAAAGCGGGGCGAGGCGACCTTTGCGGGCCCCTTTCGAGCGGCCGGTGCCCCGTCTCCGCCCGTGCCGGCGAGGACGTTCGTGCCTGGCCTGGCGTTCGCGCGCGCGTCGATGTGAACGTCGACATCGCAAATCAGCGGCTCGTCGGCGCGCGGCGTGAGCTTCACCACCTCGCCGTGAATGGCCTGCCCTTCGCGGAGCGGATGAACGATCCCCGCCTCGAGCGGCGCGTCGGCGCTCCGCTTCCTCAAAATCGCGAGGCCGTGCTCGCCCACCCGACCTACGACGAGGGCGCGGTCACCGTCGGAGGTAGGAGACTCTCGGACGGCGGTCACCGATGCGGACCCCGTGCTCGCGACCGCACCCGCGCCCGCTCCTTCCGAGGGCGACGGCGAGGGTTGCGTCGAGGTGCTCGGGTGCGCGCTGCCGTCGGGGCTCTTCGAATCGACCACCTCTGGTCCGTAGCACGAGTCGAAGCGCCGTGCGGCGTGCCTCCGCGCGATGCTTGCCGGCGGTGAAAGCGCAGCGCTGCCCCGATCTAAGCGTTCCCAAATAGCGTTTGATAGAAAAAGAGCACCCCGGCGCGCTTGCGAAGCGCGCGAGTGCGGCCTACCACTACGAGCTTTTTCGCCCCTGCCCACGACAGAGCGAAAGCGAAGGAGAGCGCGCGTTGGACTCGAATCTGAGAGAGCTACTCGATCTCGTATTTCGGTGGGTTCATCTCATCGCCGGAATCATGTGGATCGGCAACTCGATGCTCTTCAACTGGCTCGACCGAAATCTGGTGATGCCGGAGAACCCGAAAAAAGGGCTCATCGGCGAGATCTGGATGGTCCATAGCGGCGGCTTCTACCAAGTCGAAAAGAAGCACCTCGCCCCCGCGCAGATGCCCAACGTTCTCCATTGGTTCAAATGGCAGGCGTATACGACGTGGATAAGCGGGATATTCCTACTTGGCATTGTCTATTACATGGGTGGCGGCTCGTTTCTCGTCGATCCGGGCGTCTCCAAAATCAGCGTGCCCGCAGCGACGGCCGTCGGCCTCGGGACTTTGGCGCTCGCGTTCGCGACCTATGATCTCCTCTGGCGGTCGCCGCTGAAGAAGCACGAGTCGGTCGCGGCTCCCCTCTCGCTGGTAATCTTCGCAGGCATCGTTTTTGGCCTCACCCACGTGCTCAGCGCGCGCGCGGCGTACATTCATGTCGGCGCCCTTATCGGCACGGTGATGGCCGGCAACGTCTTCTTCCACATCATGCCGGCGCAGCGCGCTCTCGTGAAGGCGACGCTCGAGGGGCGCGAGCAAGACGCAGCCCTCGGCGCCCACGCGAAGCAGCGCTCGATTCACAACAACTACATGACGTTCCCTTTGCTGTTCATCATGATCAGCAACCACTTCCCGTCGACCTACGGCCACAAGTACAACTGGCTCGTTCTCTTCGTGATCATCGTGGCGGGCGCCGGCGTGCGCCACTTCATGAACATTCGGTTCACGTTCAAGCAGTGGCTCCCGTCGCTCATCGCCGTCGTGGTCGTCGCGCTCGTGACGCTCTTCTTCCTGATCGTTCGCACGCCGGCCGCCACCGCCGCGTCGAGCGCCGCCGCGACAGGTCCCCACGAGCACGTCTCGTACACGGCCGTGAGCCTCGTCATCGGGCAGCGATGCCTCCCGTGCCACTCGAAGACGCCGACCGAAGCGATGTTTCAGGTCGCGCCGAACGGCGTGATGTTCGACTCACCGGAGCAGGTGCGTGCCTATTCCGAGCGCATCAAGGCCCGCGCGATCATCCAGCGGACAATGCCGTTCATCAACAAGACGGGCATGACGGACGACGAGCGCGAGCTCTTGGCGACGTGGATTCAAGGCGGCGCGCAGATCCCGTAAATGCCCGCGCCGCGCGCCCGCCTGGCGCTTAGCAGCTCGCGAGAAACGCGTTCGCGTCGGCGAGATCTGAGAACCCCTTCATCGTGAGACCGGGCACGAGAACGGCGGCGCTCACGCCGGCGCGGAGCAGGAAGCTCTTCGTGACGAACGCACCGCCACGAATGAGCGCGCGGTGCGAGATGAGCCACCCGGTGTACGACGCCGTCCCGCGCGGGAATGTCTTCTTCACGCAGAGCAGGTCGACCAGCATTTTGCGCCTCTCGCCGGGGTGCGAGGCGACGAAGGCGTCGAGGTGCTTTTTGACGACCTCGGCCGTCGCGACGGAGTGGTTGTCGTCCGGCTCTTCGCGGTGCCAACCGAGGACGATGGTCTCGCCGTCTTCGGTGAGCGTCAGGTAGTCGTTTCGCAAAAGCTCGGTTTTGGTGCGGCTAGCGGGGGCGTTCATCGTGGCGGCGAGTCTACTCAGGAACCTGCGGCCGGCGAGGGCGGGGCGGCATCGAGACGCAAAACTTGCCGTAACCGATCGGGATTTACTCCAATTCGGTTTATGCGAAATCGCTGGCTGGCCGCGCTCGTTCTCCCCCTCTCGATTCTCTCCGCCGCCACGGCCACGTCCGGCGTGGCCCACGCCGAGCCGGCGTCGAAAATGGCGGCCGCCGCGTCGGCCCGCGGCCTCTATGTGCGCGGCAGCATGGCGGCGGGCCCCAACTTCGCGCCCATGCTCGATCACATGGCGGCGCGCGGCATCGACACCGTCGTTCTCGACGCAAAGGACTACGACGGCCTTTTGACCTATCCGTCGAAGGTGTCGCTCGCCAACGCGGCGGGCGCCGTGAAGAGCCCACCCATCGACGACTTCGCCTCCGTGATTCGCACGGTCCACGCAAAGGGGCTTCGCGTCGCTGTGCGCGTGAGCTGCTTCAACGACGAGCTCATGGCCCGGGCGCGCCCGTCGATGTCGGTGCGATCCAAGGCGGGCAACGCGTACAAGATCGGCTGGCTCGACCCTTCGAACCCCGAGGTTCAGAGCTACGTGATGGATCTGGTGCGCGAAGCGATGGACAACGGCGCCGACGAAATCGAGCTCGATTACGTTCGCTACCCTGTGCTTGGAATCAAGAACGCCGACTTCCATCTCGACGAGCGCGGCCTCACCAAGCCCGTCGTGATTCGCGACTTCGTTCGCCGCGTGCACGGCCTCACGAAGGCGCGCGGCATCCCCCTCGGTCTCGACATTTTCGGCGTCGTCGCCTTTGCGAAGCGCGCCGACATCGACGGGCTCGGGCAAGACCCCGCGCTCCTCGCGCGCGAATGCGAAGTTCTCTCGCCCATGGTCTATCCGTCCCATTACGCGCCGGGCTTTTCGGGATTCGACGAACCGGGCAATCACCCCGAGCTCGTCGGCATTGCTTTAAAGGCGATGCGCTCCTATCTCGACGAGGCGCACATCGAAAATCCCGCGGTCATCCGCCCGTGGCTTCAGGCGATGCACTGGAAGTCGCCCACCTACTCGCCCGGCTACCTTTCGGCCGAAATCCGCAGCTCCGCGACGGCCGGAGGCTCGGGTTGGCTGATGTGGAATCCCGGTCAAGAGTACGGATACACGTGGATTGCCGTGCCGACGACGAACGGCGCGAATGCCCAAAAGCGGACGGCCCACGTGACGCATCACGACGCAGCGCGACGCTAACGCGATGACGCAGACAGGCCGCGATGGCCGGCACATCGTCTCGCTGCGAGCCACCTGGGCGAGACGTCACAGAGGCAAGTTCGCGCGCGACATGCCGTTCTAGAACGTGTTCTAGTTCGCCTCTCTATCAGTGGCGAAGGGGCACCTATGAACTGGCTCAAGAGCGGCGTCGTCACGTCTGCCATGGCATCGCTTGCGTGCATTGTCGTCGCCTGCGCGGCAGGGGACGACGGCGAGGTCGACGGGCAGCTCCCGTCGACCAACGCGGCGACGGACGACGGCGGAAACGCGACGTCGGGGCAGCCGACGGCGGGTGGGAAAGACGGCGCTAGCAGCTCGACCACGAGCGGCTCCGCCGACGCCTCGAAACCGGCAGTCCCTATTTACGTAGCGACGACCGGTCTCGATACCGCCACGGGATCGACACCGAAGGATCCGCTGAAGTCGGTTGCGACCGCCATCGCGCGGGCGAGCAAGTGCAGCGGCGGGCCGTGCGCGGTGCTCATCGCGGGGGGCCGCTACGAAGAGGCGATTCAGATTGTCGACGGCGTGAACCTCTTCGGCGCCTACAGCCCCGACTTCGGCGCTCGCGACCGCACGCGCTACGCGACGACCATCACCTCGAAGACGAACCTCACGGTCGTCGCGACGAACCTGACGAAGGCGACGTCGATCGACAGCGTGACGATCGAGGGGGCCGATCTCTCGGCGACGGACGTGCAGAGCTCCTACGCCGTGTTCGTGCAGAGTGCAGGCAAATGGCTGTACCTCTCCCACGATACGATCACGGGCGGTAAAGGCGGCAAAGGGGCCGTCGGGGGAACGGGCGCGCCCACCGCGTGTCGAACGACGCCGGGCGTTGGCGGCGACGCGTCCGACTGCGCGAGCAACTCGGGCACGAGCGGCGACGCGAGCGGCGATCCCGTCGTGGGCGGCGGGGGCGGCGGCGGCGGAAGCAACAACTGCCCTAGCGCGTGCCCGCTGGTGAGCTCGGACGGCATCAGCGGCGGTGGCAACGGCGGGCCCGGTGGAGCGGGCGCAAATGGCGCAGGCGGCGCAGGGGCCGCAAGCCCGGCCGGCAGCTTCACGAACGGCTTATGGATTTCGCCCGCGGGTCTCCCCGGCGCGCGCGGAAACCACGGGACGGCAGGGGGCGGAGGCGGCGGCGGCGGCACGAAGAAGATCCGCGCGTGCTTCGGCTGCGGAACGCTCCTCGGAGGGCACGGCGCAGACGGCGCAGAGGGTGGCTGCGGCGGCCCGGCGGGCACGGCGGGGACGGCAGGTGGCGGCGCCTTCGCGCTCGTCGTCGATGCATCGCAGGTGACGCTCGAAGAGGTCGCGATTCAGGGCGGCGTCGGCGGCACGGGGGGCGCCGGCGGCGCGGGCGCGGCCGGTACCGAAGGCTCGAAGGCAACCGACATCGGACGTACCGGCTCGAACAGCTCGAGGTGCGGCCTCATCAACTACTCGTCCGGCGGCGGCGGCGCAGGCGGCGATGGCGGCAACGGCGGCGCAGGCGGCGGCGGCGCGGGCGGCGTGGGCGGCCCGTCGATCGGTCTCGCGCTGTTGCGTAGCGCGACGGTCCTCCGCGTGGGCGTCGTCTCGACGCGCCCTGGGACGAGCGGCGCGGGCGGTGCCGGCGGCGCGTCCAACGGCTACCCGGGGGCGACCGGCGCCGCGGGGATCTCCGAGGCGGAGCACTCGTTCTGAGCGCGATTCGCGATTCGCGATTTGCGATCAGCGAAGCGCGTAATGGACAATGAGCGCGAGGACCACGAGCGGTAGCGCGACAATGGCGACGGCGAGAAGAATGCCGGTGCCGACGAGAACATAGTCCGTCGCGCTCGGCTTGCTCTCGCCGAGCTGCGCGTGCCGACGCAAAAGCTCGACGTTCGCCCGGTTGGACTTCCACACGAAGTCGAACGCGTCGCCCACCACAGGGACGGCGCCGACGGTCGCGTCGATTCCGATGTTCAGCACCATGCGCGCGAGCGTGACGGTGGGTACGCGGGCGCGCCACGCGGCGAAGAGGATGACCACGGAGCCGAGCCCCGTGATGGCGTCGCCCGCGACGGGGACGAGCATTCCGAGAATGGCGTCGGCGCCGAAACGGAACCGCGTTCCGGGAATGCGTACCGCGTCGTCGAGAAGGCGGGCGACGGTTTCCGCCCAGGCGGGGACGGGCGAGAGCGCGGCGCTAGGCGGGCGGTCCATGCGGCAGGATACCGCGGACGACTGCGAACGCGCAGCGTCACCCCGCGTCGAGCGCGATGCCCGCGTGATCGAGCTCGCTCAACAGCATTTGGCGCTTCTCTTCGGCCTCGATACGGCGCTGCTCGACGCCCGTCGACTCGACGAGCGACTCGGCGGCGTCGCGTGCCTCGTCGAGGAGCTTGCGGAGCTTCTTCGCGCGGCCAATGGTGCCGCTGTCAGCGGCGATCGCCGAAAGACCGCCCAGCAGCGCGGTCAGGTCGCTCGAGGCGGAGCCCAGCGAGCTTGCGACCGAGAGAAGGCGCCCGAAGGCATCGAGGCTCGCGCCGATGGCGCTCAGCTCGCGCGCGGCCTTTTCGCGAATGGCGTCGCGAACGAAGCCGGACATAGGCAGGGGCGAGGGCGCGGACGGGGGGGCCGGCGCCGCCGTGAGCGAGACGGCCGACGACGGCGGCTCGGCCATCTCGGCTGCGGACAGGTCGGAAAAGCTCGGTTCGGTCGCGCTGGAGAGGTTCATGACGATGAATCTACCGGCGGCGGTGGGCACTTGACAAGCGTTCAGTTGACCAAGGTGCGGCAGCGGGCGTGGCGGCGGGCGCCCTGGATCGTCGAACGCGCGTTCGAAACGGAGTTCGGCGACATCGAACTTCGTCAATTGCGGATCGCGTACTTGGCATTCGTGTCGCGCGCTGTAGGCGCCGCGGCCCAACATCCGCGGCGAATTATTTCGATATGTTTTCTGCCGGTACGAGTAGCTACCAGCGCCCGCGACGAAAGATTCACCGCCGAACGAAACATCGCGCTGGCGGGCCTTTTGCTGAAGGAATGCCGAGAGCCGCGCGAGCTGACGCGCGAGCACGCATGCGCGCGAGGGGACCGTCGCGCGCGGCAAAGCCAATTCCGACTGCAGGAGAAAACGATGCGCGAGAG
>JANXMC010000126.1 GCA_025354825.1 Myxococcales bacterium
ACTCTCGGCGACACCACCTGCGGCAAACGCGCACGACTCCCAAGCCAGGCCGCCGTCTTCGCCTTCGCCCCCGCCGGCGACCCCGCAGGCTGCGTCTCCCGCTTCCAGGCCCTCACCGACGCCCAAAAATCGTCCTACCGCGCCAACTGCCTGCGCCACGACGAACAGCTGAAACTCGACAACGGCACACTCTGGAGTCCGTAGTCGCCGTCGCGAATAGCGAATAACCAACGGTCACGTCGTAGGCAGATGTACCGCGGTCACGCGGCTCCTGCCCGTCGTGGTCTGTTTCCTTACGCCAACGCTTGTCTACCCGGCGAGCCGCGCTTCGTGGCTGGGCGCCGCAGTCGACACGCTTTGCGCACCCCGCTAGTCTAGTTTCAGGCGGGCGCCGACATATCGAATCTCGGCGCCACGTTGCGATATCCAACTACCGGATATCTCGCTTGTGCGGCTCGGCGGCTTGTCCAAAAGTCGTCGAGAAGGCGCCCCTGAGAGGTGAAGAGTGAGCGGCAACAATTTGGGCCCCGGTGAACACGGAACGTCGAACCTCCTCCCCGAGCTCGATCTCGACGAGAACGAAGCCGCGTCCCTTCGCCCCGCTCTCCGCGTCCAAGGCGGTGGCGTAAGCTCGAACGCCCCGCCTCCGCCGCCCGCCGCGGCCATGCGTCCGCGGGATCTGATGCCCGTGCAGGCGAACATCGAGCTCGACATGGTCACCCACGTCGTGGTCGTGCGGTACCACCCCACAGTTCGCGGGGTGAGCTGCGGAACGCCGCCCAGCGCCCCCGACGCGGCCGTCGAGAACCGCACCCGCGCGGCCAAGGTCGCGAGCTACGGCGAGGTGCCGGGCGAGATCTGGCGCTACGGCCTTTACGCCTACTCCGTCGCCCGCCGCCTTCAAACGCTGAAGGCTGAAGTCCCGCAGCTGCGAGCGTCGGCTCAGCGCGCCGCCGCGGCCTACGAGAAGGCGGTCGTCGCCCTCGGCGATCGCGCGCGGACGCACATTCTGAAGGCTGGCGCGAACGGCGACCGGCAGTCGCTCGCGAACATGCGCACGGCGGCTGCGCCGGCGGGGCAGAAGGTTGTCTCGAGCGGCGGCGAGTCGGGCGCAGCGAGCGGCGCCGAGCGGGCCAACATCGAGCTCGCCTTCCGGGTCATGGACGACCAGACCACGTTCGGAACCGAGTGGGACGGCTACCGCAAAGAGATCGACGAGCTGCAGCGCGTGGCCGAAGAACGGGTGCGCGTCGCCGACGTCCACGAGCTTGCCGTCGGCACGTACGACAAGCGCGCCGCCATCATCGGCGCCGTCTCGTACATCGGCGGGAGCATCCTGCTGCTCCTGCTGATTTTCTCGCCGGTGATCGCCCGCAAGCTCTGAGTCGAGCTGCGGGCTCGCGCCAGCCAAGCCCTCTAGCGCGTGGTGCTGAAACCCGTCCAGTTGCCAGGACGGTCGTAGGAGAGGTTCGCCAACGTCACGATGGTGCCGACCGCGACGACGAGCGTCGCGACGAGGAGCATCATGAACTTGGGGGCGTTCCAGCTCTTCTCTTGCTCGTTCAGCTGGTACGTGGGTCGCTCGTCGCGCACGGGAACTCCTGCCAATGAAGGGGTCGAAAAAAAGACGTATCGCCTCGCCACGTAGGGCAACCGAGACGATACGTCAATCGCGCCGCACGCGCCGTACGTGAACGGCCGTGCGGCGTCTGCCGCGTGCGCCTTTTCAGGCGGGGATCGATTCCAACAGGCCCGCTGCGCCCATGCCGCCGCCGATGCACATCGTGACGATGGCGTAGCGGCCGCCGCGGCGGCGAAGCTCGTACAAGGCCGACGCCGCGAGCTTCGCGCCCGTGCACCCGAGGGGGTGACCGAGGGCGATGGCGCCGCCGTTGACGTTCAGCTTCTCGAGCGGGATTTCCAGCGTGCGCTGGACGTAGACCGCCTGTGATCCAAAGGCCTCGTTGACCTCGAAGATGTCGATGTCGCTCATCTTCAGACCGGTCTTTCGGAGAAGCTTGCGCACCGCCGGGATCGGGCCAATGCCCATGATCGCCGGATCGACGCCTTCGGTGACGAAGGCGCGGAAGTAGCCGAGCCCCTTCACGCCGAGGGAGTCGGCCTTCTCCTTCGTCATCAGCAGCGCTGCGGCGGCACCGTCGGAGAGCGGCGACGAGTTGCCCGCGGTGACGCTCCCCTTCGCATTAAACACCGGCTTCAGCGCGGCGAGGCCTTCGGCCGTGGTCTCTGCGCGAATCAGCTCGTCGTGTTTGAACTCGAACTCTTGGTGCTCGTTGTTCTTGAAGCGAATGCCCTTGGTCGTGACAATCTCTTGCTCGAACCTGCCGGCCTTTTGCGCGGCCGCGGCCTTCTGGTGGCTCGAAAGAGCGAACGCGTCCTGATCCACGCGGGAGATCTGGAACTTGTTCGCGACGTTCTCGGCCGTGATGCCCATCGGCGTGTAGACCGAGGCAATCCGCTTCATCGCTTCCGGCGAGGCCGAAAGCTTGTTCCCCGTCATCGGGACCATCGACATCGACTCGAGGCCGCCGGCGATGACGATGTCGTTCGAGCCGAGCAAGATCTGACCGGCGCCGAGCGCGAGCGCCTGGAGGCCGCTCGAGCAGAACCGGTTGATCGTCTGCGCGCTCGTCTCCTGCGGCAGGCCGCCGAGGAAGCCGGCAACGCGCGCGACGTTGAGCCCCTGCTCGCCCTCGGGCATCGCGCAGCCCAAGATCACGTCCTCGACGTCTGCCGGCTTCACCTGCGGAACGCGGGCCATCAGTGCAGCGATGACCTCGCCCGCGAGCTCGTCGGAGCGCTTCTGCGCGAGCGACCCCTTGAGCGCACGGCCGACCGCCGAGCGTACTGCCTCTGCAATCACGATATCTGCCATGGCGTGGGTCCTCAGTTCCGAAGGGGCTTGTTGTTCTGAAGCATGTATTGCATGCGCTCTTGGCTCTTCGGCTCGCCGCAAAGGCTGACGAAGGCTTCGCGTTCGAGCTCGAGGATTTCCTCCTCGGTCACTTCGCGCGCTGCACCACCAGCGCCGCCGCACAGCACGTTCGCGAGCTTCCGCGCGATGAGCGCGTCGTGCTCGCTGGCGAAGCCGCCTGCGACGAGCGTGTCGACCATCATCGAGAGCGTCGCCACGCCGTTCTCACCGGGGAGGACGTACGAGCGCGGGCTCGGCGGGTGGTAGCCCGCGTTGGCGAGACCGAGCGCGCGGCTCTTCGTCTCGGTGAGCTGGCGCGCGCGATCGAACGAAACGCCGTCCGTCTTGCGGAAGAAGTTCAGCTGCTTCGCCTCTTCGGCGCTGGTCGCAACCTTCGCCATCGCGATGTTCTTGAACGTCTGCGTCACGTACTCGTACGTGTTGACGTTGGCGCCTTCGGGGATGCCTTCGAGGTTCCGCCAAAGCATGTTCAGCGTGCCGGCGCCGCCCGGAATGAGACCGACACCGACCTCGACGAGGCCCGTGTACGTTTCCGAGTAGGCCTGCACGCCGTCGCACGCGAAGCAGAGCTCGAGCCCGCCGCCGAGGGTCATGTTGTAGGGCGCGGCGATGACGGGGACGGTCGCGTACTTCAGGCGCTGCGTCGCGTCCTGATACGCCTTCACCATCGTCCGAATCTGCTCCCACTCTTTCTGGCTCGCGCCCATGAGGACGAGCATCAGGTTCGCGCCGACGCAGAAGAAGTCGCCTTCGTTTGCAATCACGAGAGCCTTGAAGTCGGTCTCCGCGAGAGTGGCCGCGTCGTTCAACATCTTGAAGACGTCGGGGTCGAGGCTGTTCGCCTTCGTCTTCATGCGAAGCGCGAGAACGCCGTCGCCGATGTCCCAGGCCTCGGCGCCGTCGTTCTTGAGGACGGGCGAGTTGCCCTTCTTCAATATCGTCAGCGTCGCGTTGCGCGGATCGACGACGCGCTTCACGTAGGCGCCCTTCACGAGGTCATAAACCTCGTCGCCCTTGTAGAAGCCTGTCGCGCCGCTCGCCTTCATCTTGACGATGGACTCGGGCAGCTTGATGCCGTCCTTCACCATGCGGTCCACGGTTTCGGCAAAGCCAAGCGCGTCCCACGTCTCGAACGGGCCGAGCTCCCAGTTGTAGCCCCACTTCATCGCGTCATCGATCGCGACGACCGAGTCGGCGATCTCCGGGATGCGACGGGCCGCGTAGGCGAGCCCCTTCGAGAGGACCTTCCACGCGAACGCGCCTGCTTTGCCCGTGTCGGCGACGATTTTCTTCACGCGATCGCGCGGATCTTCGAGCTTGCTCGCGGCCTTGGTGGCGGCCTTGATCTCGTCGTTGGTCGCCTTGGCGCGGTACGCGAGCGTCTTCGGATCGAACGTTTCGACCGTGCCGTCCTTCCCCTTTTTGTAGAAGCCGCCCTTGGTCTTGTCGCCGAGGATCTTCTTCTCGACCATCGACTGAATGAACGCCGGGAGCTTGAAGACCTCGCGATCCTCGTCGCTCGTCAGCGAGTCGAAGCAGTTCTGGGCGACGTGGCTGAACGTATCGAGGCCGACGAGATCCGCCGTGCGGAAGCTCGCGCTCTTCGGGTGGCCCATGGGCGAGCCCGTGATGCTGTCGACGTCTTCGGGCGTGAGCCCTTCTTCGAGCATCAGGTGAATCGTCGACATCATGGCGTGGACGCCGATGCGGTTGCCGATGAAGTTCGGCGTGTCCTTGCCGACGACGATCCCCTTGCCGAGCATGTCTTCGCCGAAGCGGACGATGCGCTCGGTGACGGCCTTGTCCGTGTCGGGACCGGTGACGATCTCGAGGAGCTTCATGTAACGAACGGGGTTGAAGAAGTGCATCACGAGGAAGTGCTTTTTGAAGCCTTCCGTGCGCCCTTCCATCATCTCCGCGATGCGAAGGCCCGAGGTGTTCGACGCGACGACGCAGTCGGCCGGAATGATCTTCTCGAGCTTCTCGAAGAGCGCACGCTTGTGGCTCATCTGCTCGATGATCGCCTCGATGACGAGGTCGCAGTTGGCGAGCTTGCCGAGGTCGTCTTCGGTGTTGCCGACCGACACGAGACGGGCGTTGCTCTTGTGGAAGAACGCGGCGGGTCGTGCCTTGAGCGCCTTGTCGAGGCCGCCTGCTGCGAAGCGGTTGCGTGCTGCGCCTTGAGACTGAGTCTTCTCGGCCTCGGTCAGATTCGGCGGGACGATGTCGAGGAGCACCACCTGCACACCCGCATTTGCGAGGTGCGCGGCGATTCCGCTCCCCATCACACCGGCCCCGATGACGCCCACACGCCTGATCGGTTTGGTCATGGGATCTCTTCTCTCCGTACGGTATTTCGTGGCCAACTACGGAGGTAGACCGTAGGGCAGGCCACGCCCGGAATCGACGCCGGGTGGCGGAGAATCGACGCTCTGCGCGAGATATGCAACGGGGGCGGTGACGCAGTGCGCAGAAAGTCTCACGTCTGCGCCGCCGCCCCTACCTCAGCTAGACGCTGATGGCGCCCTTTCGGAAGTCGCTCTTGGCGATCTTCACGTTCACACAGGCGGGCTTCTTCGAGGCGAATGCCGCGTCGAGGGCGGGGCCGAGGTCTTCGATTTTCTCGACCCAGAAGCCGACACCGCCGCACGCCTCGACGACCTTTTCGTAGCGCGTGTACTCGAGGGCCGTCGCGACCGCGCGCTCGGCGCCGTAGATGTCGATCTGCCCGCGGCGAATTTGCGTCCACCCCGCGTCGTTGCCGATGACCGCCACGACCGGAATATTTTGGCGCGCCATCGCTTCGAATTCGAGAGCGTGAAGACCGAAGCTTCCGTCGCCATAGACGAGCACGACGTTCGCGTCGGGGCGCGCGAGCTTGGCGGCCATCGCGTAGCCCGGGCCGACACCCAAGGTGCCGAGGGGCCCCGGGTCCATCCAGAGTTGGGGCCATTCCATCTTGAGTACGTATGCCGCCGTCGCGACGAAGTCGCCGCCATCGCCAATGACGATGTCGTTCGGCTTGAGGCGCTTGCCGAGCTCCGCGCAGACGCGCAGCGGGTTCGGCGGCGAGTCGTTCGAATCGATCTCGGCGAGCATTTTCCCGCGGCGCTTCGTCTCGTCGGCGCGCACGGCGGCGAGCCATTCGGGTGCCTTCTTCGCCCCCGCGGCTTCGAGGAGCTGCGTGAGAACGATGCCGCTGTCGCCATGAATCGCGACGTCGACACGGCGGTTGCGACCGAGCTCGGCGCCGTCCAAATCCACCTGCACGATTCTCACGGTCTCGGCCCATGTCGGCGAGCGGCCGTACTCGACGCGGAAATCGAAGGGCGTTCCGAAGACGAAGACGACGTCGGCTTCCGCGAGGGCGTACCTGCGCGATCGCGAGAAGAGCCCGGCGTGATCGGCGGGGAGCGATCCTCGCGCCATGCCGTTGACATAGAACGGAACTTCGAACGCATCCGCAGCTCGTTTGACGGAATCGCGATGGGGCGACCATCGGATCTGCGTGCCGATCAAAAACACGGGGCGCTGTGCCTCTTTCAGGAGCTGCGCGGCGGCGGCAACGGAGCGCGGATCGCCCGCGGGGCGAGGCGGCTCGGCGAGGGGGCGCGTCGCCGGCAGCTCGGCGTCGTCGTGCATGTTCATCAGGAGATCGAGCGGCATCTCGAGAAACACCGGCCCGGGGACGCCCGCTTGAGCAATTCGAAACGCCGAGTCGATGTACTCGCCAATGCGGCGCACCTCGGGGACTTGCACGCTCCACTTCGTGATGGGGCGCATCAACGTCACGCAATCCATGTCTTGAAGCGAGCCCATGTCGGTGAGGATTCGAGGCCCCGCGCCGCCGACGACGACCATGGGAATCCCCGCGCGCTGCGCGTTGGCGACGGCCGTAACCACATCGGTGACACCTGGTCCCGCCGTGACCGCACACACACCGGGCCTGCCGGTCACTCGCGCGTAGCCGTCGGCGGCGTGCCCCGCCGTTTGCTCGTGGCGCGTGTCGACGACGCGAATGTCCTCGTCGAGGCACCCGTCGTAAATCGCCTGAATATGGCCGCCGCAAAGCGTAAAGAGGTGTGTCGTCCCGTGACGTTTGAGAGCCTGCGCAACCAACCGCCCGCCGTGTACGTACGCCATCGTGTGTTCCTCCAGAAGGCCGAGCGTCGACGCCGGCCAGCGAATGTCGCTTCCGCGCGCGACAATATCGGGAAGACGCCGCGTGATCACGTGGACAAGCGCGAGAAGGTGGGCAGAATGAGCGCCGAGGGCGGGCGATGCGTTTGGCGTAGCCGCAGCCCGGGAATGCCTTCGTGAGCTCCACCTCCCCGCGCATCGACCCTGGCACCGTCGTGGGGCCGTATCTCGTGCAGCGGAAGCTCGCGCAGGGCGGCATGAGCGTGCTCTACGTCGCCCACGACGCGACGCTCGATCGCGAAGTCGTGCTCAAGGTCATCCCCGACGAGCTCGCGACGGCCGCCGCGCGCGTGCGCCTTCTGCGCGAAGCCCGCGCGCTCGCGGCGGTGGAGCACCCCGGGATCGTGCGCGTGTACGGCACGGGCGAGCACGAAGGGACGCCGTGGATCGCCATGGAATACGTGCGCGGTATCGACCTGAAGAAAGTCATCGCCGATCGTGGTCCCGTGTCGACGACGCGGGCCCTGCGCTGGGTTGCACAAGTCGCCGACGCGCTCTCCGCGGCCCACGACGCGGGCGTGATTCATCGCGATCTCAAGCCGTCGAATATCGTGCTCGCGTCGACAACGGACGGTCGTCAAACGTCGTCGGACGAGCAGATCAAGGTCGTCGACTTCGGGATCGCAAAGCGCCGCGTCGAGACGAGCGGCGACGTGCTCACGAGCCGTCGCGAGGTCCTCGGCACGCCCGCGTACCTGTCGCCCGAGCAGCTTGAGCACGGCCTCGCCGACGAGCGAAGCGACGTGTGGGCCGTCGGCTGCGTGCTCTACGAGCTCGTCGTAGGCTCGCCCCCCTTCGGTCGCAGCGGCTCGGCAACCACGATGGCCTCCATCCTTCGCGACGAGCCAGAGATCCCACCGAGCGTCACTGCGGCGACGCGCGCAATCATCATGGCGTGCCTTCGAAAGAGCTCGTTCGCGCGCGTCGGCTCCGCTCGCGAGCTCGGCGCGATGGTGCGCGACGCCATCGGATACGCGAACGCCCACGCGAGCTCGCCGAACCTCGGCGGCGGCCATGGGCAGAGCGCAGGCGACGTTCCACCGGTGGGCGAGCGCCATTCCGAGCGACCGCGCACGGCGTCGCGCCCGTCCTTCGCGGCGATCTCGGTGTCGGGCACGCTCCTCGCGCCGCCCGTTCCAACCCTTCCCGATGCGCGTGCGAGCGATCGCGGGAGCACCAGGCCGAGCACACGCCCCAGCACGCGGCCGCCCGCATCCTCGGGGCACATCCGCTCGGCGTCGGCGTTTCCCCCTTCGGCAGCCCCGCTTCCAAGCGGCGCGTACCGCGAGCGCGCGGTGGCAAGCTCGGGCCCCGCGTCGGCGTCGCGCCTGCTCTCGAGCAGGCCGTCTTTCGACCCGGCCCGCGGTCGCATCAAAGGGACGGCCATCCGCGCGGGCCTCGCGTGGTTTGCCTCGACCTACGGCAACAGCGCCATCGCCCGCGTCTGCGAGCGGGCGTCGCCCGAGCTTCGCGCCATGGTCCGCGAGAGCGAGCCCGCGTTCGGCATCATCGCCTCCGGTTGGTACGACACCTACAACGTCGGCGAGCTTCTCGAGCTGCTCGAAGGGTTCGCCGCGCCGGAGGACGTCGACGAGTACACGAACGCCCTCACCACGGCGATCGCGCGAGACAACGTCTCGGGCATCTACCGCTCTCTCTTCCGCCTCATCACGACGCCCAGCCTTCTCGAAGCCAACGTGCAGCGCGTCTGGCAAACCTACTGCGACGAAGGCGTCCTCACGGCGACGGCGCTCCGTTCGGGCGAGCTCACGTTCACGCTCAAGGGGGTCGCGCGCCACCACGCGAAGCTGTGCACGACCGTGGGCTACTGCTTACAGAACGTGCTCCGCGCCGTCGGTTTCGCAGGCCTCGTCGTCGAGCGGACGCAGTGCGTGGCAGACGGCCATCCGCACTGCGCGTACGAAGGCATCTACCTGCCTTAGAGCGGCTACTTCTTCGAGACGGTGCCGTGCATGTCGTCGACGGCGCGCTTCAGAGACTTGATTCGCATCGCGTTGGTGACCCAACGCAAGATCGACTCGCGATCCCACGGCTTCATGATGATCGCCTGCGAGAGGCCGCTCTTGTACGAGTCTTTCACCTCGTCGAGATCGGCGTGGGCGGTGAGCATCACGCGCGCGATGTTCGGGCGTGAACGTGAGAGCTTCTGCAGCAGCTCGACGCCGTTCTCTTCGGGCATCGCGTAGTCGACGAGGGCCACG
>JANXMC010000127.1 GCA_025354825.1 Myxococcales bacterium
CCGCGTCGAGAGCGTCGACGGCGAGGGGTCGCGCTTCATCGTCGGCCTACCGCTGGTCGCGGGCTTGCGCGGAAAGTCCGGTGGTATCGTCGAGGACGCGTGACGCTCTCCATCCTTTTTCCCCCGTCGCTCGGAATGGCAAAGGCCAAAGCGCGGGCAGAGCTCGTCGAGCAGGGGCTCACCGAGGCCCTCGAGCAGCCCGTGAAGATCGAGGTCGCGCGCACCTATGCCGAGCTCGACGCGCGCGCGTCGTCGGCCGAGGCGCACATGGTCTGGGCGCCAGCAGGCATCTGCGCGCGTATCGAGATTTCGGCGCGCGCCATTTTCAAGGTCGTTCGCGGCGGGAGCGCGAGCTACCGCGCGGCCATCGTCGCGCGGCGATCGAGCCACATTCAGCTCGACGAGATGCGCGGTCTCGTCGCAGCCTGGGTCGATCCGCTCTCCGTGGGCGGCTACCTGCTCGCCGTCGGCTATCTCCGCGAGCGAGGCATCGACCCCGATCGCGTCTTCCGCGAGCAGCGTTTCTTGGGGTCGCACCCGGACGTGGTGCACGCCCTTTTGCAAGGCGATGCCGACATCGCCGCGGTGACCGTTCCCCGCGCTCACGAAGGCGCCGTGATGGCGGCCGTCGCCTCGTACGTTGGCCCCCATGCCGATAAAATCACCTGCCTCGCGATTACCGACGATGCGCCCACCGACGCCATCGTGTTGACGCCGCGGCTCACGCCCGCAGAGGCGCGACGGATCACGCGTGTTCTCGCGCCTCCGGGCTATGATGTGCGCCCGCCGTCGAGGCTTCTCGCGGCGATGGAAGCCGACACGTTGGTCCTCGCCCGGTCAGGCGAATACCAGCCGATATTACGTTTGATCCGCGGCGCCCGCCGCCCCTGAAAGGTCGGCCCCGAGTGTGCGGCTCTCGACGCGAAGTGCCCGGGCGCCTCCGGAAACAAGGTTAAGTAGAACGGCGCGTTCGCCGGCGTTACCGACTACGCGATTGCCCTTCGAGCGCCTCGGTGACTTCGGCGACGACCATGTCGGCGAGGCGGTCGTACAGCTCGCGCCCTTCGTCTTCTGTCGCGAGGGCAGGGGCGCCGGTATAGGCCGACTCGAGCCCCATCGCGCGAAACGTCGTCTGCCCGGCTTTGATCCCCGCGGAGAGGCTCACGTCGAGGCTTTCGAGCTCGCGGAAGCCGTCGCGCACGGCACCGCCGCCTGCGAGCACGAGGGACGTTTCGTAGCGCCCCGCGTGGCAGTTGCCTCGCTTGAACTCGTCGCTCAACGTTCGCCCCCAGCGGCGCGTCAGCGGGCACGCGACCGAGACACGCAACGTTGGGAATGCCTGCGCGACCGCGCGGACCGCAGCGTCGTGGGCGGGCTCCAGGTGGTTGTTCACGATGCAGACGTGCGCGAAGCCGTCGTCCAAAAAGCGGCCAGCAATGGCGATGAGAAACGCGGTGAGCGCCGCGGCGGGCACGCTGATGGCGCCGGTGAAGCCGCCTGCGAAATCGGTCACGCCGTAAGGGACGCTCGGCGCGATGTACGCCGTCACGCCGCGATTGCGTAGTTCGTTTACCGCGCGCGCGCACGCGACCTCGCTGATGAGCGTGTCGGTGCCGAGGGGCAGGTGCGGGCCGTGGGGCTCCACGCTGCCGACGGGGAGCAGGACGGTGGCGGCAGGCGTCGCGCAGACCGACGCGAGCTCGCCCGTCGTCAGCTCGGCGAGCTTGGTGGTGCTCGGGCCGGGCGTGCCGCTCACGGCTGCACCTCGGTCTTGGTTGCCCGCGATTTCTCGAGGTCGCGCAGCGCCTTGCGATCGACCTTGCCTCGATCGTTCTTTGGCAAGTCGACCACGAATTCGATGGCGCGCGGGTACTTGTAAGGGAGCAATTTCCCCTTCACGTGACGCTGCAGCTCGACGGCGAGCGCCGCGTGATCGACGCCGGCCGCCGCGCGAAGAACGATGAACGCCTTGGGCTTGATGAGCCCGTCGTCCTCCACGCCGATGACCGCGGCGAGCGACACGGCGTCGTGCTTCATGAGGCACTCTTCGACTTCGAGTGGCGCGAGCCACTGCCCACTTACTTTGAGCAGCTCGTCGGCGCGGCCCGCGAAGTAAAGATACCCGTCGGCGTCGATTCGAAAGAGATCGCCCGTGCGGCACGCGTGGCCGAAGAACGTGCGAAAGCTCTTCGAGCGATCGAGCCAATAGCCGTGAGAGACGCTGTCGCCTTTCACCCAAAGAACGCCGATCTCCCCCGGCGCGCAGGGTGCGGCGCCGAGACCTTCGGCGTCTTCCGGCAAGATGGTGAGCGAATAGCCGTCGACCGCTCTGCCGAGGGAGCCGGGCTTCACGTCGCCGGGGCGGTTCGAGCAGTAGATATGGAACATCTCCGCCGAGCCGATGCCGTCGTAGACCTCGCTGGCGAAGCGCGCGATCCAGCGGGAAAGAAGCGCTTCGGGGAGCGCCTCGCCCGCCGAGAGCTGAAAGCGGACGCTGGTGAGATCGAGCCCCGCGTCGCCCCGCGCGCGTTGCGCTTCGTCGTACTCGAGGAGCTTGCCGAGCATCGTCGGAACGTTGGTGACGACCGTGGGCGCGTACATGGCAATCGCCGCCATCAGCGTCTCCGGAGTGGGGCGCTCGCTGAAGAGCGCCGCGGTGGCGCCGACCGCAAACGGGAAGAAGAGATTCGTCCCCGTCGCGTATCCGAAGAAGAGGCGCGGGACGCTGACGGTCACATCGCTCTGGCGGTACCCGACGGTCGCCTTGGCATAGACTTCGGTATTGAATGCGAAGTCGCGGTGGCTGTGGATATTGGCTTTGGGCTCCCCCGTGGAGCCGCTCGTGAAGAGCCACATCGCAGGCTCATCGCGATGGAGGCGCGGCGCTCCGAACGCGGCGAACGCGGCGTTTCCGTCCGCTGGAAGCTCGAGCGCCAAATCCGACACGAGGGCGTCGGCGGCGATGCCCGTGGGCGCTTCGGGATCTTCGTGGGTAGCGCAGTCGGGGGCCACCCAGATTTTTCGCAGCTCGCGCCCGATACGCTTGGCGCGCCATGCGTCGCGGAGCGCGCCGGCGACGCTTGGTGTCGTCACGACGGCCGTCGCACGTGTGTAGTCTACAAGGTATTCGAGCTGCGCCGCGGACGCGTGGGGGTTGCCCATGGCGACGACGGCGCCGCGCGCGAGCGTGCCGAAGATCGCCCACGCGAACGGTGGCATGTCGGGGAGGACGATGAGCACGCGTTCGCCGCGGCGAATGTCGGCCTGCGCGAGGAGCGCCGCGAAGGCGCGTGAGCGCTCGGCGGTGCGCGCGTAGGAGTACGACCGCGGGCCGAAACGGAGCGCCGTCTTGTCGGCGAGACCTTCGTTGAGCCTATCGAAGAGAAAATACTGCGCGAGGTTCATGTCCTCGGCGAACACCGGAGCATCGGGCATGTCGCGACTCCTGTCGGAGCCCTCGTATCACGATCCCGTAACGGCCGCGCACCCCTCGAGCGCGCCCGGATCGCGCGCGACGACGAGACGGACGGGCTCGGTCGGCGCGTGGTGCTCGCGAGGGACGACGACGACGACGCGTAGGCTCGACGCGCCGCGGTTGCCCGCGAGGTCGTAGGGGCGGACGGCGTAGGCGTAGGACGCGCCGCCGATCACGCGTGCATCTTCGAAGCGCGTCGAGGCCGCGCGCACGCTTGCGAAGTGGTCGAGGGAGCAGGCGTCGACGGCGGTGGCGTCGCTCTCACCGCGGAAGATTTGATAGCCGTACATCGCTTCGTTGTCCGAGGCGGCGTGCCAGCGGAGAAGAACGCGGCCGTCTTTGTAGTCCGCCGTGAGGCTCGCGCCGGCGTCGGGCCAGACGGGCGCAACTGTGTCGGCGCTTTCGGGGGCTTGGCCGAGTCGCTTCGGCCAGAGCGTGCAGTCGACGCGACGGAAGTTTTCGTCGAGCGCTTTGCAGACGTTGCCGTAGACGCAGCGGACGACCGCGTCTTCCCGACCGAGCCGCCATTTGCGCGGCAAATCGGGGTCGGCGAGGAGCGCGCGGGCCATGCCGACCACGTCACCTTGACCGCGCTCGAGAACCTTTTCGGCAAGCTCGCGCGTTGCGATTTTGCCTGCGGCGATGACGGGCGTCGAAAGGCCGGCCCCGCGGAGCGATGCGCGCACGGCTTCGGGGATAGGCAAGTTCGCGCCGTCTGGGTAGTTCGATCCGGGCATGCAGCGGTCGCCCGAATAGCCCGTATACGGGTAGGGGGGCTCGCCCGGAATCAGCCGCGCGTCTTCGAATTTTCCGCCCGCGGAGAGCGACACGTAGTCGACGCCTGCCCGCGCGAGGCGGACGGCGATGGGGCCCGCATCCGTGACCGTATACCCATTACGAATGCACTCTTCGCCGACGAAGCGAACGCCAATGGGGAAGTCGTGGCCGACGGCGTGGCGCACACGCTCGACGACGCGCACGGGCAGACGCAGGCGGTTTTCGAGGGTGCCGCCATAGGCGTCGCGCCGCGGATTGAGCCGCGAGAGGAACGACGACAGCGTGTAGGCGTGGGCCATATGCAGCTCGACGCCGTCGAAGCCGCACTCGCGCGCACGGAGCGCAGCCTGGCCATACGCCTCGACGATGCCGTCGATGTCCGCCGGCGAAAGCATGTCGACGGTCTGCCGCCAACCCGAGCGCGCGACCTTGAGAAAGTGGATGATCTGCGGGAAGACTTTCCCCGGCCCGGCGTCGTGGCACTGCGTCGCGAGCTCGGTCAGCCCCGGTTTGAAGCTGTCGTCGCTCATACGAAGCAGCGGGCCGCTCTTCGAGCTGTGGACCGCCATCGCCTCGACGACGATGAGCCCCGCTTCGCCCTTGGCGAAACGCGTGTAACGTGCACGAATGTCGCCGTTGACGACGCCGTCTTCCCCCGAGAGGCGCGTCACCATCGCGGGGAGCGCGATGCGGTTGGGGAGCGTCACGGCGCCCGCGGCGAGGGTGAGCGGCGCGAAGAGCGGGCTCGGGCTCACGGCCGGCTCGTGCTCGCGTTGGGTGCGGCGACGAGGGCCGCCCCGATAATGAGCTTTTGAATTTCGGTCGTCCCTTCGTAAATACGAAGGGGGCGGATATCGCGATACAGCTGCTCGATGACCGAGCCTTCGAGAACGCCGCTTCCGCCGTGAAGCTGCACGGCGCGGTCGATGATGCGCTGCGCGGCTTCGGTGGCGAACATCTTCGCCATCGCGACTTCGGACGCCGCACGCTCGCCGTGGTCCTTCGCCCATGCCGACCGGTATACGAGCAGGCGCGCGGCATCGAGCTCGGTCGCCATGTCGGCGAGGGCCGCCTGGGTGAGCTGAAAATCGGCAATGCGCTGCCCGAACTGCGTGCGGGACGTGACGCGCGCCACGGTCTCGTCGAGTGCGCGGCGCGCCATCCCGACGGCGGCGGCGCCAACCGATGTTCGGAAGACGTCGAGCGTGCCGAGGGCGAGGCGAAGGCCGTGGCCGACCTCACCTAGAAGGGCGTCCGCGGGCACACGGCAGTCGCGCATCGAAAGCTTGCCGAGGGGGTGGTCGCCCCCCGCGCGCTGCGGCGTGAGTGTGAGCCCCTTCGCGTTGGCGTCGAGCAAGAAAGCCGAAATCGTCTTTTTCGAAGTGCCTTCTTCGCCCACGACCGCATTGGCAAATACGATGAAGTGGTCGGCAATTCCCACGTTCGAGATGAAACACTTTTCGCCCGTGAGGAGCCAGCCGCTGCCGTCGCGGCGCGCGCGTGTTTTCATCGACGCGACGTCCGTGCCTGCGTCGGGCTCGGTGAGGGCGAAGGCGCCGATGCGATCGCCCGTCATCACCTCGTGGAGAAACTCGCCGCGCCGCGGAAAGCCGCCCGCGGCGAGAAGCACGGGGTGGGAGCCGAGCCCCTGCACCGCGAAGACCGAGTCGGCCACGGGCGAGACGTAGGCGAGAGCCTCGCGGGCGATGCAGAGGGCGCGGACGTCGACGGAGCTCGCGTTCGAACCGACCGCGCGGCCGCCCATCGATGCCGGCACGAGAAGCTTGAACAGCTCGAGCTCCGCCAAACGACCGCCGATGCGCTTCGGCACGTGGAGCTCGGGGTCGTGGCCTTCGAGCGCTTCGCCCAGCTCGGCGCCGAGCACGCGGTGCGCGTCGTCGAAGAACATCGGCAGCATCGCAAAGCTCTCGCGCGTCGCGCGGAGAGCGCGTGCGGGGGGCGCGGGAGGCGGCGGACGGGTGCTCACAGCTTGGCTGCGGCTGCGGCCGGCGAGGCGGCGCGGGGTTGCTCTTGAAAAGGGAGGGGCGACCCTTCGAACTGAATCGGTTGCTTCGTCGTCCACGCGTCGAACGCTGCGCGGAAATCTGGGTGCATCATGCAAATAGCCTGCACCTGGGCTTCGGCTTCGATGGCCGCGTCGAGCGACATCGTGTGCTCGCTCTCGAGCATCTGCTTCGTCATCGCGTGCGCGAACGCGGGGCCCGACGCCAGCCGCGTCGCCAACGCCAGCGCCGTCTCGAGGCACTTCTCAGGCGCCACGACGCGGTTCACGAGCCCCATGCGGTACGCCTCGTCGGCGCCGATGAGATCGCCCGTGAAGAGCAGCTCGCTCGCGTGACCGAGGCCGACGACGCGGGGGAGCAGGTAGGCCGCCCCCATGTCGGCGCCGCAGAGGCCGACCTTGGGGAAAATGAACCCGAAGCGCGCCTTGTCGCTCGCCACGCGGAGGTCGCACGCGAGGGCTATGACGGCGCCCGCGCCGACCGCGACGCCGTTGACGGCGGCGATCACGGGGCGGCGAAGCTTGCGGATGTTCGCGATGAGCGCGCCCGTGACGCGCGTGAACGCGACCATCCCCTTCATGTCGCGCGAGAACAGCTCGCCGATGATGTCCTCGACGTCGCCGCCCGAGCAGAACGCGCGACCTTCGCCGGTGAGCACCACGGCGCGAACCTCGTCGTGATCGTTGAGCGCGGCGAAGAGATCGCGGAGCTCCTCGTAAATTGCGAACGTGAGCGAATTGAGCCTGTCGCCGCGTGTGAGCGTGATGGTCGCGACGCCGTTCTCACAGACGTAGTTGAAGCCCTTGGGGGCGATCGCTTGCGGCGGCACTACGTCACCTCGCGCGGCGGGCGACTCGAATCGGGCGCCGTGTCTTGCGGCGCGCTTCCAACGGGGCGTGCGGGGCCTGCGATGCCGTCGAGCTTGTTCACGAGCGAATCGCGAAGCTTGCCGAGAAGGCGACGAAGCTCCCGGCGCTCGTCGATGTCGAGCCCCTCGAGAAGCTCCGTGACGTGGGAGGCGTGCGCGGGAAGGAGCACGTCGATGAGCTCGCGCCCCTTCACCGTGAGATAGACCCGCGAGAGCCTGCGGTCGTGCGGGTCGGCGCGCCGCTCGACGACGGCATCGCGCTCGGCGCGATCGACCAAGCCCGTGAGATTCCCCGCGGTCACCAGCATGTGCCGGCTGAGGGCCGCGAGGGTCTGCCCGTCTTCGCGCTGCAGGTTCGCCAAGAGGTCGAACCGCGGCATCGTGCAGTCGTCCGCGAGCCTTCGGCGCACTTCGGACAGCATGATGTTGTGGCTCTCGAGGAGGCGAACCCAGAGGCTCACATTCGAACGCGAGGGTGCGGAGGTCCAGTCGCCTGGGCCGCTCTTGCGCTCCTCCGGCGTTTCGACCCCCACGTGCAGCTTGCGTTCGGTGTGGAGCGTCATGGGATTCACTTGGGGAGGACGGCTTGCCCTTCGATTTCGACCATCGCGCCCGGCTCCAAGAGCCCTGCGACCTTCACGAGGCTCATCGCGGGGTAACGCTTCCCCATGCGATCGCGCCACCCTTCACCGATGGCCTTCGTCGCCACGCGGTACTTCTCCAAGTCTGTCACGAAGGCGACGAGCTTCACGATGTGCTCGGTGCCGCCGCCCGCCTCGCGCGTGACCGCGATGACGTTGTCGAGGGCCATCAAGAACTGCGTCGCGAAGTCGTCGCTGACGATGCGCCCGTGCTGATCCCACCCGATTTGCCCCGAGATGAAGAGCAGGCGCCCTTCGGGAGCGATGAGGCCGTCTGCGTAACCACGGGCCTTGGGGAACTGGGGAGGGGTCACTACCTGCGTCATCACATCACCTGTCCGCCGTCGATGGCGAGTGCTTGGCCGTTCACTGCTTGCGCCGCGTCGTCGCACAACATCGCGACGACATGGGCGACCTCGGAAACCGTGACGAGCCGCCTTTGCGGGCTCAAATCTTCGAGCGCTTTGCGCGCGAGCTCGGGCGAACGGCCGGTCTTCGCCGCAATGGCGGTGGCCGCGCGCGTCGCCATCTCGGTGTCGACGAAGCCGGGGCAGACCGCGTTGACGGTGACGCCGGTGCGCGCGAGCTCGACGGCGAGGGCGCGCGTGAGGCCTACGAGCGCGTGCTTCGAAGCGCAGTAGGCCGACGTATACGCGTAGCCCGTGAGCCCGGCGTTGGAGGCGATGTTGATGATACGGCCGAACTTCGCGGCGATCATCGCGGGGGCGACGGCGCGCGCGAGGCGAAACGGCGCGGTGGCGTTGATGAGCATGTGGCGGTCCCACGCGTCGTCGCTCGTGTCGGAGAGGGTCGCGCTCTCGGCGATGCCTGCGTTGGCGACGACGATCTGCGGGTCGCCCCACGTCTCGCGAAGCTTGGCGAGGGCGCGCTCGACGGACGGCTGGTCGGTCACGTCGGCGGTGAGCGCGAGCCCCTCGACGGCGCGCGCGGTCTCGTCGATCGCAGACGCATCGCGCCCAAGAACGGCCACGCGATGCCCCGTGGACGCGAGCTTGAGCGCGATGGCG
>JANXMC010000132.1 GCA_025354825.1 Myxococcales bacterium
TCATCGACGTCCTGCGGCAGGTCGGACTTCCGACCGCTGTTCCCGCGGAAATGTCCGGCGATGCCATTCTCGAAGCCACTAGAAGCGACATGCTCCGGCGGGCAGCGACAAGCTCGGCATCGTCGACGTCTCCGTCGGCAACGGCGCGACGGCCAAGGCCGGCGACAAAGTCAGTGTGCACTACACGGGAACGCTGACCAACGGTCAGCAGTTCGACAGCTCGCGCACGCGCAACACTCCCTTCGAGTTCACGCTCGGCCAGGGGAACGTCATCAAAGGGTGGGACCAAGGCGTCGCCGGCATGAAGGTCGGCGGTAAGCGAAAGCTCACCATCCCGCCGTCCCTCGGCTACGGCGACCGCGGCGCGCCTCCGGCGATTCCGGGCGGGTCGACGCTGAACTTCGACATCGAGCTTCTCGCGATCAAATAGACCCTGCTTCCGTCGTATGCTGAGCCGAGAGGCAGGCATGGCGGACGTTGCGACAGCTTCCGGGACGCCGGCTCGTAGGCCTGGCTTTAAGGTGGTCCTCGTCGTCGAGGACGACGCGTCGATTCGCGCGCTGGTCGCAAAAGCGCTGCAGAGCAAGTTCGACGTCTTCGAAGCGGGCGACGGCCTCGCGGCGTCCGAGATGCTTTCGCGAATGCCAAAGCCGGATTTGCTGATTTGCGACGTGATGATGCCCCACGTCGACGGCTTCACGTTCGTGAAGATGCTCAAGGGCGACGCCGCGCTCAAGGCGCTGCCGATCATCTTTCTCACGGCGAAATCCGCCCCATCGGACGTCGTGAAGGGGATCCAGCTCGGCGCGAAGTACTACTTACAGAAGCCGTTCAATGTCGCGGAGCTCGTCGACAAGGCGACGAAGATCCTCGCGGGCGGCGCGTAGCGGATTCTCAGCCGCGCTTGCAGCCGAGGCTCGGCGCGGCGTAAAACGGCCGCGCCCCGCATGACGCAACGCCAACGGCTTCCGCTTCCCTTCCCCCTCGCCGCCATCGGCGCTGCCCTCAGCGGCGCCTGTTATTGCCTCGGCTATCCAGGCAACGACATCTGGCCCCTCGCGCTCGTCGCGTTCTCGCCCTTGTGGATCTGCATCCAAGGGCAAACGCCGAAGCGCGCGCTGTGGCTCGGCGTGATCGCCGGCACCGTGATGAACGTCGGCGGCTTCTACTGGCTTCAGTCGATGCTCATGACGTTCAGCGGCTTCCCGGCGTCGCTCTGCGCGCTCTTCACCGTCATCGTCTGCGCCTACCAAGGCGGCCGAATGGGCTTCCTGTCGTGGCTTTACGCGCGCGCAACCTTGCGCGGCTGGCCGGCGGCACCGGTGTTCATCGCCGCGTTCATCGCGAGCGAGCTCGTCTATCCGCTGCTCTTCCCGTGGTCGTTTGCGGCGTCGCTCCACAAGCTCCCGGCCTTCACGCAAATCGCCGAGCTCGGTGGGCCGATCCTCGTCGGAACGGTGCTCGTGACCATCAACCTCGCCGTCGCCGAGCCGAGCCTCGCGTTCCTCGAGAAGCGGAAGATCGACACGCGGCTGCTCGTAGGCGCGGGCATCACCGTCGCGTCGACGCTCGCGTTCGCCGCCTGGCGCATCCCCGTCATCGACGCGCGCGCCGCCGCGAGCGAGCCGCTCCACGTGGGCATCGTGCAGGGGAACATGGGGCTCATGCAAAAGCGTGAAGACCCGGGCGAAGGGCTTCGTCGCCACATTCGCATGACGCGCGAGCTGAAGGAAAAGGGGGTCGAGCTCGCCGTCTGGAGCGAGTCGTCGGCGACCTTTCCGATGCGCGAAAATATGTACAAGGCGTCGATGCGCGACTACGTCGGCCGGCACCTGGGCATTTCGTCGATCGTCGGCGGCGTCATCTACCGGTTCGATCCCGATCGCGAGCGTTGGTTCAACGTGGCGCTTTCGATGAACGAAAAGGGCGAGGTTCTCAGCCGCTACGACAAGCAGTACCTGCTCGCGTTCGGCGAGCACATTCCGTTCAGCGAGCAGTTCCCAATCTTGAACGAGTGGTCGCCCAACAGCGGCAAGTTCTCCGCGGGCACGTCGATCGAGCCGCTCACGGTGCAGATTCGCGGCAAGGATCACGTGGTCTCCACGCTCATTTGCTACGAGGACATTCTCTCGGACTTCACGAACAGGGTCGTGTCCCACGCCGACCCCGAGCTCCTCGTGAACATCACGAACGACGCGTGGTTCGGCGACACCGCCGAGCCGTGGGAGCACTTGGCCCTCGCCAAGCTTCGCGCCGTGGAGCATCGGCGTTACCTCGTTCGAAGCACCAACAGCGGCGTCAGCGCCATCGTCGATCCGGTGGGGCGCGTGGTGGTGAACGGCGGCACGTTCAAGGCCGAGCACCTCGACGCCATTGTGCACTTCATGAACGCGTCGACGGTCTACGAGCTGATTGGAAACGTCCCGTACTGGCTCGTCAGCCTCGCGATCGGAATCGCGGCGTTCGTGAAGCGAAAGCCGAAGGCGGGCGAGATCGCGAAGGCCATCGCCCCCGCGCTCACGTAACCGTCGCGAGCGAGGGCGGCGCACGCAACGTGCCGCAAGGTGCGCGTGAGTGCGAACGGCTCGGCCTCAGGCGCAGCTGCGCAAGCGCCCGCCCTCGAATTGCGTCATCCTCGACGCTTCGAGTAAACATGATGGCGGCTCGCAGTCGTCGTCGGCATTGAAGACAATCGCGGCAGTGGCCGTCAAACCCGTCGTCAACTCGCCGTCGACTCGCACGAAAGCGCGCTCGGCGCCCTCGGAGGACTTTCAGATGAAGCTTGGCCTACGTTACGCGACCTTTTTGACGGGCTCGACGCTCGCCGGCTGCCTCGTCGTCGCCGCCCTCGGCTCGCAAGCCTGCACCGTGTCGCTCATCACCGGGCCGTCCGACGGCGGGGGCTTCGACTTCCCCGATACGTCCGAGCCGCCGTCCACGACCGACTCGTGCGGCGTGTGCCTCTATCCCAACTGCTCGGCGCTCCACGCCTACTGCGACAACAACGCGGAGTGCCTTGCGATCTACAGCTGTTCGCTGCAGGTCGGCGCGAACCCGACGGCGTGTTACCAGCAGCACCCCAGCGGGCAGACGGCGTACCTCGCGCTCGCGCAGTGCGACCAGCGCAACGCGTGCACGACGTGCGGTACGCAGTGCGCGACCTCGGCGATCAAGAGCCACTGCGAAGACTGGGTTACGCCGACGCCCCCGCCCGACGCGGGGACGACCCCCGTCGACGCGGGGACGACCACGCCCGTCGTCGATCAGTGCCAGCAGTGCCTGGGGACGAGCTGCTCGGCGCAGCAAGCCGCCTGCACCACGGGTACGGAATGCGCGGCGAACCACAACTGCATCCAGGGCTGCGCGGCCGGCGCGCCGACGCAGCTGAACGACTGCATCGAGGCGTGCGGCAGCGTGCACCCCGAGGGCAAGGTCGCGGCCGACGCTCTCGGGACGTGCACCGGAACGAGCTGCAGCGCGCAGTGCTTCCCCGCCCCGTAACGGCGACCTTCTGAAACACGAGAGGCCGGTCCACCTTCGGGTGAGCCGGCCTCTTCTGCATTTGGGGACGGCGATGGCAGCCGCGATTCGTCTCGCGATGGGAGCCGTCGCCGTCCGAACGCCGCTTAGAGCTTGAGCGCCTTCTTCAAGCGCTTCGCGTCGGCGAACATGTCGACGTTCGTGAAGACGTACGTCGCCTCCTTGTTCTTCGCGTTCTTCGCGAGGTCGGCGAGCTTCTCGATGGCCGGATCCTCGTAGCGGCTCTTGTGCCCTGCGGGCCCAGGAAGCCGGTAGTACGCGTAGGCGGCCTTCGTCGTCCCGTGCTGCAGCGGATCGCGCGAGGCGACCGCGCCCGCTTCTGCGGCGAGGGCGGCGGCGTCGTCCGAATCCCACGCGGCCGGCGGGTCCCAGACGATGTGCGCGAACTTGTTCTTCACGCTGAGCAAGAACTCTTTAACCGCGGCCTTGTTCGTGCGGTTCGCCGCGAACTCGGGCGGCGCCGCGAAGACGGCGATGCTCGCATCGAGCTCTTTGCCGACCTCGATGAGATTGCCGAGCGCGGTCTCGGTGACTTTGCCGTCGCGGAAGCCTTCTTGGCCGATGTCCTTCGGGGCGAGCATCGCGAAGACGAAACCCTCGGGGGCTTCGCGTCGCCATCGGCGAATCGTCCCCGTGCCGGGCAAGGTCACGTGCGTCTCCTGCACTTCGACGAAGAGGAACTCTTTGAAGTACCGCGTGGCGGGGACGGGAAACCCAGCGCAGCCGATGGTTATCATCGCGCGCGAGGGTATCACGGAACGCCCGCACTAACGA
>JANXMC010000109.1 GCA_025354825.1 Myxococcales bacterium
CTTCGTCCGCAACGACGGCACCACCGTCGACTTGCCCGCGCGCACCGTCTGCGTCGCCGCCGGTACGAGCCCGAATGTCACGTACGAAAAAGAGTACGAGGGGACGTTCAAGCTCGACTCACGCAAGCAGTTCTTCCAGGGCTTCAAAGCGCAGCGCACGGAGTCCGGCGAAGTCTCACTCGAGCCCGTGTCGAGCACGCGCGACGGCTTCTTCACGAGCTACCAAAAGGGGCATCGCACCGTCTCCTTCTACGGCGACAACCACCCGTTCTACGCAGGCAGCGTCGTCAAAGCGATGGCGAGCGCGAAGGACGGCCACCCCCACGTCGCCGCGCTCTTCGCAGAGATCGGCCGCCACGATCCGGCCAACGGCGAGCTCACGATGCCCGCGGTCGCCGGCACGGCGGACGAGCGCTACGCGAAGCTCAAGACGCTCTTTGCGCGGACCGACAGCGAGCTCGTCGCGACCGTTCTCGAAGTGAACCGTCTGACGGCGACGATCGTCGAGGTCGTCGTCCACGCGCCGATGGCGGCCCGCAAGTTCCAGCCGGGTCAGTTTTATCGCCTGCAGAACTTCGAGTCGCTCTCGCCGATCGTTGACGGCACGCGCCTCGCGATGGAAGGGCTCGCGCTCACCGGCGCATGGATCGACCCTGAAAAAGGGCTCATGGGGACGATCGTCCTCGAGATGGGCGGCAGCTCGCGCCTCTGCGCCGCGCTGAAGCCGGGCGAGCCCGTCGTCTTGATGGGGCCGACGGGCGCGCCCACCGAGATCGAAAAGTCCGAGACGGTGCTGCTCTGCGGCGGCGGTCTTGGAAACGCGGTGCTCTTCTCGATCGCCCGCGCGATCAAAGCGATGGGCGGCAAGGTTCTGTACTTCGCCGGCTACAAGAAGGGCGAAGACCTCTTCAAGCAGGAAGACGTCGAGCGGTACACCGATCAGATCATCTGGACGACCGACATGGGGAGCGAGATCGCGCCCCGTCGCCCGCAAGATCGCCACTTCCGCGGCAACATCGTTCAGGCGATGCGCGCCTACGGCCAGGGCGAGCTCGGCGAGCGTCACGTGCCTATGAAAGAGGTCACGCGCATCATCGCCATCGGCTCCGATCGCATGATGAACGCCGTGCGCGAGGCCCGGCACGGCGTGCTCTTGCCGCTCTTGAACCCGAAGCACCTCGCCATCGGCAGCATCAACTCGCCGATGCAATGCATGATGAAAGAGGTCTGCGCGCAGTGCCTTCAGAAGCACCGCGACCCGGAGACCGGCAAAGAGTTCGTCGTCTTCTCGTGCTTCAACCAAGACCAAGAGCTCGACCGCGTCGACTTCACGCACTTGAACCAGCGGCTCCGCGCGAACTCGATGCAGGAGAAGCTCTCGAGCGCGTGGCTCGAGCGCGTGCTCTCGAAGCGCCCCGACCTTCTCCGCATCTGACGATGGCGTCTTCGGGAGACGAGCAGGGCGGGGGGCCGAACGAGCTCGCCTACGACGGCGCGGTGTTCCGCAAGCTCGCCGCCTGGGGCGCACGGAACGGCCCCGAGTGGTTCGTTCGCTACAGCCCCGCGGTGATCGGCGTCGCGATCTCGGCAATCTTGCCCGAGGCGCGGCGCACCGTGCGCCACAACCTGCATCGCATTCGCGGCGACGCGTCGCGAGCACGCGACACGCTCGACGTCGCGCGCACGTTCGCGTCCTACGCCGGAGCGTTCGCGGAGTCGCTCATGAGCGGCTCGAAGAACGCGGGGATCCCCCACGCGATTGTCTATGGCCAGCGCAACTTCGACCAAGCCATCGCCCTCGGCCGCGGCATCGTCCTTGTGACCGCCCACACCGGCGGTTGGGAGACCGTCGGGATGCTCATCGGCCGGGACTTCGGCGTACGTATGATGATGGTCATGCAACGCGAGCGCGACGAAGAAGCGCGCGTCGTGCACGACTCGTCGCGCAAAGCCGCGGGCTTCGAAATCGCACACGTCGACGACGACCCGCTCGACGCCCTGCCGCTCTTGCGCCATCTCCGCGAGGGCGGCGTCATCGGCGTGCAGATCGACCGAACGCCCAAGGGGAAGCGCGCGCGGCAAGTGAGCTTTTTGGGCAGGCCCGGCGCGATCCCCGAGGGGCCGATTCGCCTCGCGCAGCTAAGTGGCGCGCCCATCGTGCCGGTCTACTGCTCGCGCGCCGGCTTTCGCGAGTACCGCGTAGACGTCCACACGCCGATCCTCGTGCCGCGCAAGCTCGACGACGCCGGGGTCGATTCCGTCGCGCAGAGCATCGCCGACGACCTCGCGGCGTTCCTGAGGCGAAACCCGACGCAGTGGTTCGACTTCGGAATCAAGCGTCCAAGCCCACGGCAGGCATCGCCGTCAGAATCGCCGCCGCCGGCGTAATTTACGTCGCGCTGGCGCTATCGCCTCCCCCGTGCGAGAACCCTCGCCCCTCGCGGCTTACCCCCGCCCCCCGACCGCGATAAGCAAAAACAAGCAAGAATGGGCACACGATTCCACATCGGCGCGAAAGACCTGCGCGGCGGCGTCGCCGCGTACGCGAAGCGCTTCGACTTTCTCGAGGTCACCGTTCTTCCGCCCGGCGCGCGGTCGTCGGCAGCCGCGAAGGACGACGCTCCCGCGAAGAAGGACGCGTCGACCACGGTCAAAACCGAGCCCACGCTGCCCACCCTGCGCCGCTGGCGCAAAGAGGTTCCGCCGCACTTCGACTTCTGCGTCGTGGCCGGCCCCAACCTGTCCAAGCTGAAGCCCGGCGACGCGTTCGAGCGCGAGCTCACAGTCGCCCGCGCCGCCATCGACGCGCTCCAGGCCCGCTGTTTTCTGATTCGCACGCCGCCCGAGGTCACGCCGGGCCCCGTTTGGCGTGAGCGCATGTCGAAGCTGCTCGAGCGCCTCCCGCGCGACGCCACGCACATCGTGTGGGAGCCGTCCGGCGTTTGGGAGACGGACGAAGCGGCGCTCACGGCCAAGCGCTGGAACGTGGTCCTCGTCGTCGACGCGTCGCGCGACCACGTGCCGCCGGGCGGCGTCGCCTATACGCGCCTCAAGGCTCTCGGCGAGACACGCTCCTTCGGCCCCGCCGCCATCGAGCGCGTTGTCGACGCTATTGGTCCTCGCCGCGACGCGTACGTCGTCCTCGAGACCGACTCGGCCCTTGCAGAATGCAAGCGTCTCCGCCAGGCGGCGCAAAGCATGGCCGCGGGGCGCGATGGCGGCTTGAGCCGCATGATCCGCCCGCGGGGCGGCATCCTCGTCCGCGACGACGAGCAGGAGTGAAATCGTGAGCAGCACCGCGCGCAATGTCGCGACGGCCTCGAACGGCGACGTCGCGCAGGCGGCGTCGACGGCGTTCCCGGGCGGCAACGCCGTGGACGCCGTGGTCACGGGCGTCTTCGCCGCGGCCGCCGTATCGCCAAGCGTTCTCCTCGGCCCCGTTCAAATCTTGGTCGGCGGCGCCGGTACGGGCCTCCGCGCCATCGACGGCCGCACTCGCCAACCGGGCCTCGGCGTGCCGCGCCCCCGCGGTTTCCGCGATGAAGATCCGGTCCCCGACGCCGCCCGCGTCGGTGTCCCCGCGCTCCCCTCCGCCCTCGCGGCGGCCCTCGCGACGTGCGGAAGCCAGACGCTTTCGCGCGTGATGACGCCGGCCCTCGAGCTCGCCCGTGGCTCGGCGGCGCGCCGCGCATTCCTGAAGCGCCTCTCGCAACGCGGCCCCGGCTATCTCTGCGAAGACGCCATCGCCGAAGAGCTCCTCGCGGCGGCTGGCCGCGTCGCAGGCGGTGTCCTTACGCTCGAAGATCTCCAGGCCGTCCGTCCGACGATCGACGTCCTCGAACCGTCGTCTTTCTTCGGCGTTCCCGCCGTGTTCGCGCCATGGGCCGCGGCGGCGCTCGAAGGTCGCGTCGACTCGCTCGACGACGCGAGCAACGTGCAGCTCGTCGCCGCTGCCGACGACCGCGGCGTCGTCGCGATCGCCTGCTACGAGGTGCGATCGCAGTGCGTCGTCATCGACGAGCTCGGCCTCGAAGCGCCCCCGACGGCCGCACCGGTTCTGCGCGGCCAATCGCGCGTAAAGCCGGGCGAGCCCCGCGCGGCCGCCGCGCCCATCGCGCTCGTGGCCAGCGAGGGGAGCATCGACATCGCCCTCGGCTTCTCGGGCGTGGGCAACGCCGAGCTGATGCTCGCGCAGCTGCTGCGCCGCATCGCCAGCGCCGAAACGCTCGACGCCGCCATCCGCGCGCCGCGCGCGAGCCACGAAGGCACGGGCGACGAGGCGTCGCCCTTCGCGACCAACGTCGGCCTGGCCCTCGGTGTGCTGCGCTCGAAGCGGTCGGTGCGCGTCTTATCCGACCCGCGTCGCTGATGGGTCACCACGCACCAGCCTGCTGCGGCGCGTTTGGCGTCGGGCGCCATCGCTCAACGACGCTCAACGAGACGGTCGGTCGCCTCGCTCAGACGGGCTAGCCAAGCGCGTCCTCGCGACGGCGGCTGCACGCCCTCAGCCCAATTGTTGCGGTGGGGAAGCTAGAGAGAGAGTGTGTGTTGGGAGGGAGAGAGGGACGGTCGTCGGCGCGGTGGTTGGCGAGGTTTGCGCGCGACAAAATGGGAAAAAGGGCAGCGCGCCTGTTGGCGCGTGCCCTTGAAGAGGCTCGAGTCATTGCAGAGCGGTTCGGCCGTGAGAACGACCGAAGCGCACCGCGGAGGACTCAGAGCTTCTGGAGATTCACGTTGTGGCGCTTGGCGTACGCAACCGCGCCAATCTTGTCGATCGTGCGGATGTCGCGGGTCGTCAGCTTCATCGAGATGAAACGGTTGAACTCAGGAACCCAGATGCGACGCGTCTGGATATTGACGTTCTGCCAGCGCTTCGTCTTGATGTTCGAGTGCGAGACGTTGTTCGCCGTCTTCTTGCGCTTGCCGGTGATGTCGCTCTTGGCCATGACGATAACCTTCTAAACCTTCTCCGGAATCTGGGACGGCGGAACCTGGCGGATGCCTGGCCGTCTGTCAAGCGTAGAGTCTTTCCGGCGCGCTCTGTGTACCAGGCTTGCGCTCCTTATTGAAGGGGCCGATTCGCGAGGTCAGCCTGGCTGCACTGTGCCGAGCACTTTGACGAGGGCTCGGCACCACGCGCGGGTTCGGGCAAACTCGGCGGCTTTGGGCTGAAGGGTCGCCTCGTCCATGTACAGGCGACGCGCGAGCTCGACCTGAACGGCGTGGACCGCGGACGTGGGTTTTCCGTAGTGAATGGTCGTGTAGCCGCCCCGGTACGGCTCGTCGTGGCGCACAGAGAAACCGGCGCCGCGGCCGTGGCCGTCGACCGCGTCGATGAACGAAGCGTCGGCGCTCGTGCGGCCGCGGGTGCCGGGGACGACGTCGGCTCGTGCGACGCCGCTGTCGCCGTACTGCACGCGGCCGACGCTCGGCATCGAGTGGGCGGCGAGGAGTACCGCGAAGCCGAACCGCTCGACCTTGCGATCGAGGAGGGCGCGGAGCGTGGCGTGGTACGGGCGGTGGATCGCGTCGAGACGCTCGGTGAGCTCGTCGCGAGACAGCGGGCGCGCGAGCGAGCGTTCGCCTTCTGTTGTGAGTCGCCAGATGAGACCGTGCGCGAGGCGGGCGCCGGCTCGTGCGCCGGAGACGCTATCGGCGTCGATGTCGCCCTCGCCGCGGTTCAAGTCGACGACGTAGCGCGAGGTTCGCGCGACAAGAAGCGTAGCCCCCTCCGCCGGCGCGTCGACGTAAAGCCCGTCTACGTGCAGGTCGGCGTCGCGCCCGAGGGCCCGGACCGGCGCCACGAGCCCGGCCATGAAGGCCACGGGCACGGAAAGCCCCGCGTGAGGCACCTCGACGACCACGGGTGTTTCCGCGGCCGTGGGCTCCGTCACGACGAAGTACGCGTCTCGATTCATTCCCGTTCCGATCGTCACGCTACCACCGAGGCGTGGCGGATTTCGGGTGCGGCGCCGCACCCGGGAGTTTCAAACGCATCTCCCAACTCTAAAGTTCTGGAACGGCCGGTAGGAAGGATCACATTGCTCCCGCTCAGCGCCGACACGCTCGACGACCGAAGGAGTAGGGGATGCGCATACATTACGTTATCGCGACGGCCGCCATCGTGGCCACGTCCTCCGAAGCGCTCGCGGCGACCGACTACGGCGTCGCGGGGCCCGAGAGCGTGCTCGTCAGCGACCTCCCCGCAAACGCTGGCGGATCTGCCGGCGGCAAGCTCGTCGTCCCGAGCGGCGCCGGCCCGTATCCCTTGATCATCGCAAGCCACGGGTGGGCGGGCAGCGCCGACACGCAAGTGGGTTGGGCAAAGCAGTTCGCGAGCTGGGGCTTCGTCGTCGTGGTGCCGACGCTTCCGAATGCCCTCAGCCCGGACACGACGACCAACGTCGCCGTCATCAAGGCGCTCGTGACGGCCAACAAG
>JANXMC010000155.1 GCA_025354825.1 Myxococcales bacterium
GTAGGAAGCGGATCGGGCGTGCCGTCGATGCCCCGAAAGAGGACGTGGGCCCCGATGGGGCGCTGCTGCTCGTCGACCAACGCGACATCGACGACGCCTTTTGCAACGGCGGCGTGCGCGCTCGCACCGTCGACGCCGACGCCGACGCCGAGCGCGCACGCCGCCGTTGCAAAAGGCGTCGTCGATGTCGCGTTGGTCGACGAGCAGCAGCGCCCCATCGGGGCCCACGTCCTCTTTCGGGGCATCGACGGCACGCCCGATCCGCTTCCTACCGGCGGTCCACGCGCTTTCGCGGCAGGCCCGTCGATCTACGTCGTCGACGGCGCGATTCGCGTCCCTCTCGCCATCGGGCGCTACGAGCTTCTCGCGACCCACGGCATCACGCACTCGCTCGTTCGTCGCACCCTCGAGGTCACGAACGGCGCGGTGGTGCCGGTTCACGAGATCATTCGCCGCGTGGTCGACACCTCGACGTGGACGAGCGGCGACTTTCATCTCCACGCCGCGCCGAGCCCGGACGCGCCCGTTTCTCTCGAAGCACGCGTCGCATCGCTCCACTGCGAAGGGGTCGATGTTGCCGTTGCGACAGATCACAACCACATCACCGACTACGCGCCCGCCGCGAAGCGCATCGGCGTCGACACGACGCTCACGACAGTCGTCGGCGACGAGATCACGAGCTCGGGCGCAAACCTCTGGGGGCACTTCAACGCGTACCCGATCCGTGTGCCGACGGGACTCGCCGAAGATGCGACGCCGCCCTATTTCGATATCGGCCCGGCCGAGCTTTTCTCACGCGCTCGAGCGCTCGGAGCAGGGATTTTGCAGGTAAATCACGCGCGGATGGCGCCGCGTATTGGGTATTTCGACTTAACCCACTTGAACGCCGCAACGGGAGCGAGCGATCCCACGTTCTCCGAAAACTTCGACGCCCTGGAAGCGTTCAACGGCATCTGGCTCGAGGCGCCCGACCGCATTCGCGAAGGGGCGCGCGATCTCGTCGGGCTCGCCCGCCGCGGGATGCGCCCGGCCGCGATGGGCAACAGCGATTCGCACCGCTTGCTCTACGAGGAGGCCGGCTACCCGCGAACCTTCGTGCATACGCCGAGCATGCCGTTCGCGGGCCGCGAAGCGCGCGTCGTCGCGGCCATCGGGCGCCGCGACACCATGGTGACCTCGGGTCCGCTCATCGAGATGACGGTCGACGGCAAAGACATCGGCAGCGTCGTCGCGCTCTCGTCGAGCAAAAGCGTGCGCGTGAAGCTCCGCGTGTCGGCCGCGGCATGGGTGCCGGTGGAGGCGGTCGAGGTCTGGGTCGACGACGAAGTCTTCGTGCGTATTCCGGTCCCGGGACCCGCGAAGGACGGCGTCCGCTTCGAGCGCGAGCTCACGATCCCCCTCACGCGCGACGCCGTCGTCCTCGCGTGGGCCGACGCCGAGACGCCTCTACCGCCCGTCCTCCCCTACGCGAAGGCACGCGCGATCGGCTTCACCGGCCTCGTCTACGTCGACGCCGACGGCGATGGGCGCGTCGTCCCGCCCGCGAACGTGGCACGGTAGCCGCGCGTCATGTGCCCCCACTGCCGAACCAACGCTCCCATCGTCTACCGCGGCGTCATGGCCTACTGCACCGCATGCGGCGCGCCCCGCGTACCGCTGGTGGGCGAGTCGGTGAATCTCGCGGGCAAGCCGGCGAAGGTCGGCGGGACGATTACCAAAGTGCTGGGCTGGCTCACGCTCGTGGGCGGTGTGACGTTCGGGCTGATGGTAGGCCTTCTGTTCACGGCGATCTTCTCGACGCCGCTCTTCGGCATCGCGTTCGGTTTGCCGATCGTTCTCGCGTCCGCGATCTTCGGATATCTCCTTTTACGCAGCGGGAAGTCTCTCGGCGCGAGCGGATCGGATCGCGAGCGCGACGCACGCGTGCGAGCGCTCTTCGCCCTCGCGCGCCACCAAGGTGGCAACGTACGCGCGGCCGAGGCGTCGCGCTCGTTGGGAGTCACCGTGAACGACGCCGACGCGATTCTCACGGATCTCGCAAAGACGATGAGCGATCTGGTGACCCTCGAGCTCGACGACGCGGGCGGCGTTTACTACCGCATGCGCGGCGAGCCGGGCGCGCCGATCCCCGAGAATTGGCCCTCCGCCGAGCGGATGCGCGTCGACACCGCGAGGCCGCGCGTCGACACGCAAGGGTCGCAAAACGGGAGCGGCGGCGCCTTGGACGGCAACCGCGAGCTCGACGACGACGGGACCGCCACCACGAGTGAACACGGCGGCCGCAACGCGCGTCGGCGGTAGGGCGCGCGCGGGGAGTCTCGAACGCGCGCACCTGTCGCGCGAAGACGCCTGCGGTCTCGGTGATGACCTTCGGCACGGGGCACCGCCAAGGGCCAGCGCATCGTAAATGCGAGAAGTGCCCGATTGCCACTGCCGTCGGAAATTCAGGCCGTGTCGCCGGAGCTGCATATTATTCGAGATGAGCATCTGGAAAATTGGATTTTCGATATCAAGCCGGACACTCAGATAAGATGTAGAGGGTGCTTGGCCCCGTCCACCGCCGTCGCGATCGACATCCTCGACCACGCCCATTCGAGAGTCTCGACGTGCTGAAAGACCCGCGACGGGCCTGGCCCGCTTCTCGCTGCACCGAGCGAATGGCCTCCCCCTCGCCGCCGACGCTCCTAACGCTCCTGGCGCTCCTCGCCGCCTGCAGCGGAACCACGCCGGACGCGGGTCCCCCCCCGGACACCGCGAACCGCGGCGCGGACGCCTCGGGCGCCGCGGATGTCCCGAGCACGCCACGCGACGGCTCCCCTGGCGCGGACGTGATCCTGGACGCCGGCGCGTCCGGCGCCGACGCGTCAGGCGGCGGGGTGAACGACGCCGGGCTCGACCCGGAGGTGGGCCCACGCGGTACCACCGGCCCGACCGGGATTCACCACCCGGGGCTCCTCTCGAACCTCGACGACCTACAAACCATTAAGGGCCACCTGGCCCGCGGCGACGCCCCATGGACAGCGGAGCTCGCCAAGCTCCGCGCCCGCGTCGCGGGCCGCGTGCTCCACACGCCGTCGAGCGCGCACGCGATCTACTGCGGCAGCTACAACAAGGACCCGCAGGGCAACACCATCCCGGAGTGCAACTACGCGGTCGACAACGGCATCGACGCCTACTCGCTCGCGCTCCTCGGCTACCTGAGCGACGACGCCGCGTCCTCGAACGAGTCGCTCCGCTTCATTCTCGCGTGGGCCGACAACTTCAAGGGGTTCGATCCCGCAGGCAGCAACGCGCTCCTCCAGGCGGGGTGGACGGCGCCTTGGTATGCGAACGCCGCCGAGATTCTGCGCTACACGTTCGCGGGATGGACCGCCGATCACACCCGGCGCACCACAGCGCTCCTCGGCGTGCTGCTCCCCCTGGTCATCGACGAGACGGCCGGCGCCTCGAACAACTGGCTCCACTCGCGGATCGAGGCGCACATGGCCATCGCGGTCTTCGAGGACGACGCGGCCATGCTCGCGAGCGCGGTCGCACAGTGGAAGGCCAACACGCCCTCATACTTTTACATCGCCTCCGACGCCCAGGCGCCGCCGCTCCCGCACCGCGTCGTGACGCGCGCCTCGATCACAGCGGTGTGGGACACGCCGACGTACGTCCCGGGAATGACGATGGAGACGTGCCGCGACCTCGGTCACCAGGGGCTCGGCGTGCGCTCCATCCTGAACAGCCTCGCCATCGCTCGCACGCAGGGTATCGACATGTTCGCCGGAAACGACTGCCGCGCGCGCCTGACGACGTTCCTCGAGGAGCAGGCGAAGTGGATGGTGAGCGGGAGGGATCCGGCCGGCGCCTGCTACAGCCCGATCGTGATCACGCCGGGAGCGAATCCCACGCACATGGACTCGGCGATGCCGACGCCGTTCGAGATTGGCTACCGACTCCTCGCCACGGCCGCCGCACCCCTCCCCAACGCGCGCGCCGCCATCACCGCCGTGCCCTCCACCGGCGCCGCCCGGTGGGTGCAGAAGTGGGAGACGCTCACCGATCACATCGACGCGCCGAAGTGAATGCCGTAGGCCTTGCGGGCCCGCCAATGCC
>JANXMC010000159.1 GCA_025354825.1 Myxococcales bacterium
CGTCGCGTGCGGCAAGATCGCAGATGGTGACGGCGCGGCCGCAGACGCCTCGACGAGCGACACCACGAGCGGTGACTCGTTCACCAGCGTAGGAGACGCCTCCCCAGAGCTGCTCGAGAAGTGTCGACGTGCGGCCGTCGCGCGATGCCACGCAGACCACGTGTGCGACGCACCTGGGTTCGAGGCGACGAAAGGCGATGAGGCGACGTGCATCGCTGGGCAGCTTCACGTGTGCGGTCTCCTCGCTCGCGGCGTCACGCTCGATGCGTACCGCGCCGCCCTCGACTGCGAGATCACGCTCGCGGCGACGCCCGATTGGCTCTGCGCAGGCTGGGCTCGCGATTCCCATGGTTGGGGCCCTTCGTGCGCGATTCCTCCGGGCCCGTTCTCCGAGGGCGCGTCCTGCTCGACGCCTCTTCAGTGCGCCGGCCTGGTGTGCGAATGGGGCGACGCGAGCTCGCCGTGCGGACGATGCGTGACGCTCACGACGGTCCCGCTCGGCGGAGCTTGCACGCGCGATCCGCAATGTGGCCGAACGGCGTGGTGCAGCGATGCTCGCGGTGCTCGCGCGTGCGCCCCTGTTCCGGCGGTCGGGGACCCGTGCCCGCCGGGAGAGGCATGTCCTAACGGCACCTCGTGTCGGCGCGGCATCTGCAGTCCTTGGCAGCCGCTCGGCGCATCGTGCTTGGATGCCGAATGCACGCTGGGGCTCGATTGCGGGGTGGGCTCGATTTGCACGTCGCCGGCGCTCTCGAAGGAAGGCGAGTCGTGCCGCGTCGGCTTCTGTGTCCACGGCACGCATTGTCGCGATGACGATGCCGGCCGACCGACCTGCACGCGGTACGCGGACTTCGGCGAAGCTTGCGTGATGGCGGACGACTGCGGAGGGCCGTGGACGTGCGTGGATGGACGGTGCGCCGCGAGCGTTGCGAAGTGCCCGTGACGCGGCCTTGGTGACCTCTACCTGAGTCCGACGCCGACGCCCTCAATCTCCTCGCACCCGTCGCACGCGACGACGCGCCCGCACCCCTGCCGCACCCAACACGAGAAACGCCAACACCGCCGCCGGCTCTCCACCCGATCGCGACTGCGCGCACCCGCCCGACTCCGATTGCGGCGGAGCCACACAAAGCCTCGACCCAACATCGCAGACGAATCCCGCGGCACATTCGTCGGTCGCTACGCACGACGTCTTGCACCCGCCGAAGATCGGGTCGCAGATGAACGGCGAGCAGTCGAACGTCGCCGAGGGCGCGCCGCAGGTGCCGCCCTTGTCCGTACAAACGCCGATTCCGCGCACGGTGGTGGTGTCGACGCAGACGCTCGGTGCGCACTGAGATCCGGATTGCGCATCGACGCATCGACCGGTGCCGTCGCAGGTCTTGAGGCAGATCGTCCCCGAGGTGCACGCGCCCTTGGTGTCGGTGCCGAAGGGGATCGGCGTGCAGACGCCCGGTGCGCTCGGGACGCGGCACGATTCGCAGACGCCGTCGCACGCGCGATCGCAGCACACGCCTTCGATGCAGTGGTGCGACGGGCACTCCGTATCGGTCTTGCACGTCGTCGCCTTGCCGCTCACGGTAGGCTTGGCCGCCGCGTCGGGCTCGCTCGCGTCGACGACGTTGCTCGTGTCACTTCCGACGTCAGTTCCGACGTCACTGCCGACGTCACTTCCGACGTCGCTGCCGATCGCGGTGTCGGCGACGTCTGGACCCGCATCGGTGAGGCCGCCGACGAACGTCGCGCTGACCGAGAGCGGCGTTAGATCGACCGACAAAACAAGTGGATTCGTCGTCGGGGAGGCGCCGCCGAGATCGCCCGACCAACCGGTGAACGTCGCCCCTGCGATCGGCGCAGCGAGCAGCGACACCGACGTGCCCGGCTTGAAGACGCCGCTGCACGTCGTGCCGCAGGAGATGGTGCCGGGCGTGCTCGTGACCGCGCCGCTTCCGGTGACGGACACCTTCACGCCCGTCGCCAGCTCGAAGGATCCGGCGTCGCACTTGGCGAGGTTCGGACGCGTGAGGCCGCGCTGATCGGTCTTCACCACGCAGCTCGCCGCGCCGAACGCCGGATCGGTCTTGGTGATGGTGCGCGTCGGCGTCGGTCCGCCGTTGTCGAAGAGCCCACCCGGCGACGGCGCGGGCGAGGGGTTGAGCTTGTCGCCGGTGCCGAAGACGCAGGTCAGCGTGCCTTGCACCACGTTGCCTTTGAGCGACGTGAAGCTGCCGGTGCCCTTCATCTGACAGGCGCTGCCGCCGGGAGCCACGAGCAAGCTGTTCGAGACGCGCAACTGTCCCGTCCCGAAGACCTCGAGGGCGCTGCGGGTCGAGGCGGTGACGACGGTCGTCGAATCGACATCGACCGTCCCGTCGTAGACGAAGAGCTCGGCGCCTCCCGCTCCGCCTGCCGTTCCTCCACCGACGCCCGCAGCACCGCCAGTGGCCGCATTGGTGCTCAGCGTGCTGTTGGTGACGGTCGTCGTTCCACCGAACACGAAGACCGCTCCGCCGAGCCCGCCACCGCCGCCACCGCCGGCATTGCCTCCTCCCGAATACTTTCCGCCCGCTCCTCCGTAGGCCGCGTCGGGGAGTGGTGCCCCGGTGCCGTGCGCGCCCGACCCACCGGCGAATCCGCCTGGATTTCCGCCCGATCCGCCGCCGCCGCTGCCGCCGCCGAAGCCGCCTTTGCCGTCGCTCGCGACGTTGGTGCCTCCGCCGCCCGCACCTCCGCCGGTCGAGCCACCGCCACCTCCGCCACCCCATCCACCCTTGCCACCGAGCGCCGCGGCCATGCTGCCTTTGGCGACGCTCGAGCTGCCACCACCGCCGCCGGGCGATCCTGCGAAACCAGCTCCCGCGGTCGCCGTCGTGCTCGATCCGGGAACGCCGCCCGCGTCACCGGCGGTGCTGCCAGTTGCATCGGAGTGAATCCCGCCACCGCCGCCGCCGACCGAGGTGCCCGCCGAGATCGATCCACCGCCGCCGTTGCCGTGAAATCCGCCACCGCCGCCGAGATCGCCCGAACCGCCATTGCCACCCATGCCGCCGCCACCGCCACCGCCGTCGGCGAGGGATGCACCACCGTTGCCGCTCATGCCGCCACCGCCGCCGCCGGACGCACCAGCGCCAGCGATGGTGACGCCTTTGCCTCCGTCACCGCCCTGCGCGCCGTTGTTCGAGAGCGAGACGCCGACGAGCGTGAGCGTGCCTTCCGTGAAGATCGCGCCACCGAGTCCCGCGCCGCCGCCGCCGCCTTGCGGACCATCTCCACCCTTGCCGCCGAGCGCGAGGCCTCCGGTGAGCTGGAGGTTCTTCAACGTGAGCGTGCCGGCTGACGCCTTGAGACCGCTGGCCACGGCCTGCGCGCCGAGGACGGTGAAGAGGCGAAACGGCTTGGAGCTGGTGCGCGAGATCGTCGAGCCGTTGCCTTCGAGGGTGATGGTGTTGGCGATCGCGGGCAGGGCGGTGGGGCCGTACCAATTGCCGGGGAGGTGGCCGGCGTCGCCGGGGTCAGAGTCGGAGAAGGCGTAGGTGCACTTGGTGGCGAGGGTGACCGTGATGGGGGTGGTTTCGTCGCCGGCTGCGCGCAGGGCGGCGCGGAGGGCGGCGCCGTTGACTGCAGCGTCAGCGGAGCAGCTTGCCGAGAGATCGTAAGGGCCGCCGGCGTGGGCGGTTTTTTCGCTGAGGCCGGGGAGGATGAGGGCGAGGAAGGAAGCGGAGGCGAGGAGGCCCAGGCGGCGCGCGGGAAGCATTGGCTCGAGCGTATCGTTTCGCGGTCGATGCGACGAGGGGTGGAGGAATGCTGATCCATCGACGGAGGAAGAGGCGGTGCGGGTGGCTCTTCTCCGACCAGCGCGGTGCGCTACGCTCTCTCCAAGGTTCACGATGCCGATGCAATCACTCCGGCGCGTTCATCCTCACTGGCTCGGCCTCGTCGCCGCGATTCTCGCCCTCCCGAGCTGCGGCCGCATCGACGACGCGACGCGCCCTCTCACCGATGCCGCGCTCGACGTCGCCGATGCACCCGTCGATCTCGCAACCATCTGCCGTGAATGGTCGGTCGCGTATTGCCACGCCGAGCACGTCTGCAGTCCGGCGGCGTTCGAGCAGCAAATGGGTGAAGAATCAGCCTGCAGGACCCACTACGCGCAAGACTGTATCGGCGGCGCGTCCCTCCCCGGCATCTTGGTTGCCGACTACGTCGCTTCCCAGCTCTGCTGGACTTCGCGCGTTGCCAGGCCGGACTTCGTTTGTCGCGGCTATTTTTCGCTCTTCGACTTGTCGAGGACGACCATCCCTTGCGAGGGCGAGACAGGTCACGGCACGCTTGCGAACGGCAGCCAGTGCGAGCTCTCGCTTCAGTGCGCAAGCGGCCATTGCGACAGCCCGTTGACGGGGTGCGGCACGTGCGCCGATCCAGTTCCTGTGACGTTGGTGCCGCTCGGAGCGATGTGCGACGACTTCCACGTTTGCGAGAGCGGGACTGCATGTCGGGGAACGTGCCGGCCGATCGCTGACAGAGGCGAGTCTTGCATCGACGCGTATTGTCGCTACGAGGAGCTCGTCTGTCGTGATGGCACGTGCGTCGATTGGTCGCATGTCGGCGAGCCGTGCTCCGGGCCCGGGGACTGCATTCGCGGCGCCGGTTGCGATCCGGTGACCAAGCGCTGTACTCCCATTCCGTTCTTGCCCGCTGGAGCGCCTTGTGACCCGCATTCGCGCGATGCGGCTCCGATCGGCGACGTCTGCGTGCACGGATTTCGCTGCATGAGTGGCCGATCGGGCGGCCCGACCTGCGCACCCTTGCCCGGGCTTGGGGAACCATGTGGCGATACGGGAGGCTCGTGCCAGTGGCCGCTCGGATGCGTCGACGGGACATGCGGGGAGCCCGTGCCCGTCTGCCTTTGAGCGGTGGAGGCCGCGCCGCCTCCGCCGACGTCGTGATATCGACGCCAATGCCCTCGCCGCTCGCACATCATCTCGCCACGCTCGCGTACAACAACGCGTGGGCAAACCATCGCCTCTACGCGGCCATCTCGAAGCTCGAACCCGGTGAGCTCCTTGCCGCGCGCGTCAGCTTCTTCCCCTCGATCGCCGCGACCCTGAACCACAACCTCACGGTCGATTGGCTCTACGTCGATGCGATCGAACGCGCGCTCGCCGGACGGGAGGTCAATTCGGAGCCGGGCGCGTTCTTCGAGCCGGAGCAGCCGTTTTCGACCAGCGCCCCGCTGCGTGAAGCGCAACGTGCGGTCGACCTACGCCTCGTATCGGTCTGCGTCGGTCTCGACGACGAGCGACTGCGCATCTCGGTCGGCATCCTTCGCGCGGCCGGCGTGAAGCACGAGACGATGACCCGAATGCTCACGCACCTCTTCCAACATCAGATTCATCATCGCGGCCAAGTCCACGCGATGCTCTCGGGCACCAGCGTGGCGCCGCCGCAGCTCGATGAGTTCTTTTGCGCCAACGAAGCGCACCTGCGAGCCCGCGAGCTGGCCGAGCTCGGCTTCTCCGAGGCCATGATTTGGGGCGAATCGGCCGACGTGGTCGATTGAAAATACTCGCCTACGATGTTTGCCATGGGCTCGCGCGCGAACCGATGGGCATGGCGAGGTCTTCGCGCCGGCGCGCTCACGGTGACGATGCTGGCGGCATGCACGACGCATCGAACGCCGACGTCGTCGGTCGAGGTCGTTCCAGAATCGATAAAGGTCGCCCGTCCAGGCGCTGCGTGGCCCGCGGGAGTGCCCGCTTGCGCGTTGCCGGCCGCGTCGGTGGATATGTCGGCCGACTGCGGGTCGTTCCACATCGCCGTGCGGCGGGCGCGCGCGGACCTCGACGCGGTCGCTGAGCTCACGAGCATCTACGGGTCCGGCACCGCCGAGTGGGCCGACCTTCCGTTGCTGGGTGAAGCTCCCGTCGCGCGCGTCACGGTGAATGGTGAAGGGATGCACTTGCACGGCTGGGCTTCGCTCGGCGATGTCTCGTTCCGGCTCCGGCGGCGGGTGGATCTCGTGGCGCAGCATGTGTGGATTCGCTCCGATTCGCCCGTGGCGATCCTCGGGACGTCGGGGGATCGGGTGGCGATTGCGGTTGAGACTCCGTTCGCGGCGCCCAAGGTGATGGAGACGTTGGTCGGGTGCGATCTCTTCGCGGCGCACGGTGCGGGCGACGGGGCAGGGGAGGCTCGGCTTGAGACGGCCAGTCGATCGGTCGTTCCTACTGCGCGTGTGGTTCACGTGCACGATGCACCGGGGGGGACGAGTGTGCTGACGTTCGTGCCGAGCGTCGGTGCGCGGTTCGATTTGCTCGAAGAGCGCGATGGGTCCTATCGCATTGCGGGAGCGTCGCAGGCGCTCTCGTTCGATGGGTGGATTGGTGTCGACGAAGGGGAGCCTGTCGAGCGGATTGTCGATAGAGACTTTGGCGATTGCCTGGATCAGACCGACTCGTGTCCGTCGGTGGTGACGCTGCGCGATGCGCCGGTTTGGGTTGGGGTGGGGCCGGGGGGTGAGGCGATGGGGAGTGTCGATCGCGGGCGGGCGGTGATTCTTGGGGAGAGGAGGGATGGGTTTGTGGCGTTTACGATGGAGAATCGGGTGATCGGGCCGGTGGGGGGAAGGAGGTTTTGGGTGCGGGAGAGTGATGTTGGAGGGGCGAGTGAGTGTGGGGAGTGAGACTGCTCGCCCGAGGATGGATGCGGTGCGGTACGATCCAGCCATGTCCTTTTCCATCGGACGCGCAGTCGTACCGTCACTGGCCTTGATCCTCGCGACGACGCACGCGGGCGCTGGCAAGCCCAAGGTTTCACCGCCAACCACGGCTATTGGGCATGATCCGGCCGGTCACTCGCAGATGCTTATTTCGTGCACCCCTGCAGGCGCCGACAAGGTCACCTGTACGCATTCGCAGACAATGCTCGAGCTCCCCCCGTCAGCTGAAAAGATCGAAGAAGAGATCGCGGAGATGACCGCGGCGCTCAAAGCGATGCCGAAGGCGAAGTTGAAAGAGGACTGCAAGAAGAGCCTACCAGCGGCCGAGAAGGAGACAACGAGCGAGGAACCCGCGACCGCTCAGATGGCCAAGGCGGTCGTCGCGATGTGCAAATCGCTTGAAGTGGAGCCGTACATCAAAGTCCGCGCGTTCCTCACTCGGAAGTACAATGCGCATACGTGCTCGATGCGGATCGTGTCGGCGATCGATCGCACTTATACGCGCGTGGACGACGACACATGGGTGAGCACCGATTCACCTTCGGGTGTCTGCCTGAGGGATCCCCTCGGTTCTTTTCTTAAGCGGACATAACTACGCTATGCGATGTCCCGGCGCGGCGGCGACCGGTGGTAGACCGCGAAGATGATGACGCCCACGACGCACGCCGGGCCCCAGAATCAGGCAGCGACGAAGAGGGCGCGCATCGCGCCGGGCGACATACACGCCTTCGTAGAGAAGATCTTCCTGGAGCACATGCATGCGCAGCGGGTGCTGTCGCTCGCCAACGGCGTGGTCGGCGTCATCCACGCTGCGGCTCTCTCGATTCACGCGATCGGGCACGGGCTCGCGCTCGCGCAAGGAGGTTCGTCGAAGCACGCCATCAAGCAGGCCGACCGGTTGCTCAGCAACGAGAAGCTCGACGTCTGGGAGCACTTCGCGCAGTGGGTTCCGTTTGTCATCGCCAGCCGCAAGGAGATTGTCGTCGCGCTCGACTGGACCGAGTTCGATGCCGACGACCACGTCACGATCGCGCTCTACCTCATTACCTCGCACGGGCGCGCCACTCCGCTGATGTGGAAGACGCACCCGAAGAGCACGCTGGAGGGACACCGCTCCGCGCACGAGAACGAGCTGATCGACCGCTTCGTCGACATCGTCGATCCCCAGCTTGCCGTGACGCTCCTCGCCGACCGCGGCTTCGGCGATCAGGTCTTCTACGCTCGCCTTCAAGCCTCCCATATCGACTTCGTCATTCGCTTCCGCGAATGCATCCTCGTCACGACGGCCGACGGCGAGAAGCGGCCGGCGTCCGAATTCGTTCCGCCGAATGGCCGAACGCGCAAGCTCGACGACGCGCTCGTCACCACCGACAAGACGCCCATCGGCGCCGTCGTCTGCGTCAAGGCTGCGCGAATGAAGGACTCGTGGTGCCTGGCAACGAGCTTGAAGGAGAGTAGCGCAGCCGAGATCGTCAAGCTCTATGGACGCCGCTTCACCATCGAAGAGACGTTCCGCGACCAGAAGGACATGCATTTCGGAATGGGCTTGAAGGCGACGCACATCGGGAAGCCCGAGCGAAGAGACCGCATCCTGCTGCTCAGCGCCCTCGCGCAGACTCTGCTCACGATGCTCGGCGCAGCTGCCGAAGAGACGGGCCTTGATCGACTCATGAAGGCCAATACCGTCAAGCGCAGAACGCACTCGCTCTTCCGCCAAGGCTGCTACTGGTACGCGGCGATTCCGGCGATGCGACAGGACCGGTTCGAGCTGCTCATGCGTGCCTTCGCGAGGATGGTCTCGGCTCACGCTGCGCTTACGCAGATCTTCGGTGTGATTTGAGGGGATGCCTCAGATGGGTCACTCCTCCAGCGCGTATCACGCTTTCGAGAATGTCCACAAAACCGGGGGATCTCCACATCCGGCGAGGACGAAGCAAAGGAGTGCCGTCGTCGGGCGCTTCGTGGTCACGCTCGACATCGTAGCGCATTTGATTCCGTCGACTCAGCGCACGTTCAAAAGGATCATGATGACGCCGGTTCCCTTGGGAAGCTCCTGCATGGCTTTGCCGATCACCACGCCTTCCGGCAGGTCGTCCTTGTCCTTGTTGTCTTTGTCCTTGCCCTTGTTGCAGTTGTCCTTGGTCTTCCACGCGCGCATCGCATGACCGGGAGTCGCGGAGGTGACCAGCAGGTCTCCACGGTGAATAGGGCCATTCTCGGCCGAGACCTTGCAAAGCACGATGCCGTTGATGGCCAGCGGCACATCGTTCGGGCCGGCAATGACGTTGCTCGGCGCGTTGGCGAGAACGGCCGGCTTGACGGCGTAGACTCCAGCCACCTTGGTCGAGTATGCGTCCTTGGCGATCTTGACCTGGACATCGGCCTGATCGTCGATCACCAATACGTCGCCAATTCCGTACGTGGGCATGTCGGCAGCGATGCGGCTGGCGAGCGACGCCCCGCTCGTCTGGACTCCCTGAGAGAAGTGCGCGACGCCAGCAGCGTCGATGCTCGCCGCCTCCGCCTCGTTTCCCACGCTGCCGAACGTGAACGCGAACCGGTCGGTCGCCTCACCGACTCGAAAATACAACGACCCGTGACCTTGACCGTCGAACCTGCTGGCGGCGATCGTCACGGAGCTCTCGAGGTTGGAGCCGACACCCGAGGCCTTGTCGTGGGCCGTCACGTACAATCCGCCTGAATCAGTCTCGTCACCCACCCAGAATCGGGCTGCCGAGTTGCAGTCACTGGTGCCGTTCAGACAACCTTGGTGGTTCTGATGTACTGAGAAGTCGTGCGACCAAACTTCAATCGTCGAGGGATACTCGATGGCCATGCCGTATCGATACGGGACGATGAAAAAGTCCCTTGCGTACGGGTTGGTCTGGTCACAAGCGGGATAGACGGGATTGCTTGGATCGCAGTCGCCGCGTGACAACCGAAAGTGCATTTGGTCGCCAGCTTGGGAGGTATATGCATGCACGGGGTCGATGCTGTCGGGTCCGAAGACGACCTCACCGGAGTGCTGGACGGAAGGCGTGAAGTTGTAGAGACCGAGAAGGTTGCCCTCAGCGCTAGCCTGGTTCGTGCCGAGCATCCAAAGCAGGAAGGCCACTCCACCGACCAGGCACCGCTTACTTTTCATTACATGTCTCCTATTCATGACCTACATCGATCGTTGATAGCTTTTTCTGTGATGCCCGATCATCACCACCAATTCATTTCAAACGGCAAAAATATTCGTGTTGTGGCGTACTGTGCGCGGGTCGGCGTGCATTTGTGATGAGGTGAACGACCCTCCCACGAGCTCCAGCAGCACAAAGCGCGAGCCAAAATGTCGTGAACGTCCACGACCGTTGCTGCACCTATGGCCGGGAGGCGGCTCGACCGTACGCGCTTTGCGAACGAAGGTTCGTTGCCTTCCCATGGTGAAATATGCGACTCGGACCGACACTTAGAGTTTCTGCTGCGATTTCGGCAATTCTCTTCTGCGGTGTCGCGTCGGCCGATTGGCCCCTGGCACGACACGATGCGAGCCGCACGGGTGCTGCCACGGGAAGCTCGGACATCGTCAAGCCGGTGCCCTACTGGCGCGCATACTTGGGCGGAGTTCTCGGTCCTCTGGCGATGCTGCCGGTGGACCTGGACAAGGACGGTAAGTTCGAGATCCTCTATGCGTCCAGCGGTCGAGTTCACGCCAAACGTCCCGACGACTCCGTTCTCTGGGAGTCTTCCGTCCTCGACGTAGCTGCTCTGGCGGCGGTCGACGACCTGGACGGTGATGGTGGATTGGACGTCGTCGCCTACTCGGAGAACCGTGTCTTCGTCTTCAGCGCAGCAACGGGTGCGCTGGAGTGGGCCGAAACCGAAGGAGAGATGGGAACGTTGGGCAGCGTGCGCGTCGGCGATCTCAACGGCGACAAGAAGCCCGACATCTTTCTCCAAGAGTGCGGCTGCTGCGGGGTGAGCAGCGGCAAGACCGGATTCGCGTACGGGTTCGGTTCGGGATTCGCTGCACCGAAGACGCTTTGGACGCTCCCGTCCGTCAGCTGCGGCGGACGCAACTCCATGGCGCTCATCGACCTCGACGGAGACGGTCGTCTCGAGGCGACGCTCGGCACTTTGACGAACATCCAGTTCCTCGATGGCAAGACTGGCACCGTCTTGGCATCCAGCCCGACCATCGACAGCGACGTCGTGGCCTACAGCCAATGCCTGCCTGTCGACGTCGATGGAGTCGTCGGGGAGGAGCTGCTCTGCATCCAGAACTTTTCGGGCGCACCGACCTCAGGTCACCGTGCATACCTTCTGAAGTACGACGTGACGAGCAAGTCGGTGACCCTAGCGTGGAGCAAGGACGTGGGCGAGGTGTCGGGCGCGCTCATCCCTGCGCCGGAGCTCGTCTATGACCTCGACGGCGACGGCGTGAAGGAGGTAATTCTAACCGGTCGCTCGACCACCGACGTCGATTCCACCTTCATTCTCGATGCGACGTCGGGCGCGACGCTGGCGACGCTGGCCGGACAGCGGGTTTCGGGCGTCGCCCCACTGGAGAGCGCCAAGAAGGCACTGGTGCTGACCACTGCTTCGGCGATGCTGACTGGGTGGTCCTTCTCGCGCGCGGCGACGCCGGCGACGACGAGTCGGTGGACCCTAGCAGGCCATGCCGTGTTGTCGTCACCCGACCCCCGCAAGGTTCGAGTGACCTCCCTGAACCAGGCGACCGTTCAGGAGGATATCGACGGGAGCGGCGTCGCTTCTCTCTTCACTGGCGATGGCGTGCCAATAGCGTCCATTAGCGCTTATCGCGCCGCAACCGGTACTCCATCCCTGGTGGGAACGTACGTGCTGCCGGCGGCGACGAGCATCTCGGCTACCTGGTTGCCGCCGAACACGAAAGATGTCGGCCGCCTCGTCACCGCCCGCCTGGACGGCTTCGTCACCGTGCTCGACAAGTCGCTCAAGCCCACCGTCGCCGAGAAGAGTCTCCTGCGTATCGGCGGCTACTACGCCAACGGGTTCTGGCGAAATCTCACGAGTGGGCCGATCGTCGGCGCGCTCGGAGCCACGGGCCAATCCGTTCTCATCTCGGACAGTCGCGGAACGCTCCTTCGTCTCGATCCCCGGGATGCCTCCATCGTAGCGCCGCCGCTTCCGGTCTGGGCGCGACCGTATACCAACGCCGCAGCCATCGTCGACAAGCTCGATGGTGGCAGCAAGGTCGGCGTCGCCTGTCGCGGCATCACCACGCCGGCAACCGATCCTCCGAGGTACGAGGTTGCGGCACTGTCGGCGGCGGGCGCCGCGCTTTGGAGCGTCGGCGTCGAGGGAATACCGCTCGGCGACGTCGTCCCAGGACGCCTCGATACAGACGGTGTTCCCGATCTGGTGTTCCAGTGGGGAAAGCCGTTCGACCTCTTCATTCAGACGCGCGGAGTGTCCGGCGCCAGCGGCGCGACGCTGTGGAATGCTCCGGCGTTCGACGACACCTTCGGTCGTCAGCCCGCCGGCATTTCCCTTGCCGACTGGAACGGCGACGGAGTCAGCGACGTCGTCCTGCAGGCAGCAGGAACGCGGGTCCTTTCCGGCGTGAGCGGGGCGCAGATTGTCGGCGGCGGAACGGCCGACGCGTACTTCATGCCGACGATCTTCGACGTCGACGGCGATGGAGTCTCTGAAGTCACCCTGCAGGGTGGATTTAACTTTGCCTCGACTTGGTCGCACGACCTGAAGACTTCTCTGTGGACGGGCAAGGTCAGTGACCAGCCTTTCCCCTACGGGGCTGTCGTCAGCTGCGGGGGAAAGGCCCCCGTTCTCGTCGAGGGATCGCTCAAGTTCCGTTCCCGCCTGAAGTTGACCACGCTCTCCGGTGCGGGAGCAGGAACCAGCACGACGATGGTGCTCGCTGGCGGCGCGAAGTACGCGGACGAAGCGGCTGCGGCTGCCGCTTCTGCGCACAATGGCCAGCTCACGTCGGCGACGATTCATGGAAACATCGGCGGGAGCGGTCGGCCGACGGCGATGGTCGGCTCGAGCGACGGTTGGCTCTACGGCGTCGATCCCTGCTCGAGCGCTTTGGTCTTGACCCACAACTTCAACGCGCCAGTGGGAGAGCCGGTGTTCGGCGACACCGACGGCGACGGAAAGGACGAGATCATCGTCAGCGTTGGCGACGGTTACCTGTACGGCTTGAAACAGGAACAGCTGCCGGCACCCACCTCGGTCATCGACACCGACCCCGAACACGGCATTACCGACGTCGACGTCGACTCGGTCGACAATCGCACCACCCTCAGCGGAAAGTGGGATGCGGTCGCCGGTGCAAGCTCCTATCAAGTTGCCGTGGTCGGGTCCGACGGTCACCCGCTCACCACTCCGACCTGGACCGACGTCGGCAATGTCAAGACCGCGACGATCTCGAAGCTGACCTTGACGGCGGGAAGTGAGTACTTCTTCTCCGTCCGTGCAGTCGGTGCCGCGGGCGTGAGCCCGGACATGCCGTCGGACGGTGTCTTCATCAACGGGACCACCGTGCCGGATGCTGGCGCTGACGCCTCCGACGCCGATGCGAGTAGCGACACCGGCTCCGAAGTCGGAATCGATGCGGGGGCCGATGCGGGCGCGAGCGACACCGGCGGCTCGCCGGACGACGCGAGCGGCAGCGGTTGTGGATGTCGTACGGCTCCCGGCCGGCCCGTCTCCTCCGCGGTCGCGGCAATGCTGGCTGCCCTCGTACTCACGGGAATGCGACGGCGATGGGCCAGGCGCCTGTCCACCTGAGACGCGAATGGCGGCCGAGCCTTCGGCAACGAAGTAGGCGAGGCAGACCTTGTGGTCCCGCCGTAGATACGGCTAGCATTCGCGGTCCCAAGCGTATCCCACGATGACCCTCGTATCCATTAAACGCCGAGCTCTCACGATCGCCGTCCACACATTGCTGTGGACGTTGGCGATGGGCCTCTCGCTCGCACTGCGCTTCGAGGGGGCGATCCCACCGGAATTCGCCATGGCCGGGCTCCGTGCCTTGCCAGTACTTCTCGTCATCCGAATATTCGCATTCTATCACGGCGGTCTCTTTCACGGAATCCTTCGCTATGCCGGGATGCCCGAGCTTCGCGCCATCGTTCGCGCGACCACATTCGGCACCATAGGGCTCGCCATGTGCGCGGTCTTCTCCGAGTGGTTCCGTGTCCCTCGGTCCATCTACTTCCTGGAATGGCTGACGGCGCTCGCGGCGGCTGGCGGGATGCGGTTCGTCATTCGCTCGTTTGGTGACCGAAACGCTGGAATCGCGCGGAGCTCGGACGCGTTGGTGCCGCCCGTGGTGCTCCTTGGCGCGGGAAATGCGGGCGAGCTGCTGTTGCGCGACGTTCTGCGATCGGGGACCCCGACGATGCGGATCGCCTGCATTCTCGATGACGATGTCGCCAAGGTGGGCGCTCGAATCCATGGCGTCCGGGTCGAGGGGCCGATCGATCGGTCGACGATGGAACGCGTCCTCGAGACGACCGGGGCCAAGCGCGCCGTGCTGGCCATTCCCGGTGCGGCCGGAAAGCGGACCCGTGAGATTCTCAGCCTCTGCAGGGACTTGGGCATCTCTCTGCAGACCCTCCCGAGCCTCCAATCGATCGCAGACGGTCAGGTCCATGTCTCCCTGTTGAGGGACGTTGCCATCGAAGACCTCTTGCGCCGCGATGCCGTTACGCTCGAAACGGACGAGATCTCCAAGTTCCTCGCTGGCCGACGAATTCTCGTCACGGGAGCGGCGGGCAGCATCGGGAGCGAGCTCGTTCGTCAGATCGCGGTGTTCGAGCCGGCGCTGGTCGCCCTGGTGGACCACAACGAAAACGGCCTGTTCTTCCTCGAACGAGAGCTCCGCGCGAAGTTCCCCGAGATGGAGTTCAGGACCCTTCTCGCCGACATTCGCGATCCCCAGCGCATTGCGAGGGTCTTCGAGGAGATTGCGCCAGACGTCGTCTACCACGCGGCGGCGCACAAACACGTCCCCCTGATGGAGGCGAATCCCACCGAGGCCATCCGCAACAACGTCGCGGGAACACGCGTGGTCGCCGATGCCGCTGCCAGCCACGGCTGTGACGCGTTCGTGCTGATTTCCACGGACAAGGCCGTGCACCCGACGTCGGTGATGGGAGCCACCAAGCGAGTCGCCGAGATGTACGTGCAGAGCTTGACGGGGCGCAGTCAGACGCGGTTCGTCGCCGTGCGATTCGGCAACGTCCTGGGCAGCGCTGGAAGTGTCGTGCCGATTTTCCGCGCGCAGATCGAGTCGGGCGGGCCCGTCCAGGTGACTCACCCGGAAATGCGTCGCTACTTCATGACGATTCCCGAGGCGTCACAACTCGTGCTGCAAGCCGGGGCGCTCGGCTCGGGAGGAGAGATTTTCATTCTCGACATGGGTGAGCTCGTCAAGGTGGTCGACCTGGCGCGCGACATGATCACCCTCTCGGGACTACGACCTGACGTCGACATCGAGATCGAGTTCATCGGCCAGCGACCGGGTGAGAAGCTCTACGAAGAGCTGATGTTCGATGAAGAGTCTGCGGCCATGACGCGGCATCCGAAGATTCGTGTTGCGCGGATCGCGCCGCAAAACCACGATGAGATTCGCGCGGCCGTCGATCGATTGGACCGTCTTGCCTCGAACAGTGGGAGTGTGGAAACCGTTCGGTCGGCGATCGGCGTCGTCGTCCCGGAAGCCACGCTGGGGGTGAAGGCCTCCCGCACGATCCCGGCCACGAGCGAAGCCCCCGAAAACGCCGTGCCCGCGATTGCGACCTGACCTGAGCCGCGGCGCAAGAACAATGAGACAGCGGGGATGGCGCGCACTGGTCAAACGGACCGTCGACATCGTCGGTGCCGGTTCGGCTCTCGTCGCGTGCGCGCCGGTCATTCTGGTCGTCGGGGCTGCCATCAAGTGGGCAATGCCGGGCCCGACTCTCTTTCGGCAGAAACGACCGGGGCGCGACGGGCGAAGCTTCGAGATCTTCAAGTTCCGCACCATGAGCGAGGAGAGTGACTCGGATGGGCGCCTTCTTTCGGACGACCAGCGGCTGACCCAGCTCGGAAAGTTCCTTCGGGCGACGAGCCTCGATGAGCTGCCCCAGCTCTTCAACGTCCTCCGTGGAGACATCAGTTTCGTCGGTCCTCGCCCGCTGCTCACGAAATACCTGCCCCTCTACGACACGAACCAAGCGCGTCGCCACGACGTGATGCCGGGGATCACGGGGTGGGCACAGATCCACGGTCGAAATGCGATCGCTTGGGACGAGAAGCTAGCTCTCGACGTCTGGTACGTCGACAACTGGAGCCTGGTTCTCGATATGCGCATCGCTGTGCGCACGTGCAGTTACGTGCTCAAGCGGGAGGGAATCACCCGCGGGGCAGGTTTTGCCACGACCGAAGAGTTCACCGGCTCCAAGCAGAAACCAGCGACGGACGACGAGCGAGCGCATGCCTGAGAGGGTCGTGGTCTACGGCGCGAGCGGACATGGAAAGGTCGTCGCTGACATCGTGACCGCTCGAGGCGACGTCCTCCTCGGTTTCGTGGATGACGACGAGACGATGGCGAGTCGAGTGGTCGGCGGGGTGCCAGTCCTCGGGTCCGGCGAATGGGCCGTCGCCCACCGCGAGACGGTCCGAGTGGCGTTGGGAATCGGGGCCAACCGAGCGCGCCGGCGAGTCGGCGAACGCCTCCTCGCGAGTGGCGTGACCCTTCATAGCGCAATTCATCCGCGTGCAACGGTGGCCGGATCGGCTCGCGTCGGCGACGGAACGGTGATCATGGCCGGTGCGGTCGTGAACGCCGACGCGATCCTCGGCTCCGGAGTGATCGTGAACTCCAACGCGACAATCGAGCACGACAACGTCATCGGCGACTGGGCTCACGTGTCGCCCGGCGCTGCACTCGGTGGTAACGTCGTCCTCGGCGAGGAGAGCCACGTCGGACTTGGTGCCGTGGTTCTTCCGGGTGTCCGCGTCGGACGGTTCTGTACTGTGGGGGCCGCTGCAGCCGTCGCACGTGATGTCGCCGACGGTGTTGTCACGATGGGTGTTCCAGCCCGTCCACGCGTCTCTTGAGCCTTTAGACGTCGTTCTTGTCAGCGCAAAATCGAAGCGATCGACTGCAGGTGCCTATGAAACGAATTTTGCTCTCAGTTCCTCACATGGGTGGCGCGGAAGAGGGGTTCGTCCGAGAAGCCTTCGCCTCGAATTGGCTTTCGACCGTCGGTCCCAACATCGATGCCTTCGAGCAGGAGTTCACGGCCAAGATCGGTCGGCCTTCGGTGGCTCTCGCCAGCGGCACCGCTGCACTGCACCTCGGACTGAGACTGCTCGGCGTGGGGCCGGGGGACGAGGTCGTCGCACCGACCCTGACCTTCGTCGCCTCCGTGAATCCCATCGGCTATCTCGGCGCCAAGGCCGTGTTCGTCGACAGTGAAGCGAGCAGCTGGAATCTGGATCCGCAGCTGCTCTCCGATTTTCTCGCGCAAAGGGCGGCTCGGGCGACGCTTCCCAAGGCGGTGGTGGTCGTACATCTCTACGGGCAGACCGCGGACATGGACAGTATCGCCGACGTCTGTGCGCGCTACGAAGTTCCCATTCTCGAGGACGCAGCCGAGGCGCTTGGCGCGACGTACAAGGGCCGCCAGGCTGGCGCGCTGGCTGGCGTGTCGGCGTTCTCCTTCAACGGCAACAAGATCATCACGACGACGGGTGGGGGCATGCTCGCGTCCTCCGACCGCGCCCTGGTCGATCGTGTCCGCTATTGGTCGACTCAGGCCCGCGAGCCTGTGCTTGAGTACCACCATGTCGAAGTCGGCTACAACTACCGCATGAGCAATGTCATTGCCGGCATCGGCCGCGGCCAATTGCAGGTGCTTGACGCTCGCGTAGCCGCGCGACGGCGAGTCGCATACCGATACCGCGACGCATTTGCCGATCTCGAAGCTCTCGAATTGATGCCGCAAGCGCCATGGGGCCTTCACACCAACTGGCTCAGCGTATTCACGGTCGGCAGGCAAGCCCGGGTGTCGCGCAACGAGCTCATCCGCGCCCTCGATCAGGCCGGCGTCGAGGCGCGGCCCGTCTGGAAGCCGATGCACCTGCAGCCGCTGTTCGCCACTGCGGAGTGCGTGCGCGGGGACGTCGCGGCCGGCGTATATGAGCAGGGCATCTGTTTGCCGAGCTCCAGCAGCATGACCGACGAGGAACAGCAGAAGGTCATCGACGTGGTCCGGACGACGATGGGGACGAGCAGGTGAGTGCGTGCCCAGTGCCGCTCTAGCGCTCGCCCTCGCCCTGCCCCTCTTTCTTTTCGGAGCCGTCGATCAGGAGGTGCTCCTCGCGACACTGGCAGTGACACTCGTCGCTGGTTTGGTCGTCTTGGCGCGGTCGCGCGAACGCGCCCTCCTTCCTTCCGTCAAAATAGCGCTCGTCACGCTCGGAGGCGCTTGGCTCTACTGCTGCCTGCAGTTGGTCCCCCTCCCCCCGCGGCTGTTGCATTCGCTGTCGCCGCGCACGGCCGAAATCTGGGCCACGGCCGATCACATCGTCGGAACGGTAGGGCGATGGCACTGCCTGTCGCTCGATCCCCCGGCGACGGAGTTCGCCGCGGCAACGGCAGCGTTGCTCGTGGCGCTGTTCGTCGTCGTCAGCGTCGCTGCGGCGAGTCCTGGCGGTGCTGAGCGCCTCACCGCGGTCATCGCCGTCATCGTCATCGGGGTCGCGGTCATCGCGCTCAGTCATCCGCTCCTCGGGCTCACGCAGATCTACGGCGTCCGGGCGCTCGCCAATCCGGGTAGCTCGTTCACGCTCGGGCCGCTGATCAATCCCAACCACACCGCAGCCGTGCTTTGCGTCGGTCCGCCGCTGATGGTGGGGAAGGCGCTGGAAAGGAACTCCGTTTCCGTCCGACTCGGCGCCACGCTCGCCGCGGCCGTCACCGGGGCCGCCGCGATCCTGACGCTCAGTCGCGGCGGTATGGCCGTTCTCGCCGGCGAGCTTCTCGCTCTCGGGGTCTTCGCGGCCGCCCGCAGGACGGGGCTCAAGGAGGTGATTGGCAAGGTCGCGGTTGCGTTCTCCGCGCTTGCTGCCGGCGTCGGAGCGGCGCTCTACGTGGCGCTCAGGCCGGTGCTTAGGGAAGCGACGGACACCGACGCGATCAAGCTCCACCTCGTATCCCGCGCGTTCGGTATGTCGCGCGAATTCGCGTGGTTCGGCGTCGGTCGCGGGGCCTTTGGCGCGGTGTTTCCCGCCTATGAAGGCGACCGGCTGGCGGCGGCGGCCCTCGTCGGCTCGGGCAACAGTCAGTTCGCTTACGCGGAAAGCTGGCCAGCGCAATGGGCGTGTGACCTCGGCATCCCCGTGGCCCTCGCGATCGGCGTCGGCCTCACATGGTCCGTCGCGCGCGCGGCGCGCCACTCGGTCCGCAGCAGCCGGCGTTTCGGAGTGATGGTGGCTCTCATCGGCTTGGTGGTCCACGATCTCGCGGATTTCTCCTTGGAATTCGCCGGCGTCGGCGGCGTCGCCGTCGTGTTGTTGGCTTTGGTGACGAGCACGGGGCGTTCGACCGGCGCCCGCTCTCGGACTGCGAGGTCGTCGCCGCCTCCTCGACACTATGTCCGGAGGGCTGCATTCGCGGCGTCCATCCTCGGAGCGTCGGTTCTGCTCTACGCGAGCTGGAACCACACCTCTGATCTCGACGCAAAGCGTTTGGCGGCGATCTGGGCGGCCGGCGGATTGGACAGAGCCGAAGTCGAGGTGCACGCCTCGATCGCCCGCCATCCGGCGGAACCCTTCATCACGATGCTCGAGGGC